>NZ_JBIPKH010000001.1:0-345961 GCF_044068625.1 Desulfurivibrio modestus
GGAAAACGAGCCACGATACCGGCCACAATCATGCTCTGGGTTTTGCCGCCACCCATTGACTCCGACAGCTTGTAGATGCCGCTGGCCGAACCAACCCCCGCCAGGCGGGCAAAAGCCTGGGAAAGGAGCATCTCCATGCCCGAAGTAAGGACGTTGGAATCAAGAAATTCCCGCGCTTCGGCTTCGGTGAGCCGTGGCAGATCGGCAAGATTGACGACAAAGTCTGCGGTGCCATCAAGAACGGCTTGCCGTGGGATACAGGCCTGGAAGAGGTTTTTCATGGCAAATCCTGGTTACTATTTGCTGGTCTAAAGCACCAAAGAATAACAGTTAAAATCCGGCCAGCAAGGAAAGGGTTGGCGAGATCAGAGATCGTGCAAAAGTAACACAGTCGCTGGATACCGTCATTACCAATTCGTCTCTGGTGTATACTCTCTACAACGCCATTTAGTCTTGGACAGCACCTTTTAACCGAACACCTACCACCTGTTTTTACTTGGTTTATCCACACGCTGAACGGTCTTCATCCAACCGACAGTTTATTCTTGGCCGGTTCCTTCGCCGGTCACCCTACCACACCTACCCTGTCAGCCAGTGTCAGGGTAACGCTATTTTTCTTCATCCAACTGTTTTTTTCAACGTCGCCCTGGCTCAAGCACGGCCAGTTCATGCGGCTCCAGAATCACCTTCAAGCGATCAAAAGAACATATGCTTCCATCGGCTTCCTGGCGTTCAACGGCCATAATCTGGCTGCTGTTGGAGCCGACGCTAGTCGGGGTGGTATGTTCAAGCAGCAGGTAATCGCCGTCCCGGATGGTTTTTTTGCCGCCTTTCATGGAGTTTCCCTCCGTTTTAGCGATGAAGTGGCGAGTCGGGTTCAGCTTACCTCGGACGGGGCCACGGATGCGGTATTCCTCGGCATCGGCTCGGCTGGCCCTGAAGTAGCCGCAGGCGATCCGCAGCTTGGGAAAATAAGGCAGTGCAGCGTGGCGGCAATCCATCAGCATCGGACTACAACCGCCATTCCTGGCGGTGGGCGGCGAAGTTTTCCAGGGCTGGGCGCAGGTCCGGGTCGGCGGGGGGAATAATGGGGCGGCCACTCAAGGCGGTGAGGAAGCCGGGGGCGTTGGGGGCGGCGGCCACCCGCTCCGGCACGATGATGGCAAAAGCATCGGTAACCCCCATCATGCCATGATCGAACGCCCAATGACAGAGCTTGCACAGGGCCAGGCCGTTGCGGATATCATCGTTGTGGCTTTTTCGCCAGGGGATAATATGGGCGGCGTCCACCACCGTATGCCCCTCGGGGGGTGGTATGTCGGCGGCAAACCAGGGCGGCAAACCAGGTTTCATCCTAACTGAGCGTTCCACGGGATCGCCAGGGTATGGCGGTCGAGTTGATAGGTTTCGTGGCCGGCGTGGACCAGGATGGCCGGAGCCACTTTATCGGTTCCGTAGGTTTCCCGGAAGGCCCGCAGGCCGCGGGTATCGTTCAGGCCGGGGTGGCTTTTGACTTTGAATTCCAGGGGGAACAGCCGGCCGTCCCGTTCCAGGATCAGGTCCACCTCGGCGCCCCCCGCCGTGCGCCAGCGGTAAAGTTGGGGCGGAGTCGGAAGTTGCTGGGCCATGCGATGGATCGTATTGACCTGCCAGGTTTCGAACAGCGGTCCCAGCAGCGGGCTGACGGCCAGGGCCTGGGGGGAGGAGATTCTTTGCAGATAGCAGGCCAGGCCGGTGTCCCGCCAGTAGCCTTTGCGTTTGCCGCTGACCCTTTTGATCGTGTTGCCGTGGTAGGGAAAGATCTCCAGCCATTGAAAAGTGTGAGTCAACAGGTCCAGCCAGCGCCGGGAACTGGCCGGGGTGATTCCCACCTCCCGGCCCAGTTGGGAGGCGTTGATCTCCCGGGCGCTCAGGGCGGCGCTCAGCCCCAGAAAGCGATCAAAGGCGGCCAGTTCCCGGATGTTTTCCAGCAACCGGACATCCCGCTCGACATAGGTCTGAATATAGGATCTAAAATAACCGGGGACCAGGGAATCGGGCAGTTCCAGCAGGCCCGGCAGGGAGCCGCGCCAGAGGGTGGTCATCAGGTCGGGCAATTCGCGGCGGGAAGAAGATTCGGCGGTCAACGCCGCCGCCAGACTTTCCGGATGGCTGAGATAGTGTTCCAGCCAGGCGCTTTCCGGCTTGCCGGCCAGTTCAAAGGGGGTCATCCCTTCAAGATTTATAATCCCCACCCGGCCGGCCAGGCTTTCCGCCACCGACCGCAACATGGCCAGGTTCTGTGAACCGGACAGGAAATAACGGCCCGGTTGCTTCTCCTGGTCCACCCGGCGCTTAAGGGCCGGCAGCAGCTCCGGAGCGAACTGCACTTCATCGAGAATCAGGGGGGGCGGGTTGCTGTCCAGGAAGAGATCGGGGTCCCGGCGAGCGCCGTACAAATCCTGAACCGGGTCGAAAACAAAGGAGCGGATCTCGGGTAAAAGATGCCGGAGCATGGTGCTTTTGCCGACCTGGCGGGCGCCGGTGACGAGCACCACCTTGAAATAGCGACGGTAATCGCTGAAAACCGTCTCCAGGTGGCGAGCAAGGTATTGGGGCATGATAGCGGCACTCCAGACGAATATTGTTGGTTTTGCCTGGAATTATATCAATGCTATTATCAAATTGCAAGGGAAACGCCCTGGCACGTGGTGCAGGCCGGAATCGGCGACATCACAACTCTTCGTACACCAGCTCCGGCAGCACCAGCTCCCAGCTTTCGCAACGGATACGGTCAAGGTACTTGGGTTCGCTCTCCTTGCGCTGCCGGACCATGATCGCCGCCACCCGGGCCGCCACCAGGCGCCCGGCGCAGTCGTATCAATTCGGCGGCCCCTACTTCCAATCGCTCTTGCTTGCCGTCATCAAGGCTTCCCAGTCATCCGGAGGATTGCCGCGTTGCAGCATTTTCTGGAAGACGGCGTAAGGATCGGTTTTGCTGCCCGAAGAACGGAGGGTGTGCTGGTCGTTGACCCAGGCAAAAATGATGATCCTGGCGATGGAATCAAAGCGGAAAAACAAGCGGAAGCGTCGGCCGATTTTGGCCCGGCGCCAATGCCGGAAGGACGGTCCCAAAGTGTTGCCCTGACGATATTTCTCGTGGCCGGGATCACCGGGGATTGCGTCCATGATCAAGTGAGCCAGGGTGTTGAACAGCCGCACGTTGGCGTTGGAAGTAAACCCGGCGGGGTCATTATCCTTGGCGCGGACGACAGCGGCCTCAAGTTTCCGCAACTGCTCAACCAGGCAGGTGTGAAATAGCAGGTTCCAGCCGTGGCGCTGCATCACAGGTTCACATCGCCCGTGATCTCTTCCTCCAAGTCGACGGGACGCCCGGTGGCTGCGAGCAGGGAGCGGGCCAGATCGTCAGGCAGCGCGGCAAGGTTTTTGCCGGCCCGGATCTCCTTCTCCAGCAAGGAGAGAAAGCCGGCGATGGCCGGATCCTCATGGGGATCGGCTTCAGCCCGGCTGACCACCACCCGGGAACCGACCAGATCAAAGGCGACTTTGCCGCCGAAATCCACCCCCAGCGCCTGTCGGATCGGTTTAGGTAAGGTAATCTGCCCCTTGGCGGTAATGGTGGCGACTTGGTGAATGGCTGGCATGGCGTTACTCCTTCGTTTGTTTTGCAAAAAAAGTAAGGGATATTCCTTTCGTTGTCAAGTTAAACATCACAACTCTTCGTACACCAGCTCCGGCAGCACCAGTTCCCAGCTTTCGCAACGGATACGGTCAAGGTACTTGGGTTCGCTCTCCTTGCGCTGCCGGACCATGATCGCCGCCACCCGGGCTGTTACCAGGCGCATGTTGGGTGGCGGGGTAAAGGCCCGGGAAAGTCGGCCGACCGGGTTGTTCCGGCGGTCGAAGAGCTGCCGGCAATCCTTTTCCTCCCGGAGCTGAATGGGGTCGCCGGGAACCAGGGCGGCGATACTCTTATGGACCGGATGGCGGGCGGGATAGCTGCCGGCGAAGCCGAGGTCAACCTCCCGCAGGGTGAGCCGCCGATATTGCCGGTTCAGTTCCGGACCGGCCGACGGCAGCTCCGGCGGGGTCCGGCGGATTATGCTGAAAGAATCGGGGAGGTTGTCCAGCAGGTGATTGCCGCTGTCGCAGCGGGCCAGAACCAGATTTCTTTGCGCCCTGGTCATCGCCACATAATAGAGGCGACGGGGGGCATCGCGATCTTCGTTGCGGCCCGCCCTCTCCCAGCCGCCGTCCAGCACCGCCACGTTGGCGAACTCCAGCCCCTTGGCCCGGTGGGCCGTCAGCAGCAGCAAACCGTGCTGGCGGCGGCGAAGATCCCGCCCCCATTCGACCAGCCATTCCACAAAATGATCAGTTGGCAGCTCGGAACCGTGGGTTTCCAGATCATATTCCTCCACCGCTTCCCGCAGTAGTTCCCACCAGGGTCCACAGTGATTGGTCGCCAGCCACTCTCCCATCTCGCCGGCGGTTACCAGCTTGCTTTTCCGGCCGCGCAACCAGGCGATCAGGGCTTGGGTTTCCCGCAGGCGCCAGAGGTGACAGCTCTCCTCGGCGGCCATCTGAACGGGGATATCATGCAGTTCGCAGAAACAGCGCACCGGCTCCAGGAACTTCCACTCCCGGGCGATCACCGCGGTTTGGGCCCAATTCCAGTCTGGGTCGAGGGCGGCCAGGCGTTGCAGTTCGGTCATCACCGCCAGGGCCTGCTCGGCCGGATTGCGGCCGGCCGGCAGCACCTGGACCCGACCGCCGCCGACCGGGTCCAGGTGCTGCCAAATCCCGCCGGCCGGCTGGGTACGCCTGGCCCGATTAATGGTGATGGGGTGCTTTTCCTTCATCCGCCGGGCGGCGGCCTGGATGAGCAGATTGGCGGCAGTGATGATATGGGAGGTGGAGCGATAATTTTCGGTAAGATAGACCGGTTTGGCCGCATAATCCTCGCTAAAGCGGCGGATAAACTCCACCGAGGCACCGTCGAAGGCGTAGATGTTCTGGTCGTCGTCGCCCACCGCAAAGAGGCTGAGCCGACGATCCTCATCCTGGATAGTGCGGCCGGCCAGGGCGGAGATCAGCTCATACTGCTCCGGCCCGATATCCTGATATTCATCCACCAGGATCCAGCGAAAGCCGGCCAGCAGCCGGTCCCGCTGCTCCCCGGCCTCTTCCGGGGGCAGGTTCGCGCCCTGGAGCAGGGCCACCGCCTGCTGCAGGATGGCCTTGAATTCCTCGGCGGCGATGGTTCCCCCCCGGTCGGCAAAACTGGCGCCGGTAAGCCGCATGGCCAGGGCGTGGCAGGTGAGCACGGTCACCCCCCTGGCGTCGTTGCCGATCAGCTCGCCAAGTCGACGGCGGATCTCCACCGCGGCATGGCGGTTGTAGGCCAGCGCCAGGATTCCGCGGGGGTTTTCCCGTTTGACCCGGACCAGGTAGGCGATGCGATGGACCAGCACCCGGGTTTTGCCCGAACCGGGGCCGGCCAGCACCAGAACATTGGTCTGTTCCCGGTCATCGGCGACGATGCGCTGCTGAACCGGGTTATGGAGCTGTTCAACAATGGCCTGCCAGGATTCCGGGGTGGTCTGCCGCAACAGTTCCTGTTCCCGGTCGGGCAGCCAGCGCTGCAGGAACTCCTCGCGGCGCAGACTGAAGTAGTCCATGGCCAGCCGCAGAGCATCAAGCATGGCCTTGAGGCCGAGCTGGGCGTACTCCACCATGACATGGATCTGCACCACCTTCTCATCATAATGCAGCTTCAGGGGCATGAAATCAGCTTTAGCGAATCCGCGCCGGACCGGCTCGAGGCGGATGGTCATCGCCGGGCGGAACACCGCCATCCCTTTATTGAGCCTGATCACCTCCTGCTCGTGCAGCCAGAGGAGCGCCCGGTCCAGCAGGCGGGGAGGATCCTTGGCCTCGGCCCTGATCACGATGTTGCCGGTAAGTGAGGCCAGGAGCTTGCCCAGGGTGGTTTCCGCCAAAAGATCGGTGCCCCGGGCGCCCGGCGGCAAACCGGCAAGCAGATGCTCCAGCAGCAGGCTGGCCGCCTGTTGCCGCAGCCGGGCGGTTTTTTCCAGGTCCGGCCATTCTCGCTGCAGGGTGACCTGGATCGCTTCCATATCCAGCCGCTGCACCCGGAGACTGCCGATGCCGCCGCCTTCATGGCGACCATCGGTTGCCAGACCGCGGAGCAGGCGCCAGAGTTTTTCCGGCAGAGCGTACTTATGGCCGGCATCTTTCAGGCGCTGGGTGGCATGGCGAAGATGGAGAACCGAGGAGTCGCCCTTGCCCATTTCCGCTGCCGCCAGTTGCATCTCCTCGATCAGGGCAAGCTCCAGAGCCACCGCTTCAGCCAGTCGGTTTTTTGAGGATTGCGCCACTCCGGCATGGACAAAGGCGGTCAGAACCGTCTCATTGCCGGCGATCCCCAGTTGCTCCAGATCGTGGAGGGCATGGCGCACCCCCTCGGAGCTCAGGCCGGAGACTCCCATTAGTTCGTCGGTGGAAATCCCCTCGTCCGGGTCCGCATCCACCAGAACTTCCACCAGGGCCAGCAATTTTTTCCGGTACTCGTCATTAAGCGGCTTTTTAGCCAGCTTTTGCGCCGCCTCCCCCACCGAGCCGACCCGCAGCGAAGAGGGGAAAATCTGGACGAAATTCTCCTCGCGGGAAAGCAATACTGCTTCCTCAAGCCAGGCCACGGCGGTGCGGACCCGGGTGTCGTCGGTGGCGGAATCCCGCCCGAAAAGGCCCTCTTCATCCTCGGCCAGGATCTCCCCGGCGGTGGCCACCACCTCTTCGCCGGACCTTTTTTTGCTGTCCAGCCGCCGCAGTGAACGTAAAATCGCGTGAATCTCCTGGCGGGTAAGCCGCGAACGGGCGGACATCCCGAACTGTTTTTCAACATCCTCCTGCGAGTAGAGCAGGACGCAGCGGGCCTGCCGGCGGTCGCGGCCGGCCCGGCCCGCTTCCTGGAGATAATTTTCCAGGGAACCGGGAATGTCGGCATGGATCACCAGCCTGACATCCGGCTTATCGATCCCCATGCCGAAGGCGTTGGTGGCACAAATAACCTGCAGTTCTCCGCGGATAAAACGCTCCTGGACATTTTTCCTGGATTCAGGGGGCAGGCCGGCATGGAAATGTTCCGCCGCCACCTCTTTTTCGCGGAGAAAGGAGGCCACATCCTCACTTTGCCGGCGGGTGGCACAATAGACAATGGCCCCGCCGGGGGTGTCGGGGGGTAGATCGGCCAGCAGAATCTGGTGGATATGGGCGAGTTTTTCCCCCGGCGTGGTGGGCACCACCGCAAAGTCGAGGTTGGTGCGATTGGCGCCCCCGTCATAAAGGGCAAGCTCGATCCCTACTTTGTCGCGGAAGTGGCCCAGGATGTCCCTCACCACATCGGGCTTGGCCGTGGCGGTAAGACAGAGCACCGGAGGAATCGGCCGGCCTTTGGCCTGTTCCCGGCCCCTGGCCTGCTCTTTGATAAACCGCCCCACATAACGATAATCGGGGCGGAAATCCTGTCCCCATTTAGAGAGGCAGTGGGCCTCATCCAACACCCAGCCGCCGATCTCGCGCTGGTCGAAAATTTTGCGAAACGCCCGGTTGCGCAGCTGTTCCGGCGAAACGATCAGGATTCCCACATCGCCCAATCGCACCCGGCCCAGCACCTCGGCCCGCTCCGGCATGGAGAGCAGACCGTTTAAGGCGGCACAGGAGGTAATACCCCGCGCCTCGAGACCGGCAACCTGGTCGGCCATCAGGGCCACCAAGGGTGAAATCACCAGGGTCAGGGAACCGGATTTGTCATAACGCGAGAGGGCGGGGATCTGGTAGCACAGCGATTTTCCGGCCCCGGTGGGCAAAATACCCAGCTGGTGCTCGCCCCGCATGGCCGCCTCAACGATCACCTGCTGTAAGGGGAAGCCATCGGCATTCTTGGGTTCCGGACGGAAGTCCGAAAAACCAAACCAGCGGGCCAGCTCTTTTTTGGCATCATGGCGCTCGCGGCACCAGGAGCAATGTAAGCGATCAAGGGGGCCACAAGGCAAGCGACCACGGGGTGCCGCAGGTTGCGGTAAGCGGGGCGGCGATGCGTACGCCAGTACGTGAGCCGACCCGATCGCCGCAAGATGCGGTGCCCCGTGGTCGCTTACGGGGCAATCGGGATCATCGCAGGCGGTGTCCCGCAACTGACGCACCAGGGCGCCGGTTTCCGGAAACTGATGCCGGACCCAGGGCGGCAGCACCGAATTGCCGCCCGCCACCGACAACCAGGCCAGGGTGTAGGCCAGGGGCCAGCCCGGCTTGTCGGGTGCGGTCAGAATTTTTCGGCTGGCGGGGAGGCAGGCCTTGTCGGACAGATAATCGGCAATCAGCGCCCTGGCCTCGGAATCGGCCGGCCGGGGATTCTGCCGCAGGGTCGCAAACAGGGCATTGAATCCGGCTGCAAACTCGCCGGTGCCCGTCAACCAGTGCCAGGCCGCCAGGAGCTCCGGAGCCGATTTGCGGAGAGTCTGAAATGTTCTCCACTGATCCCGGAACAGGTCAATGGTCAGTCGCGCGTCCAACTCCGGATCATTAAGCCTTCCCCGCCGCAACTGTCCATCCTGATAATGTTTTACCAGGTGATGGTAGGGATTGCGGGGAAAGGCCAGGGGGTTGAGGCGCAGGGTATCCACCACCGGCAGCTTAAGGAGCTTGAGATTGGGGGCGGCGGCGAGGAGACAAGGAAGATCGAAAGCGATCAGGTTGTGGCCCAACAGAAAGGTGGCGCCGGCGGCGAACCCGTCGAGATCGGCCAGAGCCCGGGGCAAATTATCTCCGCGAAAAACAAAGGCTTCGGCCGTATCACCCCGTACCGCGGCAAAACTATTAATCCGCCCGCTCTTTTTCCCCACTTCAAGATCAATGGATAAGCAGCGCGGGGCAAAACTCCGACCTCTATCAACATCATCAAGCGGGGGGTATTTATGCCCCTCTGGATACGCTGCCGTGTGAGGTTTTGCCCGCCCATGATCCATGCGAGATTGGTGATCCCCGTGAAAATGGCTGGATTAACCCCGGGTTCGGGGCAGCCTGTGATTTATGTGATGTAATTACTCATAACAAAAGATAATTACAAGTAAAGTCGGCCCCATATTTTCCCTTGTGTTTACTCCTGCAACAACCGACGCAGCAGGCGGGTGGCGGCGCGCTCGTCGAAGCGGTGGAGGCCGGCGGCGCGGGCCAGCTCCAGGGCTTCTGCATATTCAGCTTGGTCCAGGGGGCGATCGATGGGGGGGAATTTGAAGGCCTGGCCGCAGGGGCGGTACTGCTCCATGATATTCACGTAGGTATCGGGCGAGATCTCCCGAGCCAGGAAGTTGAAAATTTCGGCGCTGTCGGCCAGGCCCTCGGGCATCACCAGGTGGCGCAACAACAGGCCCCGGCGAGCCAGGCCCTGGTCGTCAAGTTGCAGATCACCCACCTGACGGTGCATCTCCTTGAGCGCCGCCCGGGCGCATGGGGGATAATTCCGGGCCTGGAGCAACCGCTGGGCGCTTGGCGGATTCCAGTATTTGAAATCGGCCAGATAGATATCCACCACCCCATCCAGCAGCTTCAGGGTGGCCAGGCCATCATAGGAGCTGGTGTTGTAAACCAGGGGCAGACTCAGGCCCCACCGGCAGGCCATCACCAGGGCCGCCAGCATCTGGGGCACCACATGGCTGGGGGTCACCAGGTTGATGTTGACGCAGCCCTGCTCCTGGAGGGCCAGCATCATCCCCGCCAGTTGGGTGTCATCCACCTCCCGGCCCTCGCCCAGGTGGCTGATCTCGTAATTCTGGCAGAAGACGCAGCCCAGGTTGCAGTTGGCGAAAAAGATGGTGCCGGACCCGCCCCGCCCCACCAGGGGCTCCTCCTCCCCGAAGTGGGGGGCGTAACTGGCCACCACCGCCCGGTCGCCGGTGCGGCAGAAGCCTCGCTCACCGGCCAGGCGATTGACTCCGCAGCGGCGGGGACAAAGATCGCAGGCCCGCAACCGCTCCCGGGCAGCGGCGGCTCGCCGAGCCCGTTCCCCGGCGGCCAGGCGGCGGGCGGCAGGTTCAATTTTCCCGACCATCACCTCTCTCCATCAGTTTATCCTGATGATTCCCGATTTCAGAACTCACGAAAAATCAAAGATATCTTATCATAACGATAAATTAGATTAAACCAAGCCCCGATTTCCGGAAAACACCTATATTTTTCAGCTTGAGCTGATCTTGTTTAACTCAATAATTTCAAGCAATTATTGTCGAGCAAAGATGGGTATGAATATTGCTTTTAGGTTTGTAACGAGCACGGTATCCGCTTTCGAACATTTTTTTACTTGCCACTTAAACTTAGGGGAGGAGAAAGGATGAAAAGATTAGGACCGATCGCCATCACCGCTTTATTCCCAATCATTGGAGTCGCCAGCTTAGCCAACTCCGCAATCATCACCTTCACCGGCGGCACCGCCTACCTCAACAACGGCACCTCAGTGGTCACAACCGACACCGGGCTCTGGAACGGCATCGTGGACTACTACATCGAAGGTGACATGCGGGTCGATTTCCTCGGCGGCTACGGCACCATCGGCGACTACTACAACAACTCGCCGGCCGGGGGCACCGGCGGCTGGAACGACAGCGTAATCCATGCCCACGATTTCTCCGACATCACCATCAAGTTCTCCCGGGTTGACGGCGAACTCTTCGACCTTACCTATGTGGACATGACCTCCAACACCATCATCGGCGGCAGTCTGGCAAGCGGCACCGAAAGATCCTTCATCAGCAACGACCAGGGATATGATCTCCTGCTGGCGCCATCGGACTGGGGGGTTAATTACACCTACTATGGGGCCTTGGGGGATGGGGTTGTCAGAAACTGGATGGATGCCAACTTTACCGGCATTTCCTACTTCACCATCTGGAGCGAAAATGCCTATTGCTTCGGAATGGACAACTTTTACATCGACGTGGAAGCCCCCAATCCCATTCCGGAACCAACCACCATGCTTCTTTTCGGCTCGGGTCTCTTTGGGCTGGCGGGTTTGAGGAGGCGTTTCAAGAACAGGGCTGATTGAACGGGGCCAAAAAACCAAAGGCGGGCCGCGATGGCGGCCCGCCGGTTAACCCCTTGTTTTTCTGGAGCCAACGAGCGGAATCGAACCGCTGACCTACTGATTACGAATCAGTTGCTCTACCGACTGAGCTACGTTGGCTTTTTGTCGTGCAAAGACTCCCACCCCTTTACCCTAAATCGCCCGATTTCGCCAGTGGCAATTTCCCGGCGAGCCGCGAAATCACGACCCTCCTACTGCGCCATCTCCGGGGGCACAAGCCCCACCTTGACCATCTCTTCCAAAATTCGGGCCTTGGTTATCGGTTTGATCAGATAGGCATCGCAGCCGGAGCGAGCGGCTTCCAGCACCTTGCCCTTTTCCGACAGGCCGGTGGTCATGAAGATCCGGGAGCGATCATCCCCGCTCAGGCCAAGTTTCTCCTCCAGTTGACGAATCGCCCGCAGGGCCCTGATTCCATCGAGATCGGGCATCATCACATCCAGGCAGATCAGGTCGTAATGGGCGCCCTCGTTCAGGGCCAGGTGGGCCGCCGTCACCGCCTCCTTACCGTTCACCGCCACATCCACCTCGGCTATGGTGGAAAGTTGCCGCACCAGCAGTTTGCGGGCGATAAAATCATCCTCGGTAATCAAAATTTTCATCCACTACTCCCACTATTCGCTAATCTTGACAATTTATACAGTGTTTAAGGTTTACCCTAATCAGCCCAAATGCTCCAGTGGCAATTTCCCTTGAGAGATGATAATAAAACGGGATGCAGAGCAAAAAAGAACCGGTAAAGATCCTGGTGGTGGATGACGATGCCCCCCATCGCTACATGCTGCGGGCCATGCTGGCCCAATGGGGCTGGCAGACCGAGGAGGCCGCCGACGGGCTGGCCGCCGTGGAGGCGGTACGACAGCAACCCTTCGATGCCATCCTGATGGATGTCCGGATGGCCCGGATGGACGGCATGGAGGCCCTGGGCCGCATCCAGACCCACAACCCGGCAATCCCGGTGGTGATCATGACCGCCTACTCCTCCATCGATTCGGCGGTGGCGGCGATCAAGGCCGGAGCCCGGGACTACCTGACCAAGCCCCTGGATTTCGAACGGTTGCGCCTGACCCTGGCCAAGGCCCTGGATCACCGCCAGGTGGAGGAATCCCGCCTGCAACACAATGGCGAGACCATGGCCGACCTGGACACCGCCGGTATCATCGGCCAGTCGGCGCCCATGCGGGAGCTGCTGGAGATGATCTTCTATGTGGCCCCCACCGAGGCCACGGTCCTGATCAGCGGCGAATCGGGCACCGGCAAGGAGCTGGTGGCCACCGCCCTGCACCGCAACAGCGCCCGCAAGGATGGCCCCTTTATCAAGGTCAACTGCGCCGCCCTGGTGGAAAGCCTGCTGGAATCGGAACTTTTCGGCCATGAAAAAGGGGCCTTCACCGGGGCCGACCGCCGCCGGGAGGGCAAATTCCGCCAGGCCGACGGCGGCACCATCTTTCTGGATGAGATCAGCGAAACCTCGCCGGCCATGCAGGCCAAGCTGCTGCGGGTGTTGCAGGAGCACGAGATCCAGCGGGTGGGGGGCCAGGAGACCATCAAGGTGGATGTCAGGGTGATCGCGGCCAGCAACCGGGTTCTGGAGGAAGCGGTGGAGGAGGGCAAGTTCCGCGAAGACCTTTTCTACCGGCTCAACGTGGTCACCATGCCGGTGCCGCCCCTGCGGGAGCGGCCCGAGGATATCCCCCCGCTGGCCGCCCATTTCGTGGAAAAGTTCGCCGCCCGCAACCGCCGCCGGGTGGAGGGGATCACCCCGGGGGCCATGGCCATGCTGCGCGATCATCCCTGGCCGGGCAATGTCCGGGAGTTGGAAAACGCCATTGAACGAGGGGTAATCCTGATGCGCGGCGATTACCTGGATGAACAGAGCCTGCCGCTGAGCCTGCGCCGCCCCGGCAACCGGGAGAGCGATACCCCCACCGCCCCCACCCCGGCTTCCCTGGAGGAGGCGGAAAAGATGGTCCTGCAAAAAACCCTGGAGGAGACCGGGGGCAACCGCAGTGAGACCTCCCGCCGCCTCAACATCACCCGCAAAACCCTGCTCAGCAAGATCAACAAGTACGGCTTATAGTTCCCCGTTCTCCCCGCTCTGGACCCGCCAGAGGCCGGCGTAAACCCCGCTCCGGGCCAACAGGGCCTCGTGGGTGCCCCGTTCGGCGATGGTTCCGTCCACCAGCACCAGGATCTCATCGCAATGGCGGATGGTGGAGAGGCGGTGGGCCACGGCCACGGTCATCCGACCCCGGCGGAAGCGGAGCAGGTTTGCCTGGATCAGCTCCTCGGTCCGGGTATCCACGGCGGAGGTGGCCTCATCCAGCACGATCAGGGCCGGATCGCGCAGGACCGCCCGGGCCAGGGAGATCCGCTGGCGCTGGCCCCCGGAAAGTTTGAGACCCCGTTCTCCGATCATGGTGTCATACTGCTCCGGCAACTGATCGATGAATTCAGCGGCTCCGGCGATCCTGGCCGCCTCCCGCACCGCTTCCAGCCCGGCTCCGGGTGAACCAAGACGGATATTTTCCGCGACGCTGCCGAAAAAGAGAAAGGCCTCCTGGGAAACGTAGCCCACATGACGGCGGTAACTCTCCAGCTTGAGCCGGGTCAGAGGCCGGCCATTGACCAGAATCTCCCCCGTTGCCGGATCATAGTAGCGCAGCAGCAGTTTCACCAGGGTACTCTTACCCGCCCCGGTGGGCCCGACAATCCCCAATACCCGCCCCCGCTCCAGTTCAAAACCGACCTTGCGCAGCACCAGCCGGCCCGGGCGGTACTCAAAGCCGACATTACGCAAAGAGATCCTGGCCGGAGCACCGGCCAGCTCTTCGGCCTGGGAATGGTCCCGCACCACGGGGGCGGTGGTCAGCAGGCGGGAGATGCGGCGGGCCGAGGCCTCCGAGCGCTGAATCTGGTTGATCAGCATCCCGAAAATAAAGAGGGGGAAAACCAGGCGAACGGCAAAAAGAACGAAGGTGGTGAAGTTGCCCAATGAGGGGCCGTGCTCGGTGGCGGTCAACCAGGCCCCCACCGAGATCAGCAGGGCAAAGGCCACCCCCGCCACCAGATAGATCAGGGGAATGAACTTGGCCCGCTCCCGGGCGGCGCTGATGGCGGCAGCGACATACTCCCGGGAACGGCGGGAGAGCCGCCGCAACTGCTCCTCCTCGGCGGTGAAGGCCTGGATCACCCCAATGCCCCGGATATTGTTTTCCAGGATACTGTTGATCTCCCCCACCGTGCGGCGGGCCTTGCGATACTGGGGTTGAACCCGGGTGGCGAAAAAACGGACGGCGACCACCGCCACCGGCAACGGGGCGATCAACAGCAGGGCCAGGCGCCAGTCCAGCCAGAAGAGAAAGCCGTACACCCCGACAAAGGTGATCACCAGCCGAACAATATTGGTGGTGATGTCGGAGAAGAAATGCTCCAGATTGTCCACGTCGTTGGAGGCCACCGCCAGCAGATCCCCGGTTTGCCGCTCCTCGAAGAAACCGGCATCCAGGGTCTGCATCCGGGCATAGACCGCCATCCGCAGGTCGTGGCGCACCTCCTGGGCCATGGAATCCAGGCAGTAGTCGCTGATACTCTGGAAAACCGCCAGGGCCAGAAAGGTGCCCAATACCGCCAGACCGAACCAGACAAAGATGGTCGAAGAGGTTTCGCCGGCCCCCCGGGCGGCGATGGCATCCACCACCCAGCCGATCAGGACCAGGGGCAGCAGATCGAAAAGACGGGCCAGGGCATTG
The DNA here is from genome assembly GCF_044068625.1 of Desulfurivibrio modestus. Classification (NCBI taxonomy): domain Bacteria; kingdom Pseudomonadati; phylum Thermodesulfobacteriota; class Desulfobulbia; order Desulfobulbales; family Desulfobulbaceae; genus Desulfurivibrio; species Desulfurivibrio modestus. Next base: position 14,914 of record NZ_JBIPKH010000001.1, read on the forward strand.
AGGACCAGGCCGATGCCGATCCGCACCTTGTAGGGGGCGACAAAGGGGAAAATCTTCCAGAGATAATGACCCAGGGGGGCGGAATAACCCTGGTCATCCTGCTCCGGGTCAGGCTCGTGGGGAGTTGGCTTGGCGGTCACAATCGATCCGGTTAACCCTAGTGGCGCCAGTCGGCGAAAATTTCGTCGGCCATGGGGGCAGTGGTCAACTCCCGCTCCCGTCCCGCTGTTTCGGCCGTTACCACGGCCCGGCCCTTGGCGCGGCAGCTCTTGCCGGCATAGCGCAAGACCAGGGCGGCGGCGGCGGCCAGGTCCCGTTCCTCCTGTCCCCGGGAGTCGGCCGGGGCCGCCGGGGTGCTGGGGCGGCGCAAAACGGCGGTGGGCCCGGGATCATCCCGCAGGTTGAGGAGCCAGTCGGAGGGCAGGGCCAGGGTTTGCAAACGGTCGTTTTCCGGCTCATCACGCCCCAGCACCAGCCAGGCCCCGCCGGGTAGCCGCAGCACCCGCCCGGCCAGCAGCAGGCGGATGTCGGCGGCGGCCGGAATCTTGCCGGCCAGGGCGGCCTCCCCGTAAAGCCCCCGGATCCGCTTGGCCAGATTGGGATCGGTTAAAACGCAGCCGCCGCCGGGGCTTTCATAATCCTCAATCCCGAAACGGGCCGCCAGTTCAATCTGGGGCGTGCGATTGCGGCCCCGGAAAGCCAGCAGCCGCTCCCGGTCCACCAACCCTTCCCGTTCCGGCCGGGTGGGGGGCAAATGGCGGGCGCTCAGGGGGCGGAGCAGCAGATCATCACAGCCGCTGTCCCGTTCAATTACCCGCAGGGTATCACGGCGCTGGGACATGGGCCGCTGGCCCAGAACCTCACCGGAGATCAGGAAGGAGGCGTCAAGTTCCGCCAACATCCGCCGGGCCTCGCCCATCAGCAGGACCTTGCAGTCAACACAGGGGTTGAAGTTCTTGCCGTAGCCGTGGGCTGGGGCCGCCAGCATCCGCAGATAGGGTTCGGTGAGATCCCGCAGCATCACCTCGATTCCGTAGCGCCGCCGAACCTCGGCCCGATAGGCTTCAGGATCGGCCAGCAGGGCCGCGCCGAAAAAGGGGGTGACGAACTTGACCGCCACCACCCGGACCCCCTGCTCCATGATCAGGCGGCAGGCCAGGGTGCTATCCAGGCCGCCGGAGTATAGGGCCAGGGCGGTGGTCATCGGGATCTATTCCTCTTGCTGGCCAGCAGTTCGCTGGCGTACTCCATGGTTTTGGCGGTAACCTCGTCACCGGCCAGCATCCGGGCCAATTCGGCGGGTCGTTCCTCTTCGGCCAGACCCACCACCTCGGTGACGGTGCGCTCGCCGCTGCTTTTTTTCCGTACCACGTAATGATCATCGGCCCCGGCGGCAATCTGGGGCAGGTGGGTGATGCAAAGGACCTGATGATGGCCGGCCAGTTCCCGGATTTTGCGGGCCACCGACTCGGCGGTTTTGCCGCTGATCCCGGCGTCCACCTCGTCGAAAATCACGCTCTCCACCTTGTCCTGCCGGGCCAGAATCGATTTGAGGGCCAGCATCAGGCGGGAAAGCTCCCCTCCCGAAGCCACCTTGGCCACCGCTTTCAGGGGTTCGCCGGGATTGGCGGAAAAAACAAATTCGGGCCGGTCCCAACCCAGACGGGTCAGACGTTCAAGATCGCCGACCACCGGCATCTCCACCGCGAAGCGGGCCTGTTCCAGGGCCAGGGAGGCCAGCTCCCGTCCCACCCGTTGGCTGAAATCATCGGCCACCTGCCGGCGGGCGGCGGAGAGCTGGCCGGCCAGCAAGACCAGTTCCGTCTCCAGCTCCGCCTGCTCCCGTTCCAGCTCGTTTAAGGCAACCTCCAGATTTTCCAGGTTCTCCAGCTCCCGGCCGGCCTCCTCGGCAAAACGCAGCACCTCGTCAATGGTGGGGCCATACTTGCGCTTCAGCCGCTGCAGCTGGTCGATGCGGGCGGTGACCTGGTCGAGCCGGGCCTGGTCGCTGGGCAGTTCCTGCAAATAGCGGGAGATCTCAAGCTGGGCCTCTTCCAGGATAAAAGAGGCCCCCGCCACCTCCTCGGCCAACTTGGCCACCCCCTCATCCAGGGTCGCCATCTGCTCCAGGTTTTTGCGCACCAGGGCCAGGGGGCCGTTGATCTTGCCGGCCAGGTCGGAGTAACAGTGCTGGCCCAGGGCGATCAGGCTGTCGGAGGCCTTCAGCCGGTCCCGCTCATCGAGCAGCCGCTGATCTTCGCCCACTGCCGGGGCGATCTCGGCAATCTCCTGGCACTGAAAACTTAAAAAATCGCGCCGCTGCTCCTTGTCCTGCTCCCGGCTCCGCAGCTCATGCAACCGGGCCTTAACCTCCTGCCACTGCTCGAAACGGGCGCTGAAGGTCCGGCGCTGCTCCAGCAAATCGCCGGCGGCATCGATGCAGTCCAGGTGATAGCGGGCCTGGAGCAACTGCTGATGGTCGTGCTGGCTGGCCACGCTGAGCAGATGCTCGACAATGCCGCCGACGGTGGCGGCGGTGGCCATGGAGCCGTTGAGGTAAAAACGGCTCTTGCCCTTGGCGCCGATCACCCGCTTGACGATCAGTTCGCCGGCCTCCCCGGAGGCGGGCTGGTCTTCGGCGGCCAGCACCCCCGCCACCGCCAACACCTTGAGCAGTTCGTCATGATCGGGATCAAATTCAAAAAAGGCCTCCACCGTGGCCTGGTCGGCCCCGCTCCGCACCCAGTCCCCCGAGGCCCGGCCCCCGGCCAGCAGGTGGATGGCCTGCAAAATGATCGATTTACCCGCCCCGGTTTCCCCGGTCAGGACGATCAGCCCCGGCCCCAGGCTGAGCCGCAGCTCCTCGATCAGGGCAAGATTGTTGATCCATAGTTCTTTGAGCATCGGCCAAAGATACCGTATCCTTCCGGAATTGCAATAAAGGCCAACAAGTTATGGCATTTTGGCCGCTTCATCGGTATCATACGGAGCAGCGCAACTTTTAGGGCCAAACGGTGTCTCTTGATTGAACCAAAAACCGCTTTCTCCGCAAACCGGCAACTATTTTCCATGACCGACTTTTTTCATGCCACCATGCAGAACCTGCTTGGGCGTATCAAACGCGCCCCCGCCCTGCTCTGCCTGTTGATCCTGGCCGTTATCCAGCCCATGCCGGCCCAGGCCGTGAGCATCCAGGACGAGCGGGAGCTGGGTGAACGGCTGCTCGTCCTGATCCGCAAGGAGTTCAAGCTGCTCGACGAACCGGATATCAGCACCTATATCCGGGCCCTGGGCAAGGAGGTGCTGGACGTGGCCGGCCCCCAACCCTTCAATTACCACTTCTTTGTCATCAACAACCGGGAGTTCAACGCCTTTGCCGCCCCCTCTGGGCTGATCTTTATCCATTCCGGCCTCATCGAGGCCAGCGACAGCGAAGGGGAACTGCTCAGCGTCATGGCCCATGAGGTGGGGCATGCCGCCAGCCGTCACTACGCCGACCGGACCGACAAGATGCAACGGATCAACCTGGGGGCCACCGCCCTGGCCCTGGCCGGTATGATCCTGGGTGGGGGCAGCGCCCTGGGTGAGGCGGTGGTGGCCGGCTCCCTGGCCGGGGGCGCCACCGCGGCCCTCCAGTTCAGCCGCCAGGATGAAGAGGAGGCCGACCGGCTGGCCTGGAAGTGGATGCATGAGATGGGCCGCGACCCGGCAGAAATGCTGGGAATGCTGCGCAAAATGCGCAACATCAGCCGCTTTCGCCGGGCCCAGTTGCCCCCCTACCTATTGACCCACCCCGAGCCGGAACAGCGGCTCTCCTATATCGAGGATCGCCTCCACATGGAAGGGCTGCCCACCCGGCCCCAGCCGCGGCTGAGCGATGCCGATTTCGAGTTCCAGTTCCATCGAGTCCGCCAGCGGATCTTTGCCCTGACCCGTTCCCCCCAGGAGCTGCTGCCGGCCCTGCAGCACCGCCTGCGCGGCGGCGACGATGCCCCGGAAGTCTTCATGGCCCGTTTCGGGCTCTCCCAGGTTTATCTGGCGGAGCGTCAGTACGACAAGGCGATCGCCGAGCTCAATAAAGTAATCGACCGCTTCCCCCAACAGGCCATCCTGCTGGCCGACCTGGCGATCATCCAATTTGAAGCCGGCCGCCATGAAACAGCCCTGGGCAACATGGCCCAAGCGATCAAGCGGGAACCGGACAACCCCTATATCCTTTTCCACCGGGCCCGGATCTATCAGCAACTGGGCCAGCTCGCCGCCGCCCTGCCCATCTACGAGCGTCTGCTGACCATGACCCCGGACCACTCCCGCCTCCATTTCCGTTACGGCCAGGCCCGTTCCGACCTGGGCGACCGGGCCGCCGGCCACTACCATCTCGGTCTTTACCACTGGTACGAAGGGGATGCCCGCATGGCCAGCCACCACCTGAACGAGGCGATCCGCCTTGACCCGGCCAATGAGGAAGGCACCATCGGCCGGCTGGCCCGGGCCCAGCTGGCCAGCATTGCCCGCCTGGAAAAATAGGCTCCGGCAATGTGGCGCCCCGATGATATCGTGCTGGAGCATTACCGGGTGGAATCGGCAGCACCCGATCCCGCCGGCGATGGTGGGATGCTTTTTAACTGCCGCCACCTCTCCCGCCCCTTCCGGGCCCAGTTGGAAACCCCTTCCCCCCGACTGCTGACCGGCCCAGCCGGTTTACGCCAGATCATCAACCGAGCCGAACAGCGGATCCGGCTGGGAATGCACCCCAATCTGGCCGCCGCCTTCAATCTCCGCTTCAGCCGGCGGCTGCCGGTGCTGATCGGCGAAGCAGTGGCCGGGGAAAGCCTGGCCCAGCGGCTGGCCGCCGGCAGATGCGGCCACAACCCCAGGATCGAGCTCTCCCTGGCGATCCAGTTTTGCCACGGCCTGGAGCATTGCCACAAGCTGGGAATCATCCACGGCCGACTCAGTCCAGCCACCATCACGATCACCCCCCACTCCCTGCTCAAGGTGACCGGCTTCGGCCTGACCGCCCCTGACGAGCAGTTGGAACCCAACCGGTTAACAACCCTGATCAGCGAAGATATCCGGGCCTTCGGCATCTGCATGTGGCGCATCTTCTGTTCCACCCCACCCTATCTCGACCGCAAACGGCCCGGCAAACCGCAACCGGTCAACCCCCAACTCACCTTTCCGGTCCCGCTCCAGGTGGCCCTGCTCAGAAGTACCGCCAACGATTCGGCCCGGCGTTACCGCACCTTCGCCGAGCTGCGCCACGATCTCAACCTGGCCTACCGTAAGCTCTACAATATTCCCTGCCCCTATTTTGAGCCGCCCCACGCCGATTATCGAGCGGAAATTCTCAATAATCAGGCGGTGATGCTGCTGGAGGAGGGGAAAAAGCGGGCCGCGGCCCAAAAGCTGGCCCGCAGCCTGGAAAGCAACGATACCCTGCCGGAGGCGGTTTACAACGACCTGCTCCTCCGCTGGCTGGAGGGAAGCGACCCGGCTCGGATTCTCGGCCGGATTGCCGCTTTGCGCCGAGCTGACCATAAACAACCCGAACTGCCGACCCTGGAACGGGCGATAAAATTGCAATCGGTCCAATCCGGGGCCGCCGTCCAGGAAACCCGGGAGGCAAAACCACAATTCCGCATGGTCGCGCCCGCCTCCCGGCTCGCCATCTACCGCCGCAACCCGGCCCGGAAAAAACTGGAGCAAAATCTTCTCGACCATCTTCGCCAGAGACGCTACCAGGCCTGCCACGATCTCCTGCTGACCGCCTGGGCCCGGGAGGGTTTCCGCAAAGACAAATTTTTCAACGGGATTTACAACGAGTTATTACTGGTTCGAGAAAAGAGGCAGCCGCTCCAGGCCCAACGTTTCCTGAAACTTGGCGGCCACCAGAGCCCGGTGATCGCCCTGGCCGCCATCCCCCGCAGCCGCCGGATCGTCTCCCTGGGGGCCGACGGTGGGCTGCTCATCCACGATCTGGGCAGCATCGGCAAACCGGCCAGCCGTAAAAAGCGGGAACTGCAGGCCACCTGTCTGGCGGTCTCCCCCGATGGCGAGCATCTGGCGGTGGGGAACCGGGACGGCGGGGTCAGGCTCTTGTCCCCCCGCGACGGCCAGGCCACGGGGGCGGCCCAGAGCCACCAGGCACCGATAAGCGCCCTGGCCTTTAATCACGACGGCAAACTGCTGGCTTCCGGCGACGAAGATGGCTCCATCATGGTTCGCCGGCTGGCCACCGCCGCCGAACATCAGGCTGCCCCGGCGGGGAGCGGCCCCATCCGCGCCCTGCTCTATCCCGGCGACGACCTGGGGCTGATCTCCGCCGGCGAGGACGGGGTGTTGCGGGACTGGAAAAGCCGGCTGCGGGAATGTACCGCCGCCATCCCCGCCCATGAGGGCCCCATCCTCGCCCTGGCCGCCAGCGGCCAGGGCGAGGAGATCCGGTTGATCTCCGCCGGAGCTGACCGCCTGGTCAAGATTCAGCGGCGGACCGAGGAGCAGTGCCGGCAAACCCTCACCGGCCATGGGGGAAAGATCACCGCCCTCCTCACCCTGGCCGACGGCCGGACCCTGGTCTCCGCCGGCGATGACGACCTGATAATGGTCTGGAATCTGGCCGGGGCCGGCAACCTTTTCACCTTGGATGGGCGGGGCGACGGGATCTGCAGCCTGGCCCGCGGTCACCGCCCCCACACCTTCCTGGCCGGGCGCCACGATGGCACCATCAATATCTGGATGCTGATCTATCAACTCAATTTCGATCTTCTCTAAACCATGACCACCCCGGACCCCAATGTTCCCCTGGCCGAAAGGATGCGGCCCGACAGCCTGGCCGAGTTTGTCGGCCAGCGCCACCTGCTTGATGACGACAAACTGCTGGGGGGACTGCTGCGCACCGGCCACCTGCCCTCCCTGCTGCTCTGGGGGCCGCCGGGCTCGGGCAAAACCACCCTGGCCCGCCTGCTGGCCCGGAGCAGCGGGGCGGATTTCATCTTCTTTTCGGCGGTTCTCTCCGGGGTCAAGGAGATCCGGGAGATCGTCGAACGGAGCCGCCGACTCAAGGAGGAATCGGGGCGGGGCTGCCTTCTTTTCGTCGATGAAATCCATCGTTTCAACAAAAGCCAGCAGGACGCCTTTCTGCCCCACGTGGAGGCGGGACTGATCACCCTGATCGGCGCCACCACCGAAAACCCCTCCTTCCAGGTGATCGCCCCCCTGCTCTCCCGCTGCCGGGTGCTGGTCCTCAACCCCTTGGAGCCGGAAGATCTGGAGCGGATTCTGCGGGCCGCCCTGGCCGATGGTCGGCGGGGCCTGGGCGAACTTCAGTTGCGCATCAGCGATGAAGCGGTCGCCCACCTGGTGGGGATCGCCGACGGTGACGCCCGCAACCTGCTCAACAGCCTGGAGATCGCCGCTGCCCTGGCCGCCGACCGGCACCAAGAGCAAAAAGAGGAAGGAGCCGGCGGGATAATCGAGCTGGCCACGGTGGAGGAAGCCCTGCAGCGCAAAAGCCTGCGCTACGACGCCGACGGCGAGGAGCACTACAACCTGATCTCCGCCCTCCACAAGAGCCTGCGGGACAGCGACCCGGACGGCGCCCTCTACTGGCTGGTCCGGATGCTGATGGCCGGCGAGGAACCGCTCTATATCGCCCGCCGCCTGATCCGGTTCGCCTCGGAAGATGTGGGTCTGGCCGACCCCCAGGCCCTGGCTCTGACCCTCCAGGCCCGGGAGGCCTACCACCTGCTGGGCAGCCCGGAAGGCGAACTGGCCCTGGCCCAGGCCACCGCCTACCTGGCCACCGCGCCTAAAAGCAACGCGGTTTACGTTGCCTATAACCAGATCCGGGAATGTGTCCGCCGCACCGGCACCCTGGCGGTGCCCCTGAACCTGCGCAACGCCCCCACCCGGCTGATGCGGGAGCTGGGCTACGGCAAGGATTATCAGTACGCCCACGATGACCGCCTGGGCCTGGTGGAACAGCAGCACCTGCCCGACCAGCTCCAGGGAACCAGCTTCTACCAGCCCACCAACCGGGGCTATGAAGCGGTGGTCAAGGACCGCCTGGAGAAGTGGCGCAAGATTCTGGCCCAGAGGAAGGGCGGCAGTTAACTTCTTGTTATAAAAAGAAAAGCAACTTAATAACCATCATAAAGCACGAGAAAATAATAATCTTTGGTTAGCCCTGAAAAAAAACTTTTGTTTTTTAGCCTCTTGCCTTATAGTAGAACCTTGAAAGATTTTTTTATTGCTTTTGTGGAATTTACCACCCTGTACCACATCGCCCCCTAAAAAGGAATCCGATGAAGACAGTGGAACAGCTTCGCGCCATGTCGATCTGTGTTGTGGATGAAGATCCGGCCAGGGCGGACCTACTATGCGACACCTTGGCCATTGAAGGACGTTTCGGTTCAGTCAGCAGGTTGGATTCAGCCGAGGCCCTGCGGCAACGCGTTCATCCCCCCAACCCTTTCGAATCTCCCCAACCCCTGGATCTGGTCTTGCTGAGCGAATCCCTGCCCCAGGGAGACTCGCTGGAGACCTGCGCCCTTCTTGATCAATCCGGCATCGCCCCGGTGGTGATGATGGACGCCGTTGAACAGTGGCATGACGACCAGGTCGCCCGGGCCTTTGACGCCGGGGCGGTGGACATCCTCTTTCGCCCCTGGTCAAATCCGGAAACTGTCTCCCGGGTATATCTCGCCTTGCGCCTCCAGCAGGAGCGGCTGGCCCGCCGCCAGCGCGAGGAGCGACTGGAACTGGAACTGGCGGAAAGAAGAATCATGGAGGCCCGTCTCCAGTACCGGGCGACCAACGATGAGCTCACCGGCCTGGCCAATCGCGGCCAGCTTGAGCGGGCCCTGGAGCTGGCCCTGATCCGGGCCAAGAATTTTCAGCGGCCCGGAGCCCTGCTCTATATCGATCTGGACCAATTCAAACTGGTCAATGATACCGAGGGCCACGACTCGGGTGATCGCCTGCTGGGCCAGATGGCCGCCCTCCTGCGCCGCAAGGTCCAGCCCAGCCACCTGGCCGCCCGGATCGGCTCCGATGAGTTCGCCGTCCTCCTGGAGCAAACTCCCCGCTCCACGGTATTCAGCCTGGCCGAAGAGCTGCGGGAGCTGTTCCACAGCCACTGCTTCGAGGGGCGACTGGGTCGCTATCATTTAGGGGCAAGCATCGGCATTGCCCTGCTGGCCCCCAACGAACGGCTGGAAGGCGGGGAGCTGCTGGCCAGGGCCGACCAGGCCTGCCATGTCGCCAAAATCAGGGGCCGAAACCGGGTGCACTGCTACGACTCCACCGATCCCGAAGTGCTGGGCCTGCAACGGGATGCCAGTTGGATCCCCATTTTGCGGGAGGCCCTTAAGGCGAGTAATTTCAGCCTGGTATTCCAACCCATCGTCCAGGCCCGGGGCGGCATCTGCCGTCACTATGAGGCCCTGGTCCGGCTGTCGCAGAACGGCAGACTCCATGGCCCGGGGGAGTTTATCCCGGCGGCGGAACGGGTGGGCCTGATCCACCAGATCGACCTCTGGGTGGTGGAAGCGGCCATCGACCGCCTGGCGGCCCTGCCCCCCACCGACCAGCCCATCACCCTGAGCATCAATCTCTCGGCCTACGCCTTCCGTAACCCCGACCTGATGCCCCTGCTGGAACGCAAGCTGGAGATGACCGGCCTGGCCCCCAGCCGCTTGATGTTTGAAGTTACCGAAACATCGGCGGTAACCCAACTGGCCCAAACCCGCAAACTGGTGGAAAGGATGCGGGCCCTGGGCTGCCGTTTCGCCCTGGATGATTTTGGTTCCGGTTTCTCCACCTTCAGCTACCTGAAACATTTCCCAGTGGATTTGCTGAAAATTGATGGCGGCTTCGTGGTCAACATGCTCAACAATAAAACCGATGAGTTGCTGGTCCGCTCCATGGTGGGGTTGGCCCATAGCCTGGGCAAACCGGTGGCCGCCGAGTTCGTGGAAAATGAAGCCACGGCCCAGCGTTTGCGCGAGATCGGGGTCGACTACCTGCAGGGCTACCATTTGGGTCGCCCCCAAGCCCGCTTCGAACCGGAGCCGGCGGTCGAGTTTTCCTCCCCGGAGGCGGCGCCGCTCCCGGTGGCGCCCTTCGCGGCCCTGGCGGCCTGAGACTTAGAGATGCCCAGCTCCCCATGGCCGGCAGATAGCGGATCCTTTTCTCACCCCGCCCCCTTCTCCCCCCATGATCTGCTGCGCGGCGACGTAACCCTCTCCTCCCCCCCCACCCTCTACCATGAACTCAACCGGGTGCTGGAAACTCCCGGCGGTACCGCCAAGGACGCCGCCGCGGTAATTGAACAGGATCCGGCCCTCACCGCCCGCCTGCTGGCCCTGGTGAACAGCTCATTCTTCGGACTTTGCCGCCGGGTATCCACCGTTGCCCACGCCATCACCATGGTGGGGCTGCGCGAACTGCGCCATCTGGTTCTGGCCACGGTGGTGCTGGAACGGTTCCGCGGTATTGGCAGCGATCTGGAGGATATGGGCTCATTCTGGCGGCAAAGTCTGGCCTGCGCCCTGCTCTGCCGGCGACTGGAGGATGGGACGGTGGCCAGGGAAGAGACCGGGCTCCTTTTCACCGTGGGCTTGCTCCACCGGATCGGCGATCTGATTATCTTTCGCCGGGCTCCGGAACTGGCCCGACAGGCCCTGTTGCGCCACCGCGACTACGGCCTGCCCCTGTGGGAGGCGGAACGGACGGTGCTGGGTTTCGATCACGGTGATGTCGGGGCCAAACTGGCGGAGTTATGGCAATTTCCGCCGGTGATGGTCGAACTCCTCCGCTTTCAGCAGCGGCCGAAGCTGGCGCCCACCCACCCACGGCTCTGCGCCATTCTCTACCTGGCGGTCAACACGGCCCAGGAAGAGATGTTGCCGCCGGCCTCCGCTCCCTGCTGGACCATTGCCGGAACCACCCCGGAAACCCTGGGCGGGCTAAAAACCGAGATCCTGAACCAGGCCGCCGAGATTGCCAAAATTTACGGCCTGCCTTCCTGAACTGGCCTGCCCCCACCTTGCCCCTGAACACAAAAAGCCCGCTCCGGCCAAAATTCCGGAGCGGGCTTAACACTTCGTGACGGGGCCGACAAGCCCCGCCGAATCGGCCTGAACTTAGGCGCCGAAAGCCTTCTGCAGGGGCGGCACGGTCTGCTTTTTCCGGCTCATCATCCCATCAACCCACATGGTATTGTTGCTGAGCTTGCCGTTGAAGGCCTTCTCGATGACCCCCGGCTCGTCGGACAGCACCAGCAGCTCGGAGCCTTCCTTGACCACGTCGGTCAGCATCATGATAATCGAATGCCGGCCCTCGGCCTTGACCGCTTCCAGGCCCTTCACCAGATCGGCCCGCATGGGAGCGACCTGATCCAGGGTGGCCAGCTCCAGCTGACAGATACCAACCTTCTTGCCACCCATGTCGAAGTCCTTGTAGTCACGGAAGATCAGGTCCTTGATCGGCACCCCGTCCACGGCGGACTTGGCCTTGAGCATCTCCATGAAGAGACCGTCGGTGTCGGAAACCCCGGCGATTCCGGTCAGGGCCTTAACGGCGGCCTTGTCCTCGTCGGTGCAGGTGGGGGACTTGAAGTTGACGGTGTCGCTCAAAATGGCGCAGAGCATGGCGCCGGCGATGTTCTTGGGCAGCTCGACGTTGTTGTTCTTGTACATCTCATGGAGCACGGTGCAGGTGCAACCAACCGGCTTGGCATAGAAGAAGATGGGGCCGCCGGTGGTGATGTCACCGATCTTGTGGTGATCAACAATGGCCACCACGTTGGCGTCCTTGATGTTGGCCGGAGCCTGGGCGATGTCACTGAAATCCACCAGGGCAACATCCTTGCCGCCGGCATCGGTGAACTCGGCCGGCTGGGGCAGACCGAATTTATCCAGCACCAGCTTGCTCTCGGGATTGAGCTCCGCGGACTGCACCACCGGTACCGCGTCGGTACCGGTGGCCTTCAGGTAATGGGCAAACGCAATGGCGCCGGCTACGGAATCGGTATCGGGGCTGGAATGACCTACGACATACACTGACATGGTTACTTCCTCCTTGGGCTTGGGTGAAATATGGTTAACAGACAGCAACAGTGCAGCAAAATTGCCGCAGAATAGTGGGATTGCCGGGCCCAGTCAAGGGAAAATATCAGCCGGGCACCACCACGGACCGGCAAAAATAAAACTCGGTTTTCAGCTTTTTATTCTCTTTTCCCCTTGCCATCAACAGGTGGTCATGATATAAGTTGAGAGTGTTTTTATAACGCCGTAGGAGTGCAGATATTATTTGTGATTGAACAGATTACGAATAAAGCAAGCCGCACGGGTCTTTTCTGTGCGGTTTTTTTGTATCAGCGTTCATACGGCAAGCCGGGTTCTCCAATGGAGCTCGGTGAACTTATCAAGTGGTCCCGGATGGGGCCGCGTCCAGCAAGGAGTAGCAGATCATGGCAGAAGGTACAGTAAAGTGGTTCAACGACGCAAAGGGTTATGGCTTCATCGCTCAGGATGGCGGCAGTGATGTGTTTGTGCATCATTCCGCGATTGAGGGCCAGGGTTTCAAGTCCCTGCAAGAGGGAGCACGGGTCGAGTTCGAAATCGTGGACGGACCCAAGGGCCCGGCGGCCGGCAACGTTCGTCAGCTCTAAAAGACAACTTTGAATCACCCAAAGCCCCGCGCCGTCATGGCGCGGGGCTTTTTTTTTGCTTGTATAATCCCCAACCGTGCTATATTTTTGGCTGTTAACCAACTTTAGAATCTTCTTACCGGAGGAGGTTTCGCAAGATGACCATCAATCAGAGGGACTTCGCCCAAGCCCTGGCGGTGGGTCGCCCCCCCAATATCAGCAAACTCTTTCCCCACTCCCAAGCCCTGATCGTCAGCGGCAAGGTTATCGACCGGGCCATGCTGCTCAAAGGTCGCTGCATGACCATTGCCGCCAACGCCCGCAACAGCTTCATCATTCGCGGGGCCCTCCTGGCCGCCCAGCGGGCCGACGCGGCCCTGATCATTGAGATCGCCCGGTCCGAAGGGGGGGCCAAGGCCTACTGTCCGATCAATTACTGGAACATGGCCACCATGGTGGACGCGGCCATGAACGAACTGGGGATTACCGTGCCGGTGGCGATCCACGCCGACCATTACGGACTCAAAAAGGAGAGCGATCTCGATTTCGCCAAGATAGAGATCCCCACCCTGTTTGAGGCTGGAATTACCTCGATTGCCATCGACGCCTCCCACCTGCCGGACGAGAAAAATCTGCTGACCAACCTCTCGCTAAGTCAACTGATTCCGACCTGGGCCGGTTATGAGACCGAAGTCGGCGAAATCAAGGGGACCAGCGGCCTATCCACCCCCGACGAGGCTCTCTTTCTGATCCAGGGCCTCAACGCCCACGGCGTTTTCCCCGACTGGATCGCCCTGAACAATGGAACCACCCATGGAATAGAGGCCAGCGACGCCGGGATCGACGTGGAGTTGACCCGCGTCATCCATGACCAGCTCTCCCCCTACCGGATATCGGGGGCCCAGCACGGCACCTCCGGCAACAGTTCCGAACGGCTGCGAGCCATCGCCGAACAGACCCGCACCACCAAGGCCAACGTGGCCACCGCCCTGCAGATGGTTTCCTGGGGGGTGGAGGTCAACGACTACGGCAATGCCAGACTTGACGAGAATGGACGCTTTATCAAGCTGAAAGGCCAGGGGGTCAGCGAGGCGCTGTGGAATGAGATGGTGGCTTATGCCACCGAAAAAGGCTGGAAGGCGGGCAACTACAAAAACCTGAACCTGCCCTTTGAAAACCGGCTGCTGGGCCAGCCCCGGGCCATCCGGGAACGGATGATCAAGCGGGTGGAGGATTTTGTTTACCGGCTGCTGACCGAAGTTTTCAACGCCGAGGGTACCGCCACCCTGGCGGTGGAGGCCATTTTAAATCAGGGGAGTTACAACTTGGGGCCCAAGGCGGAACGGCTGGAAGATCCGGCCCAGTGGAGCGGGGAGAAGATTGCCGCCCGGGCCGCCAACCTGGACAGCGACAAGGGGCCGGCGGGAGACTACGACGACTGAAAGTAACCGGGAGGGCCGACTTTCCGCGGCTCTCCTGAAGACAACCCCTATTTCTTTTCAGTCTTACCCAGATCCTTGACCTTGTCGACCTCCTCCTTGAGTTCCTCTTTCAGCGACTTGACATCGCTGATTCCGCTCTCCTGCTCCACCTCACGGACCCCTTTCTTAAAGGAGCTGATGGCCTTACCCAGCCCCGAACCGATCTCCGGCAGCTTCTTGCCGCCGAAAACCAGAAAAGCGATGACCAGGATCACGATCAACTCGGGCATTCCCAAACCAAACATGGCATTTCTCCTTAACTTGTAGCTCCATGGACCGGCCCGAACCTACCTGCGGCCCCCAGCCGGAAACAGTTCCCACCTTTTTACCTTATATCGTGCCGAAATAAAACCTTCTTTCGCAACCCCAGCCAAACACCGGCAAACCATCCTGCTTTTCCCTTGCCTGACCGGGCCACCATGGTTAGAATCTCGAAGCTCAACTCAACCAGCGAAAAAGGATAAGGAATCAAGATGATTAAAGCCACCATTGGCACCAGAATTGCCATCTTGCTGCTGCTTTGCGCCACCCTCTGGGTTGGCGCCCCCCCGCGGCAGGCAGCCGCCGATCAATTGGCGGTCCAGGAGGTTACGGTGGGGATCCCCCCCCTGGCCTACCTGGTGAAACGGATCGGCGGGGATTTGGTCAAGGTAACCACTCTGATCCCGGCGGGCCAGGACCCCCACAGCTTTGAGCCCAGCCCCGGCCAGGTGGCCGGGCTGAGTCGCTCCACCCTCTACTTTTCTCTGGATATGCCTTTTGAACGAACCCTGCTGGCCAGAATCGCCACCGACAGCAGGCCAAGGGTGATTGAGGCCGGTCGGGGGATCGTCAAACTGCCCATGCCCGAGCACCATCACGACCACGACCATGTGGAGGACCCGTCCCACGGACAGGGCGAACTCGACCCCCATATCTGGCTGGACCCCCAGCAACTGCTGGTCATCGCCCAACGGATCACCGACGCTCTCGGCGAGCAGGATCCCGCCCGGGCCTCCTATTATCTGGCCAACCAGCGGCAGCTGCAACATGAGATCGAGGCCCTGCACGCCCGGCTCGGCCAACTGCTGGCCCCCCTGGCCGGACGGACCTTCTACGTTTACCACCCCGCCTTCGGCTACTTCGCCAACGCCTACGACCTGCGACAGCGGGCGGTGGAGATCGGCGGCAAAACCCCCGCCCCCCGGCAGTTGATCAACCTGATCGACCAAGCCCACCAGGACGGCGTGCGGGTGATCTTCGTCCAGCCCCAGTTTGACCGCAAGAGTGCCGCCGCCGTGGCCCGGGCCATCAACGGGGTGGTGGTGCCTCTGGACCCCTTGACCGAAGATGTTCTCGCCAACCTGGCCGAAATGGCTGCCCGGATCCACCAGGCCCTGGGTGGCCTGACGGAGCAACAGGACCTCGGCGATCAACGACCATGAGCGCCGCCAACCAGCCAGCCGTCCTGATTCGCGACCTCCACTTCGCCTATGACCGGGTGCCGATCCTGGAGGCGGTCAATCTCCGAATCGATGAGCTGGATTCCCTCTGCATTGTCGGACCCAACGGCGGCGGCAAGACCACCTTACTAAAGCTGATCCTGGGCCTGCTGGAACCGGATCGGGGTCAGGTGCTGGTGCGGGGACGGCAGCCGGCGGCGATGCGCCTGCACCTGGGCTACGTCCCCCAGTACTCCCACTACGACCCCCTCTTTCCGGTGACGGTCCTGGACGTGATCCTGATGGGCCGCCTGGGCCGCCGCTGGGGGGGCTTCTACCGGGCCGCCGACCGCCGGGTGGCCCGGGAATCCCTGGCGCTGGTGGGGCTAAACCACTTGGAAAATCGACTTTTTTCGGCAATATCCGGCGGTCAGCGCCAACGGGTGCTGATCGCCCGGGCCCTGGCCTGCGAGGCCGAGATCCTGCTGCTGGACGAACCCACCGCCAATATCGACATGGAAACGGAGAATCAACTCTTCAACCTGTTGCGGGAGTTGAACCGGACCCGCACCATCGTGGTGGTTACCCATGACGTGGGTTTTGCCTCCAGCTTCTTCCAACGGATCGCCTGCGTCAACCGGCGGGTGGCCACCCACCCGGTGGCCGAACTGGATGGCCGAATGATCCATGAGCTCTACGGCGGCGACGTGGCCCTGATCCGCCACGATCACCACTGCGGGAAAGAGGGGGGGGATTGCGGTGTTTGAGTTTATCGAGGCCCTGCGCCACCCCGACATCACCTTCTTCCGCTACGCCTTCCTGGTGGGCGCCCTGGCCTCGATCTCCTTCGGGGTGGTGGGAACCTATGTGGTGGCCCGCCGGATCAGCTACCTGGCCGGGGCCATCGCCCACTGCGTGCTGGGGGGGATCGGGGCCGGGCTCTACCTGCGGCATAAGGTGGGAATCGCCTGGTTCGATCCGATCTACGGCGCGATCATCGCGGCCCTGCTGGCCGCCCTGATCATCGGCCTGGTCAGTCTCCACGCCAAACAGCGGGAGGACACGGTGATCGGCGCCCTCTGGGCCACCGGCATGGCCATCGGCCTGCTCTTCATCGCCAAAACACCCGGTTATGTTGAGCCGATGAGCTATCTTTTCGGCAACATCCTGCTAATCTCCCAAACCGATCTCTGGCTGGTGATCGGGCTGGATCTGGTGGTGGTGGGGATTGTCCTGCTCTGCTACAACCAGCTGCTGGCGGTGAGTTTCGATCAGGAGTTCGCCCGGCTGCGGGGCTTGAACAGCGAGCTCTACACCCTGCTGCTGCTGCTGCTCACCGCCCTGACCGTGGTCCTGCTGGTGCGGGTGGTGGGAATCGTGATGGTGATCGCCCTCCTGACCCTGCCGGCGGCGGTGGCCGGCACCTTCGCCCGCACTCTCTGGCAGATGATGCTGGGGGCAACCCTCTGCTGTCTGCTCTTCGTCACCCTGGGTCTGGCCCTGAGCTTCAACCACGATCTTCCCAGCGGCCCGGTCATCATCCTGGTGGCCGCCCTCTCCTATCTGCTGGCCCTGGCCGGCAAAAAAATCGCCACCCGCTGACCGGCTCCGCCACCGACTCAGCTGAAGGGGTTGAACCGGGCCGCGATATCACCGAACTCGGCCAGCAGCTTGGCCTCGTCGATGGTCAGCAGTTGCCGGTCACGCATCACCAGCCGACCGTCGATTATCGAGTGCTTCACATCCGCCCCCCGGGCCGCGTAGACCAGCTGAGAGACCGGGTGATAGAGCGGGGTCAGATGGGGCTGATGCAGGTCAAGCACGATGCAATCCGCCTTTTTACCCACCTCCAGAGTGCCGATCCGCTCTTCGGCCCCCAGCAGTTTTGCCCCGCCGCGGGTGGCCAGCCCCAAAACCGCCGGCGCGCTCACCGCCGTGGGGTCCAGCTTGTTGACTTTATGAATCTTGGCGGCCATATCCATCTCTCCGAACAGATCGACGTCGTTGTTGCTGGCCGCCCCGTCGGTACCCAGACCCACCGTGACTCCCGCCGCCAGCAGTTCCCCCAGCGGGGCCACCCCGGATGCCAGCTTCATGTTGCTCTCCGGGCAATGGGCGATCTTCACTCCCCGCCGGGCCAGCAGTTCGATCTCCCCCTCGCCCAGCCAAACCCCATGGGCCGCCACCGTCCGCTCATCGAGTACCCCCAGGGCTTCCAGATGGGCCACCGGATGCCGGCCATACTCTTTGCGGCAGTTGGCCACCTCGTCACGGGTTTCGGCCAGGTGGATCTGATAGATCAGATCATGCTTGCGAGCCACCCCATGCAGCTTCCGCAGCAACTCGGGAGAGCAGGTATAGACCGCGTGGGGAATCACGGTGATTTCAATTCTTTGATGGCCCCGGTAGCGGGCCACCAGATCCTCCAGGTAGGCAAAGCCGTTGGCCAGTTGGCCATAGCAGGGAGAGGGAAAATCGAAAAAACCCTCGCCCAGCCAGGCCCGCATCCCGCTCTCCTCGGCGGCCTTGGCCACTTCGGCGGAAAACAGATACATATCGCAAAAACTGGTGGTGCCGGAGCGGATCATCTCCGCCATGGAGAGCAGGGTTGAGCGGTAGACAATCTCGGGGGTCAACCTGGCCTCGGCGGGAAAGATATGCTCGGTGAGCCAGGTCATCAGGGGCAGATCGTCGGCCAGCCCCCGGAAGCAGCTCATGGCCGCGTGGGTGTGGGTATTGATCAGGCCCGGCATGATCAGGCCATGGGGGGTGTCCAGGCGGGGAGCGGTGGGGAAGCGGGCGGTCAGTTGGGCGGCCGGGCCCACCGCCGCGATCCGGTCCCCTTGGATCGCCACCGCGCCATCTCGCCACTGGCGCTCCTGATCATCCATGGTCAGCACCAGGGCCCCGGTCAGCAACAGGTCGATATCTTTTTCATTCATCGCGCAGAAACTCCAGCAGCAGTCGCTCCAGCCGGGCGGCGCAGGCCTCGCTTTCGCGAATGATCTCATCAAGGAGAATGGGCTTAAAATTATCGGGGTCGTTGACGTTGGAAACCACCGCGACTCCCAGCACCCGCATCCCGGCATGGCGGGCCACGATCACCTCGGGCACGGTGGACATCCCCACCGCGTCGGCCCCGCAATGGCGCAGGTAACGGGTTTCCGCCGGCGTTTCCAGGCTGGGACCGGGGATGGCCACATAGACTCCCTCGGCCAGGCGATCCAGCTCCAGCCGCCGGGCGCAGGCCCGGGCCCGGGCCAGCAGCCCCCGATCATAAGCGGTGGAGAGGTCGGGGAACCGGGGCCCCCAGGCGTCAATGTTGGGCCCCCGCAGGGGGTTGTCGGGGATAAAGTTGAGATGATCGTTGATCAGCATCAGGGTCCCGGGTTCAAAGGCGGGATTCAATCCGCCGGCGGCGTTGGAAACCACCAGCTCCCGGGCCCCCAGCAGGGAGAGAACCCGAATCGGCATGGTCAGGGTTTGGGCCGAATAGCCCTCGTAATAGTGGAAACGGCCCTGCATGATCGCCACCTGCCGCCCCCGCAGCCGACCAAAGAGCAGATTGCCGTGATGACCGGTCACCGTGGTCCGGGGAAAATGGGGAATGGCATCGTAGGGCACCAGCAGGGGGTCCTCGATCATCCCGGCCAGATGCCCCAGGCCGGTGCCCAAAACCAGGAGCACCTCCGGCTCGGCATGGAGCCGCTCCAGCAGATAGACCCGGGCCTCCTCCACCCGTTGGGGAAAGGTCGGTTCAGATGGCATGGCGTTCGATGAAATCTCGGATTACCCCGGGATCGGCGGCCAGCACCCGGCAACGGCTCTCCTTGTCGGCCAGTTGGGCCAGGGCCGGCGGCAACACCGGCGGCTGGCCGGTGGCGGCCTCCACCGCGGCGGCAAATTTGGCGGGGTGGGCGGTGGCCAGGCAAACCAGGGGCACCCCTTCCCGGCGACAGGCCAGGCCGGCGTATACCCCCACGGCGGTGTGGGGATCGAGGAGATAGCCATGCCGAGCCTTAAAGTCACGAATGGTGGCCAGGGTGGCGGCCTCATCGGCGCTGTGCGAAGCGAAATCGGCCTGGATCCGGGTGAGCCGCTCCCCGGCGAAGGAGAGTTTGCCGGTGGCGGCGAACCCCTCCATCTCCCGGCGGGTCGCTGCCGGGTCTTCCCCGTTGAGATAGTAAAGATAACGCTCGAAATTGCTGGCCAACTGGATATCCATGCTGGGGCTGCTGGTGGGGCGCACCTGGCTCACCGAATAATCGCCGGCCAGCACGAAACGGGTGAGCAGATTGTTCTCGTTGGTGGCCAGAATTAGCTGCCCGATCCGCTCCCCCAGCAGCCGGCGCGCCACAAAGCCGGCGAAGATATCACCAAAGTTGCCGGTGGGGACCGCAAAATCCACCGGGGTACCCCGCTCGTCGCCCAACCGCAGGGCCGCGTAAACATAGTAAACCACCTGGGCGACGATCCGGGCCCAGTTGATCGAGTTGATCGCCCCCAGCTGATGTTTCTCCTTGAATGGGATATCGTTGAACAGTCGCTTGACGATGGCCTGGCCGTCGTCGAAGGTGCCCTTGATCGCGATATTGAAAACATTGGCATCCAGCACCGTGGTCATCTGCCGCTCCTGGATCGGGCTGACCCGCTGGTGGGGATGGAGGATGAAGATATTGATCCGCTCCTTGCCCCGCACCCCGTAGATGGCGGCACTGCCGGTATCTCCCGAGGTGGCCCCCACAATGTTCATCCGCCCGCCGGAAGCCGCCAGCAGGTACTCAAAAAGATTGCCCAGCAGTTGCAGGGCCACATCCTTGAAGGCCAGGGTCGGCCCGTGGAACAGTTCCAGGATATGGCACTCTCCCTGCCGCGCCAAAGGGGTAACCTCGGGATGGTCGAATCCGGCGCAGGAGCGCTTGACCAGCCGCTCCAGGTCGGCGGCGGGGATATCATCAATGAAGAGGCCAAGGACCGCGCAGGCCAGATCGGGATAGGCCAGACCGCGCCACTGCTCGATGGTGGCGGCATCGACGGTGGGCAGCCGCTCCGGCAGCAACAGGCCACCATCGGTGGCCAGACCCATCATCACCGCCTCGGTGAAGGGAATGGGGGCGATCCCGCCCCGGGTGGAGAGATAGCGCATAGTCGTTATCCTTGAGCTGTTTAAGTAAATGGTTCAGTCGAGCAGCAAGCAGGCGCCATCCATCTCCGCCGGCACCGGCAACCCCATCAATTTAAGAATGGTCGGGGCCAGCCCGGTCAGGGTCCCATCGGCCCGCAAACGATAAGCGCCGGGGGCGGCCTCTTGGTCGATCAACAGCAGGGGCACCGGGTTGCAGGTATGGGCGGTCATGGGGCCGCCGGACTCCCGGCTGATCATCTCCTCGGCGTTACCATGGTCGGCGGTGATCAGCACCACCCCGCCGGCGGCGGTGAACGCCTCCACCACCCGGCCGATGCAATGGTCCACCGCCTCGCAAGCCTTGATCGCCGCCGGCAGAATCCCGCTATGCCCCACCATATCGCCGTTGGCGAAATTGAGCACCACCAGCGCGTATGGCATCTCCGGGTCGGAGCCCTCCCCGCCCTCGCCGGCCAGCCTCCTCAACAGCTCCTCGGTAACCTCGGGGGCGCTCATCTCCGGCTTAAGATCGTAGGTGGCAACCTGGCGGGCCGAGGGGATCAAGGCCCGCTCCTCACCGGGAAAAGGCTCCTCGCGCCCGCCGTTGAAGAAGTAGGTCACATGGGCATACTTCTCGGTTTCGGCAATCCGCAACTGCTTCAGGCCATGGCGGCTGACCTCCTCCCCCAGAATCCGTTCCAGGGTCTGGGGCGGAAAGGCCACCGGCAGAGCGAAATCATTTTCATAGTTGGTCATGGTAACCACCCCCCCCAAGCGGGGGCGACGGGGGCGATCAAAACCACTGAAATCATCTTTAATCAGGGCGCTGACCAGTTGGCGAGCCCGATCGGCGCGGAAGTTGAAAAAGATCACCCCATCACCGTCCCCCAAAGATGCCGGCGGGGTGCCATCGGGGGGGCTAATCACGGTGGGCTTGATAAATTCATCACTTTCACCCCGGCCGTAGGCATCCCGAACCGCCGCCAGGGGGTCGCGGGCGGTCCGCTCCGCCCTCCCGTCCACCACCGCCTCCCAGGCCAGAGCCACCCGGTCCCAGCGTTTGTCCCGGTCCATGGCATAGAACCGGCCGCAAACCGTGGCGACCCGACCGATCTTAAGGCGATCCAGGGCCGCGACCAGGGCTTCCATATAGCCCAGGCCGCTCTGGGGCGGGGTATCACGGCCATCCATGAAGGGGTGAACAAAAACCCGCTCGACCCCCCGGCGGGCCGCCATTTCCAGCAGGGCCACCAGATGATCGATATGGCTGTGGACACCGCCGTCGGAGAGCAGGCCCAGCAGGTGGAGGGCCGATCCCCGTTCCCCCATCTGGGTCATCAGCGCCGTCAGGGCGGGATTAGTGAAAAAACTCCCCTCCCTCACCGCCAGGCTGATCCGGGTGAAATCCTGATAGACGGTGCGCCCGGCCCCGATATTGAGATGACCGACCTCGGAGTTGCCCATCTGCCCCTCGGGCAGACCCACCGCCCCGTTGTGGGCGACCAGGGTGGTGAAGGGGTATTGCCGGCGCCAGCGATCCATGTTGGGGGTGGCGGCCAGATAAACCGCGTTGCTGGGGCCCGGCGGCGCCTCGCCCCAGCCATCGAGGATGGCCAGCAGCACCGGCCGTACTTTATTTTGCATCCTGACCTCCAGCGGGAGTGACCTTGGCCGCGTCGTGCCAGAGCCCGTCAAGATCGTAAAATCCCCGCAGATCACGATAAAAAATATGAACCACCAGGTCGCTGAAATCGAGCAGCACCCAGTGGCCTTCGGCCAAACCTTCGGTATCGCCGGTTTTCAAGCGTTTGGGGGAGAGGGCCTCATCCACCGCCTTGGCCAGACTCTGGACATGACGGGTGGAGCGACCACTCATGATCAGCAGGTAATCGGTGTAGGAGGAAAGCCCCCGAACATCGAGAATCACCAGCTCCTCCGCCTTTTTATCCAGGGCCGCTTCGGCGGCGATCCGAGCCAGCTCCACCCCGGAAAGATCTTTTAACGCTCCGGCAACTGCTTTTATGTGCATTTTTCTGATCCTGATTAGGTGAAAATCACAAGGTTTGGCTAAATTGCGCTCAAAGACCCGTATCATATATTGCCGGCGCCCTGGGTGCAACCGGGAATCCCCTCGGCCGGGCCAGATTTTGCCATCCGGCCCCCAATTAAAGTGCGCTTTGACTTCCGGGGGCTGTGGGGTTATAATCACCGGTCTTCTTCAATACCCTTCCGTGGCCCCATGGCGAAGAGGGGAAAAAATCCCGTTAAACAGGAGTATCCATGCAAAGCTCGTTGAAATGGAAGATCGGCCTGCTCTTTGTGATGATCTTTTTCTCCATCGCCACCGTGTTACCTTCGCTGTCGGTGGCGGTGCCCGACTGGTGGAAAAAATATCTGGCCCCGGAAGGGCTGCGGCTGGGGCTGGATCTCCAGGGCGGCATGCACTTGGTGCTGCAGGTGGATATCGACCGGGCCATCGCCAACTCCCTGGACCTGGCCGCCGAAGAGCTGCGGGAGGTGATGCGGGAACAGCAGGTCACCCTGGTGCGGGCCCGCACCACCGATCCCCAAACCGCCGTTTTCACCCTGCCCAACATCGGGGCCCTCAATGCGGTGCAGCGCACGGTCAGCGAGGATTTCCCCAATCTTACCATCCGGGTCGAGAGCGAGGAGGGCACCTTTCCCCGGGTCTTCCTCAAGCTGGATGAGGAGCAGGTTGATTTCATCGAAAAAAATGCGGTCCGCCAGTCCCTGGAGATTATCCGTAACCGGATCGACCAGTTCGGGGTGGCGGAACCGGTGATTGTCCGGCAGGGGATCAACGAGATCGTGGTCCAGCTGCCCGGGGTGCGTGATCCGGAACGGGCCATCGATCTGATCGGCCAGACCGCCCAGCTGGAGTTCAAGCTGGTGGACGATTCCCAGGCGGTCAACCTCCAGCAGTTGATCACCCAGGCGGTGGAGGCCAGCCAGTGGCAATGGGGCGAGGATCGCCGCAAGCTGAACCTGGCCCTGCGGGGGATGCTCCCCGACGACCGCGAAATCTATTTCCATCGCAGCGTTGACCGCCAGACCGGCCAGGAACGAATTGAGCCGATTCTGCTCTACTCCACCTCCCTGATGACCGGCGAGATGGTCCGCGACGCCCGGGTCCGGGTGGGCGGTACCTTTAACGAACCCTACGTCAGCCTGGATCTGACCAACCGGGGCGGCCGGGTTTTCGGCCAGATCACCGAACGCAACGTGGGCCGCCAACTGGCCATCGTCCTCGATGAGGTGGTCCGTTCAGCGCCGGTGATCCGGGAGCGGATCTTAGGCGGCAGCGCCCAGATCTCCGGCGGCTTCCGCCATGAAGAGGCCGCCGACTTGGCCATCGTGCTGCGGGTGGGGGCCTTGCCCGCCCCGGTGGAGATCATCCAGAACCTGACGGTGGGGGCCTCCCTGGGGCGGGATTCGATCCAGCGGGGGCTGATCTCCGGCCTCTTCGGGGCCCTGCTGGTTTCGATGTTCATGGTGATCTACTACCGCCTCTCGGGGGTGATCGCCAACGCCGCCATGGCCCTGAACATCCTCTTCATCTTCACCGGCCTGGCCATGATGCAGGCCACCCTGACCCTGCCCGGGATTGCCGGCATCATCCTGGCCATCGGAATGGCGGTGGATGCCAATGTGCTGATCTTCGAGCGGATGCGGGAAGAGTTCGCCCTGGGCAAAACCACCAAATCCGGTATCGAAGGGGGTTATGGCAACGCCCTCTCCACCATCGTCGACTCCCAGGTCACCACCCTGATCACCGCCCTGGCCCTCTTCCTCTTCGGCACCGGCCCGATCAAGGGTTTTGCCGTCACCCTCTCCCTGGGGGTAACCTTCAACCTGTTCACCACCCTCTTCGGCACCAAACTGGTCTACGACTTTCTCCACTCCCGGCGCCGGCTGGGCGAGCTGCGCTTCCTCAGCCTGCTGAGCAACCCCGGCCTCGACTTCATGCGCCTGCGCCGGATCGCCTTCGGCTTCTCCGCCGTGCTGCTGCTGCTGGGCACCGTGGCCCTGGTGGAGATCGGCCGGGGCACCGCCAACCTGGGGGTCGATTTCGCCGGCGGCACCATGGCCCAATACCGAGCCGAACGGCCCTTCACCCTGGCCGAGGTACGCGGCGCCCTCAACCAGGCCGGTCTGGAAAGCGCCCAACCCCAGCACGTGGAGGGGGAAAACCGGCTGATTGTGCGCATTAAGGAGGAGCGAGCGGTGGTGGGAGATATCACCGCCACCGTAACCGCCGCCTTGAACGAATCTCTGGCCGACAAAGGGTTTGCCCTGGAAACCCAATCGGAGATCGGCTCCGCCATCAGCGATACCCTGCGCAACAAGGCTCTGCAGGCGATCTTCATCGCCCTGCTGGGGGTAATCATCTATCTGGCCCTGCGCTTCGACCTGCGCTTCGGGATGGCGGCGGCCGTTACCACTTTCCACGACGTGCTGGTGGTTCTGGGTCTCTGCTGGCTGCTTAACATCGAGATCACCCTGCTGATCGTGACCGCCCTGCTGACCCTGGCCGGCTACTCCCTCAACGACTCGGTGGTGGTCTTCGACCGCATCCGCGAAAATCTCAAGAAAAGGCCCCTGGAGTCGATGAAGGATGTGATCAACCGCAGCATTAACGACATCATGGGCCGAACCATCATCACCTCCATGACCACCGCCCTGGTGCTGGCCGCCCTGCTGATCTTCGGCGGCTCGGTGATCAACGACTTCTCCCTGACCCTGCTGATGGGCATTATTATCGGCACCTTCTCCTCCATCTTCGTGGCCAGTCCACTGCTGATGCTGCTGCCCGGGGGAGATCAACGTCCCAATGAAACCGAACTCCAAGGGGATGGAGCCCAGGTCTGAAGACAACCCGAGGCTTAAAGGAGCAAACCCATGAGCATCAAACCGCCGGAGGAGCAGCTCCAGCCCCTGCAGGGCAAGGAGCAGTTCGCCTTCGACTGTGGCCCGGATTTGAGTTGCTTTACCGAGTGCTGCCGGGCCCTGGATCTGGTCCTGACCCCCTACGATGTCCTGCGCCTGCGCCGGAACCTGGGGATATCTTCAGACGAGTTTCTCGAACGCTACGCGGTGGTGGAGGCCAGCGAGGATGAGGCCTTTCCCCTGGTCTTCCTGGCCATGGTGGATGACGGGCGGGCCAGCTGCCCTTTTGTCGCCGCCTCCGGCTGCACGGTGTACCAGGACCGTCCCGCCGCCTGCCGAGCCTACCCGCTGGGCCGGGGTCTGCGCCTGACCGGCTGCGGCGGTCGCAAGATCCAGGAGCTGTTCGTGCTGGTGCGGGAACCCCACTGCCGCGGTTTTGAGCTGGACCGGAAGAAAGACGCGGCCAGCTGGATGGACGGCCAGGGGCTCACCGCCTACAACCGGGTCAGCGACGCCTTGCTGCCGTTGCTGCGCCATCCCAGAATTCTACAGGGCTGGCGACCGACCCCGGCCCAGAAGGCCCAGTACCTGGAAGCCCTTTACCAGCTGGAACAGTTGCAAGCGCAACTACTGGCCGGGGAAGCGGCCCGATTGGTCGCCGCCGACCCCCAGGGGCGCTCGGCAACCGAACTGGCCACTCTCGATGAGATGGAACTGCTGCTGGTCGCCATCGACTGGCTGCGAAATGAATTCAAGCTTTAGGGCCGGGCAAGGCCTTTTGTAAGGAGACGCCGACATGAAGAAAGCGGTCAAGGCCATGGTGATCACCGGCTACGGGACCAACTGCGAGGTGGAGATGGCCCAGGCCTGCAGGTTGGGTGGGGCCGAGCAGGTGGATATCGTCCATATGAGCGAACTGCTCCACGGTGAATTCACCTTGGATGAGTATCACCTGCTCAACCTGCCCGGCGGCTTCCTGGACGGAGACGACCTCGGGGCCGGCCAGGCCGGCGCCCACCGCCTGCGCCACGCCACGGTAAAGCCGGGGGGTGAGCCGATCCGCGATCAGCTCTACCGTTTCATCGAGGCGGGCAAGCTGATCATCGGGGTCTGCAACGGCTTCCAACTGATGGTCAAGATGGGCCTGCTCCCCGGCTTCGACCATCGCTACGATCGCCGCCTGGTCAGCCTGACCCACAACGACTCCAGCCGCTTTGAAGATCGCTGGGTCAACCTGCGGATCGATCCCGAAAGCCCCTGCGTTTTCACCCGGGGACTGGAACAGCTCTACCTGCCGGTGCGCCACGGGGAAGGCAAGTTCGTTCCCGCCAGCGAGACGGTCCTGGGCATGCTGGAGGAGAACCACCTGATCGCCATGCGCTACGCCGATCCGGAGACCGGCGAGGCCACCATGCGCTATCCCTGGAACCCCAACGGCTCTCCCGGCGGAATCGCCGGCATCTGCGACCCCAGCGGTCGTCTCTTCGGCCTGATGCCCCACCCGGAGGCATTTCTCCACCGGGTCAACCATCCGCGCTGGACCCGGGAACAACTGCCCGAGGAGGGCCAAGGGGTGGCGCTCTTCCGCAACGGCATCGAATTCATCCGGGCCAACGTGCTGTAAGCGGACGGGATGACGGCATCCAAAGGTCATCGTCTGGCCAGGCTGATCCTGGACTTGCGGACACCGATGCTCTATCTGGGGATCCTGCTGGTGGCGGCCACCGCCGCCTTTACCGTGATTTCACCGCAAACTCTCCGCTTCCTGCAGGCCCACCTCAACCAGGAGCTGGCCTATTTCACCGTCACCGATCCCTTCCTGGCCCACGTCAGGCTGGGGTTGGGGCTGGCCATCTTCACCACCGTGCCGCTCTTTTCCTGGTGGTTCTGGAAGGCCATGGCCGGCCCCTTCAACCTTACCCGCCCCACCCGCGTCTGGTTCGTGCTCTTCAGCTGCCTGCTCTTTTATGGCGGCACCATCTTCTGTTTTATGGTAACCCTGCCCCTGGGGGTTAATTTTCTGCTGGGCTATCAATCCGAGCAGTTACAGGCGGTGATCGCGGTGGGCAAATTCGTCACCTTCGTCACCGTCTTTGTCCTGGCCTTCGGCTTTATTGCCATGCTGCCGATCTTCATGGTCTTTGGAGCCAAGAGCCGCTTGCTGACCAGAAAAAGTTTCGAGCGCAACCGGGGCTACGCGGTGCTGATCATCACCATCATCGCCGCCCTGATCACCCCCACGCCGGACATGGTCAACCTCTCCTTCATGGCAGTGCCGATGTATCTGCTTTACGAATCGGGTATTATGATCATCAAGCTGCTTAAAATCGAGTGACGACTCGAGAGAGGAATAGACAGAAAAGATGCCCCGCCCATATCAGTCAAAAGAGAAAAATCCGGCCAAGGCCGTCACCCTGCTCTTAATGGCCCTGGTGGTTCTCTGGATGCTGCTGAGCCCCTATGGTCTCTGGCAATACTCGAAAATTTCCCGGGAACTGGCGGGCCTGCAAGCGGAAAACAGCCGGCTGGAACAGGAAAATCAGGAACTGCTCATCGAAATTGCGAAGTTAAGCAACGACCCGAAGTATATTGAAGAGGTGGCCCGCCGCCAGCACGGGCTACTGAAAAAAAATGAGATGATCTTCAATTTCAGCCGCTGAGCCGCCTCTTCCCCCTCCGGCCAGACCACCCGGCCTCCAGCTCGGCCACCTTTTTTTCCAACTCCTCACTGAGCTTGACCCGTCCTTCCAGCACGCAGCCCCGGCGCCCGGGGATGCAGTCGGACTTCAACTTTTGGCAGTTGTTCAAATTAAAATCGTAGTTACGGCAGGAAAAAGTCATGAGTCACGGCTCCTGTTCCGGTGCTGAACTTAAGGATAATCGCTGAAGAGGAGAGTACCGCTGCCCCGGCCGATCTCCCGCCAGGAAGCCACCGGGAAGGAGAAGGCCACCAGGCCGCAAGGGGGAATGGTGCCGAACTTTTCCCCACTGAACCACTCCGCCAGCAGAGAGAGGTAGGGGTTGTGGCCCACCAGCATCACCCGGGCCAGCTGGTCGTCAAAGCTCTGGGTCAGGCCCAGCAAGAGATCCAGAGCCTCATAATAGATCTTCTCGTCATAAGCGATCCGGTCGGCCGGATAACCCAGGGATTCGGCAAAAATAGCCGCGGTCTGGCGGGTTCTCCGGGCGGGACTGGCCACAATCAGTTCCGGAAAAAATGCGTGGGCCCGCAAGCGCTGGGCCATCACCGGGGCATCGGCCAGGCCGCGTTGATCAAGCTCCCGTTCAAAATCACCGGCCTGGGCATTCTGCCAGCCCGATTTGGCGTGCCGCAATAAACAGAGGGTCTTCATGACCATCTCTCCCCCAAGGTTCGGAAAAAAGTTAGCGGGTCGGGGGCTGGGCGGGCGGCGGGCTCAACACCCCCCACTCCACCAGGCGCTGGTGGGCATAAGCCGACTGGCCACCGTCACGGACCTGCCGCAGATAGAGGAGGTATTCCCGGGAGGCCGCCTCGTTCTGGCCCATGTTTTCCAGGGCCACCCCCTTCAGGAAGGTGATATTGGGATTGCCGGGCAGCAGCCGCTCATAAGCCTCGAAATAACGGTGGGCGGTGGGGCTGTCGCCCAGGCCCAAACGGGCGATGCCGGCCACCTGCAGGGCCTGGGGCTCCTCGGGGTAAACCGCTCGGGCGGCTTCGGCAAAACGGGCCGCCTCCTCTTTTTGGCCCAAGCCGTACTGACAGCGGGACATCAGCAGCAGGCCCGGGTAATCATCGGGGGCCAGGGTCAGAGCCCTTTGCAAGTGGGGCTCGGCCTGGCCAAAATTTTCCCGCGCCATCTCCCTCTCTCCGGCCTGCTGGGCCTCGATGGCCGGCCGCAAACGGCGCAGGGCCGCCAGGTTGTCCTGATAACGCTCCCGGTGGCGCGCCCGCCCCTGCTCTTCCCGGTAGCGGCTAACCACCAGATCTTCGGCGGTGGCCAAACGCTCGCTGCTCATGGGGTGGGTGGAGAACATCAGTTGGAGGGCGTTGGGTTTGTGCCGGGACTGCTCCACCAGCATCCGGTGCAGGCCCACCATCCCGGCGGGATTATGACCGGCCCTGGCCGCGTATTCCATTCCCAAGTCATCGGCTTCCCGCTCATTTTCCCGGCTGTAATGGGCCAGCAGGGCGCCGGCGGTCAACCCGCCCAAAGTCTGGACCAGGGGAGCCAGCCCCTGGCGATCCTCGGAGGTTGCCACCGCCACCCCGGCTCCCACCACCGCCAGTTGGGCGAAGATCCCCTTGCTCATCCGCTGGGCGGCGTGACGGGCGTTGACATGGCCGATCTCATGCCCCAACAGAGCCACCAGTTCAGCCTCATCCTCCAGCTCCAGCAGGATGCCGCGGGTCACCCCGACGGTGCCGCCGGGAAAGGCGTAGGCGTTGATATAGTTGGCGTTGACCACCTGGAAAGAGTAAGGCATCCCGGGTCGATGGGAGTGGAGGGCAAGACCGGCCCCCAGGGAACCCACATAGCTATTGAGGGCGCCGTCCCGGGAAATGCCGAAATCGGCGGAAAACTGGTGGGGAGAGTGTTCACGATCGATGGCGATCTCCCGCTCCTCGGAGAGCAGCATCAACTGCTGCCGGCCGGTGACCGGATTGACCGCGCAACCATTGAGGACCAGACCGGCGGCGGAGGCCGACATCAAAGCCAGAAAATCTCGACGGGAGAGCCGCGGGGTGGAGTGGCGACGATAAACAGGTTGGTTCATGGCGAGCCTCATTGGCAAAAAAACCGGATTTGCCCCCCAATATAAAATATTTCTGCGGCCGGTGGCCTATTTTCCGGCGGGAGTTCCCAAATTAACGGAAGATAACCCGGCAGAAGCGGCGCTTACCCACCTTCAACAAAACCTCGCCGGTGGCCGGAATGGTGGTTTCCACCGCCGTGATTTTGTCGCCGTTGACGCTCACCGCCTGCTGCTGGATCATCCGCCGGGCCTCCCCGGTGCTCTTGACCAGACCGGCATCACAGAGCAGCCGCGGCAGCCACAGGGGCTCAGGCTCGGCTGCCAGGGTTATCTCCGGCAAATCCGCGGGCAGTTCATGCTGCTTAAAGACCCGTTCAAAGTTCTCCTCGGCCCGGCCGGCCGCCTCGGGGCCATGGAAGCGGGCCACCAATTCTCGGGCCAGACGCTGCTTGATCGCCTTGGGGTGGGCCTGGCCCGCCTCCATCCGGCGACGCAACTCAGTGACCTCCCCCAGGGAGAGGTCGCTGAGCAGTTCGTAGTAGCGAAACATCAACTGATCGGGCATGGAGAGGGTCTTGCCGTAGATATCATCGGCACTTTCGGTGATCCCGATATAGTTGCCCAAAGACTTGCTCATCTTGTTGGCCCCGTCCAACCCCTCCAGCAGGGGCATGGTCAGAACCACCTGGGGCGACTGCCCCCAGGCCCGCTGCAGATCGCGCCCCATCAGCAGATTGAAAAGCTGATCGGTGCCACCCAGTTCCACATCGGCCTTAAGGGCCACCGAGTCGTAACCCTGGATCAGGGGATACATGAACTCGTGGATCCCAATGGGTTTCTCCCCGGCGAAGCGTTGCTTGAAATCCTCCCGCTCCAGCATCCTGGCCACCGTAAGCTGGCCGGCCAGTTCGATCATCTCTTTGGAGGTGAGTTTGTTCAACCAGTGGCTGTTGAAAACCACCCGGGTTTTTTCCGGGTCGAGAATTTTGAAGACCTGCTCCTTGTAGGTCTCGGCGTTGGTCGCCACATCTTGGGCGCTCAGGGGTTTTCTGGTCTCCGATTTACCGGTGGGATCACCGATCATCCCGGTGAAATCGCCGATCAGGAAACAGATCTCATGGCCCAGATCCTGGAAATGCTTCATCTTCTGAATCAACACCGTATGGCCCAGGTGGAGATCGGGGGCGGTGGGATCAAACCCCGCCTTGACCCGGAGCGGCAACCCGCTCGCCTGGGATTTACGCAGCTTCTTCTCCAGATCCTCCGGGGAGATCACCTGCACCGCCCCCCGGGTCAGGTACTCCATCTGCTCACTGATACTCATCTTCTTGCTCATCGCCGTTTTGCCCCTACTTGGCATACTCCACCGTTCTGCTCTCCCGGATCACCGTTACCCTGATCTGGCCGGGGTAGGTCAACTCCTCCTCGATCTTTTTGACGATATCCTTGGTGACCAAAGCCGCTTCGGCATCGCTGAGCTTGCCGCTGTCCACGATCACCCGGATCTCCCGCCCGGCCTGGATGGCGTAAGACTTGTCCACTCCCTTGAAGCCGTTGGCGATCTTTTCCAGATCCTCCAGGCGCTTGACATAGGACTCCAGCATCTCCTTGCGGGCTCCGGGCCGGGCCCCGGAGAGGGCGTCGGCCGACTGGACCAGAATATCGAGCAGGCTTTCGGGGGCCACATCCTCATGATGGGCGGCAATGGCATGGACCACCTCGGGGGACTCGCCATACTTCTTGGCCAGATCGGCCCCGATGCTGGCATGGGACCCCTCCACCTCGTGATCCACCGCTTTACCGATATCGTGGAGCAGGCCGGCCCGCTTGGCCTGTTTGACATTGATCCCCAGCTCGGAGGCCATTATGCCGCAAAGAAAAGCCACCTCCAGGGAGTGCTGCAGGCAGTTCTGACTGTAACTGGTCCGGTACTTGAGCCGGCCCAGCAGCTTGATCAGTTCGGGGTTGACCCCGTGGGCGCCCACGTCGAAGGTGGCCTGTTCCCCAGCCTCCCGCATCCCCACTTCCAGCTCCTCGGCCACTTTATTGACCACCTCTTCAATCCGGGCCGGGTGGATTCGGCCGTCGGCGATCAGCCGCTCCAAAGCCAGTCTGGCCACCTCCCGGCGCACCGGATTAAAACCGGAGAGGATCACCGCCTCGGGGGTGTCGTCAATGATCACATCGATGCCGGTGGCCGCCTCGATGGCCCGAATATTACGTCCTTCCCGACCAATGATCCGGCCCTTCATCTCATCGCCGGGCAACGGCACCACCGAAACAGTTCTTTCGGCGACATAATCACCGGCATAGCGGGAGATTGCCAGGGCCAGGATATTTTTGGCCTTACGATCGGCCTTGAGCTTCATCTCGTTTTCGATCTTGACCACCGCCTTGGCCGCCTCCATCCGGGCCTCGCTTTCGATGGCCTCAATCAGCATCGCCTTGGCCTCCTCCCGGGAGATACCGGCGATCTTCTCCAACCGTCCCCGCTGCTCTTCCACCAAGGTGTCGATCTCGCGGTGGCGGCTTTTTAATTTCTCCTCCTCCCGGCCCAGGTTCTGCTCCTTCTTGATCAGCTCCATCTCCCGCTGGTCCAGCAGGTCGATCTTGCGTTCCATCTGGTCCAGCTTCTGGATCAGCCTTTTCTCCTCCTCGGCCACCTCCCGCTTGCGCTCGCGGATCTCCTTCTCCACTTCCTGCTTGAGCTGCAGCGCCTCGTCCCGGCTCTGGAGAGCGGCCTCCTTACGGATCCGGTCGGCCTCGGCCAAAGCATTCTCCACCAGCTTCCGCCCTTGGGCCTCGGCATCCTTGCGGCGGCCCTCGGCGATAAATCTGCGCAGCATAAACCCGACCGCCAGCCCGGCAACCAGGCCCAGCAGGCCCACCAAAATAATCAACATAATATTTGACACGGACTCCCCCCCTTGCAGATTAGATTATGAACAGCATCCAAGAGAGGAAAGGCAGGAAGAGAACGGGGAAGAAAGAGGGTATTTGCGCAAACCGGCACCCCAACCCTGAGCAGGGAAAGAGGCAGGATCGCCCAAATCGGGCGGACCGCACTGGTCATCGGTTTCAACAACTGCCCGGCCGTCGATCGTCAGCCGAAAGAGCGGCGACTAAAGCCAGAAATGTTTAAGCCTCCGTCGGCAACGGAATAGAGAACCCACCGCCAAAAGATCCTGTTGTCTCAACCAATGCCGTTAAACCCGCAACCGGATCAGACAGCCCCCTCGGGAGTGCCCTGAGCGCTTGCTAAAAACCCTCGAATATCACCGGGCGCCACGCCCGCCGGCTTCCGGCAGGGGTGCGACGCTTAAAAAAGACTGCTTCCTCTCTCGTACAGGACCATATATAAAAACCCCTTCACCGGGGTTGCCACCCAGACAGCAGGGGGCGCTCCAGCACCAGATGGAAGAGCGCCCCAAAGAAAAAATTCCCCCGCCATTGCCGTGCCCGGACAGTGACATCGAACCTAACAGTGTTAGGTGGGCGATACCTGCGTTTCCATCTTAAGGAATTCGCCCGAAAACGAGTTCCTTGCAGAAAACAGCTAGCGGTCACCCTCAATGTCAATGTTGGCTCGAAATTTTTCTGCCCGACCACAAACAAGGCAGGGGAAACTGTTAAGTATCCTCGCGGGCGACCCGCTCGACCCGTTCGCCCAGCCGGCCCAGGTGCTGCTCCACCTGTTGCCGGTACTCCTTAAACTCTCGCTTCAGCCGAACATACTGACCGGCCATGTTCAAACTGGTGAGGATGGCGGCCTTATTGGCCGGCAACCCCCGACTACTTCCCCGGCTGACCTCCTCCAGGTGGGTCTTGACCAGCTGCAGGATCTCCTGCACATCCTCCTCGGGAGCATCGGTGAAGAGGGGGTACTCCTGGCCCAGGACCTCAAATTTAACCAGCCGTTCCAAGCCCGTCTCCTTAACAAGGGTTACCAAAAACAGCGGCGCTTAGCAACAGGTTTTGCAGCGGGCTAATCCTGCCCCGCTTCGTCGGTCACAGCGGGTTGCTGGGAGGTAAAGTTGCGTTCCCATTTTTCAATGGTATCAATAATGCCGCCAACCCGGTGGCGAACCTGGTCCTTCTCCTCCCGCAGGCGGGCAAGCTCCTGCTTCAGCTCACGATTTTCCTCGCCAAGCAGCTGCAGCTGTTCGCCAAGCTCTCTTTTTTCGGCGGCCACGGTATCCAGACTGCCCAGCAAATTATTGACTATCGCTTCCAGGCGACTAAGACTCTCCACATGATCCATGATAATTATACTCCCAAAAAAATAACAAAAATCAAGTCAGTTAGAAGATACTATTCAGAATAAACAGCAAACGGCAATCTACCTTGAGCGTCCCTGGTGGTCAAGCCATTTTACGGCCCTCTTCCCCCCTCTGCCGGCCCGGAGCCACCCTGGCTCCATGCAAGTTACTAAACGAGGGGATTTCGGCACCCGCTTCCAGGATACAGTCATGCAGCTTGACAAAGGAGTCGATCCGGCAGCCGGGACCGATCCGGGTTTGACCGCTGATCTCAACCCCGGGAGCGATGATGGTATCCGGACCGATCTCCACTCCCTGGGCAATCAGGGCGGTTTCCGGTTGCAGCAGGGTAACCCCGCTCTCCATCAACTGCCTATTCCGGCGCTGCTGCAACAGGGCGTGGGCCCGGGCCAGTTCCACCCGGGAGTTGACCCCCAGCATCTCATCGGCATCCGGACAGCACCAGTGCCGCACCGTGCGACCGGCGGCCACCGCTATTTCAACAATATCGGTCAGGTACATCTCGTTCTGGCGATTATCGCTGCCCACCTCTCCTAATACCTGAAAAAGAAAATCGTTGGCCACGCAATAGACCCCGGCATTGACCTCAGTGATCTCTTTTTCCGCCTCGGAGGCATCCTTCTCTTCGACAATCCGCAACAGGCACCCCTGGGGATCACAAACCATCCGGCCATAGCCGAAGGGATTTCGCGGTCGGGCGCTGAGGACGCTCAAGCTGGCGGCGCTGCGGCCATGGATCGCCAGCAGATTTTCCAGGGTTTGAGGGCGGATCAGGGGGGTATCGCCACAGAGGATCAGGGTGGTGCCCGGCCGGCCGGCCAGCAGATCGGCGGCGGCCAGGACCGCGTGGGCGGTGCCGTTTTGCTCCTCCTGCACCGCGATTTTCACCTCCCTGGTGGCCAGAACCCGCTGGACCTCCCGGCGCTGATGACCGACCACCACCACGGTTTCCGCCGGTCGCAAAGGGGCCACCGCATCCAACACATGATCGATCATCGGGGCGAAAAACAGCTCGTGCAGCACCTTGGCCCGGGTTGAACGCATCCGGGTGCCCTTGCCCGCGGCCAGCACCAGGAGATAAAGTGGTAAGTTTTCCATACTCAGACAATTTTCCTGCGATTTCCCGGTTTGTTAAAACCAGGCCCCTTATCGGGGAGATTGATCGGTTCCCAGCC
Source organism: Desulfurivibrio modestus (assembly GCF_044068625.1). Taxonomy (NCBI): domain Bacteria; kingdom Pseudomonadati; phylum Thermodesulfobacteriota; class Desulfobulbia; order Desulfobulbales; family Desulfobulbaceae; genus Desulfurivibrio; species Desulfurivibrio modestus. Next base: position 50,696 of record NZ_JBIPKH010000001.1, read on the forward strand.
CCATCGGTCCCGCCCACTATATAGCCTGTGGCCCCCGGCGACAAGCGGCTAATAGAGCGGAGCCTGGCCGGCCGGCTCACACCTCGCCGCCCAGCAGCAGGTAGCGCAGGTAGTGAAAAGAGGCGAAGAGGGTAAAGAGCAGCAGCAGGGTGAGCGAGGCGACCAGGGCGAACCGCCGCAGGTCGGCCACCGGAGCCGCCAGGCCGGGACGGGCGCGAAAAAGTCCGACCAGGGGCGCGACCAGGCCGAAGAAAGCGGCGGGCAGCAGGGTGCCGTAGATGGCAAAACCGATATAGCCATACTCAGACTGCAGAATGCAGAAGGGGCAGTTGTGAAAGGGCATGGCGTAAATGTAGGAGGAGACGGCCACTGTCACCGCCAGCAGGGCCAAGGGCAGAAAGAGCAGCCAGGTTATCCCGTAAATGGGGTAGAGCCAGGCCCCCGCCCGCTCCTGCCGCCACCCCAGGAGGACGCCGACCAGCAGCAGACCGGCGATGGTGGCGTAAAAAGGCCAGAAAATCAGCTCCCCGTCCAACTCGGCCAACAGCTGCGAACCGGCGGTCGCGGAACTGAAGACCACGGCGCAACAGGAAGTGATCACCTCGGGATCCAACCGGAGCAGATAGAGGGTCTGGAGGGTGAGATCAAGCCCGAGCCAGGGCAGAATCAGCAGCAAATACCAACTCTTGACCCGGACCAGCGGATAGTGCTGGGAACGGATATCCAGATGATGGATCACCAGCCAGAACCCGTAGAGAAAAACCCCGACCAGCTTGACCAGCAGGGCCGGCATCCCGAATTGGTTGGCCAGCAGCGCCCCAGTGGCGCACATCGCTCCACTGAGCACCTGGGCAAAACTGTCGGCAGCCATGACAAAGAGGACCAGACTGGTGATCTGGATGGCCAGGGCATAGGCAACCAGGGTGGATGAGAGCCAGATTTCACTCTCCAGACCAATCTGGAGGCTATCATCACTGGCCGGATTCCAGTGGCGGATCACCCGCAGCGCGCTGCGGGCGGCCACCGCCAGCAGGAAAATCACCAGCAGGCCGCTGAGGCTCAGGGCCAGACTCCAGCTGTTCAGCAGCATCGGACCCGCCCGTCGGCCACCTCCACCACCCGGTCGATGACGCTATCTTCCGCCACCAGGGGGTCATGGGAGGTGATGACAATGGTTTTACCCTCGGCCTTCAGCTCGGCCATGATGGCCATGAATTCGTGACTGAGCCTGGTGTCGAGATGGGCGGTGGGCTCATCGGCCAAAATGATCGGCTGGTTGTTGATCAGGGCCCGGGCAATGGCGGTCCGTTGCAGTTCGCCACCGGAGATCTGGCCGGCGGGGAAATTTTCCCGATGGGCGATTCCCAGGCGCTCCAGGAGTCGGCGGGCCCGCTGCCGCCGCTCCCGGGGCCCAATCCCCAGGGGCAGCAGGGGCAGGGTTACGTTTTCCAGCACGGTCAGGGTCGGCAGCAGATTAAAGCGTTGAAAAATAAAACCGATGCTCTCCCGGCGATGGATGGTGAGAAAACGGTCGGGTAGGCGGGCCAGCTGCTTGCCGGCAATGGCCGCCCGGCCACTGGTGGGCGGGATCACACAGCCGATGATGGCCAACAGGGTGCTTTTCCCCGAACCGCTGGGGCCTCTGAGACAAACCACCTCACCGGCGACCACCAGCAGATCAACTTCGGTCAGGGCCCGAACCTGGTTGGCCCGCCCCCGGTTGTAAATCTTCTCCACCTTTTCCAGTTCAATCAGCATCGCGTAAACTATCCATTAAGGGCATCTTCGGCGGGCACTGCGGCCCCCCGCCAGGTGGGAATGACGGTGGCGACCAGGTAGGGCAGCACGGTGACGGCGAAGAGCAGCAGTAGATCCTGGGCCGCGATGGTCGGCACCAGGGTGAGGGCGGGATGGATCACCGACCAGCCCACCAGCACCGGACGAAAGAGGGCCGCCTGGAAGTAAAGCACGTGGAGGTAGGCCAGAAATATCCCCAGCAGAAAGGCCCCTCCGGCCACCAGCAGGGCCTCCCAGCAGCGCAGGGTGAGAATATCGGAGGTTTCCCAGCCGATGATTTTAAGAATCGCCACCTCCCGGCGCTCCTCGGGCGAAAGGCCCGAAGCCTTATCCCAGGCCAGGATGGCAAAAGCCGCCAGGGCCGCCAGCAGGCAAACGGAGGCCATCCCGCTGCGCCAGCCGAAGACCCCCTGATAGGTCCGCTGGATCTGGGCCCGGGTCAACACCCTGGTATCGGGCAGGCGTTGAGCGATACGGCGGGCCAGGTTTTCGATCTCGGCCGGGTTGTACACATAGACACAAAGGTCGGTCACCAATTCGGGGGGGAGCTGAAAGAGATCCCGGGCCTCGGCCAGGTTCAGGGCAATCAGGTCGGCGGTGAGCAGATCGGTTTCATCCCGGAAGATGCCGCTGACCGGCAAGGTCTTCAAGGTCAGATCCGGGCGGAAAAGGGAAAAAAAATCGCCGGGAGCCAGTTCCAGGGTGGCGGCAACCAAGCCGCCCAGGACCGCCCCTGGCCCGTTGACGGGGAACTCGCCAATGGCCAGGGTTTGCCCCAGATGTTCCCCCAGGGGCATCTGAGCGGAATCTACCCCCAGGACGGTGAAGTTGGCCTGGCGAATCTCATCGAAATAGTAGCCCCAGATCCGGGGAGTTATCTGACGAATCCCAAACAGTCCCTCCAGACGCCGGCTATACTCCAGGGGAATCGATTCCTGGCGACCGGCCACCATCTTCTGGATCACGATATCCGGGGCGCGCTCCAGGACCTGACCGGCGCGATCGCCGAGGGCGGTGGCGACCAGATGAAAGGAGGCCAGCAGAAAGATCACGGCGGCGAAAACCAGCAGCAGGGCCCCGTTTTTCAACCGCCGCCGCCAAAGGGAGGTCAGGGCGAAATCCACCAGGTTGAGCTGCTTGGCGAAAATTGCGTTCATGGCTGCCGCCGATAGGCCGGCGGCGGAGCCCAGAAGGAGCCGGTGGGAAAGTGTTCAATGGCGCCGGGATGGCTCATAAAGGGGGCCAGGGGATCGCTGACCGCCGGATGACGGGTGTAGCGGGCCTCGGTGGCCACCGCCAGGTCGGTAAGCCCCAGCCCGGCCACCGCGATATGCAGCAGCGGCAAGGCCGCCTCCTGGCGCAAGCGCCACTCCCGGCCCTGGGCCAGCACCAGGGCGCTAATAATGGCAAAAATCAGCAGCAAAAGAGCTGTTAAGCCGGAGGGACGCATGATCGCAAACAAACCTCCGGTCAGCGGCCACGGCCCATGGTATGGACGCCGCGCATCGACCCCACCAGCTCGGGGGTAATCTCCTCAAAACGCAAAATCTCCCGCCCCTGGTGATCGCGCAGGAAGGCCCGGGCCTTCTCCTCGCTGGCCAAGGGGATGAACTCATGACCCATGGGGCCGTGGACCCCGCTGCCGATCACATAGTAGGCACTCCGCCCGTCCAGCCACTGCAAGGTATAGTAATCCTTGGCCCAGATCGCCGTCACCTTCGCCCCTTTCCGGCCGCCAAAGGCGGCGGGATCGAAATAGTAGGCCAGCAGATCCTTCATGCCGTCGAAAAAGTGGACCTTGCCGTCACCCAGATGGAGCTGGGTGATCCAGGGCGGGTAACGGGCCACGAACATGCCGCAGACCGGGCATTTTTCCCGGGCTCCAACCTGCTCCACCGGGGGCGGGGCCTGGGCGGAGCCGGCTCCGGTGGCCGCCGACCAGCTAAGCAGCAACAGCAAAACCCAGAATGGCATCGGTTTTCCACCCCTCATCGCAGATATCCTCCCAGCAATCTTTGCAACTCCTCCTCACCCACCCCCCCCAGGACCGCGGCGGCCAGGCGGTGCTGGGGATCAATGACGACCGCCAGGGGATCAAGTTTGACCCGGTACTGTTGGGCGATCCGGTCGCCCCGGTCGATGATCACCGGAAATTCGATCTCCAAATCCTTAATGAAACGGCGTACCATCTCCTGGTCATCATTGCGGCTGATATAGATGATCACCAACCCCTGCTCCCGGTACTGACGATAATAACGGTTGAAAATCGGGGTGTCGGCCCGGCAGAACTTACAATCCACCGACCAGAAGCGCAGCACCACCGGCCGGCCTTGATAATCGGCCAGCGTGAAGGGCTCGCCGTGTTGATCGAGGGAGCTAAAATCAGGGGCCGGATCACCCAGCTGCAAGCGCTGGCGTTCGCCGCAGGCGGCCAGCAACAACAGGGACAGGGCGATAAGCCCCAGACCGGCGACGGCCATGGCCACGCCCCCCGCCCCCAATCGCCATCTTTTTTGCACCGCCATACCTCCTTCGCTCAGGGGGAACCGGCCAGCAAACCGGCGATGGTTGCCCGCAACTCCTCCAGGTCCAACGGCTTTCGCAGGACCGCGTGGGCGCCGGAATGCTCCAGCATCTCCTCCATCCGGGGCCGATCGATGGCGGTGATCACCACGATGGACATGGTGGGGGCAATATGCTTGGCCTTGCTCAACGCCTCATAGCCGTTGAGCCCGGGCATCCTGATATCCAGGGTCATCAGATCGTAGGCGGAATCCCTGATCAAGTCCAGGGCATGCTCGCCATTGGTGGCGATTTCAGCCTCATAACCGATCTTTTCCAAAAACTGCTTCAACGATTTACAAAAAACATATTCATCGTCAACGATCAAAATTCTGCGCCGATCCTCAGCCATTTTTCACTCCCTCCCGATCTGTCGTTTTTGGCCGGTTAGGGGGCAGAACAATGAAAAACTCGGCCCCCTCCCCCGGACGTGACGAAACCTCGATAAATCCCCCCTGGTTTTCCACGATGGAGTGGACTATGGCCAACCCCATGCCGGTGCCGCTACCCGGGTCCTTGGTGGTGAAAAACGGATCGAATATCTTCGATAACTCGCTTGCGGCAATCCCGCAACCGGTATCCCGCACCGCCAGGCCCACTCCCTGCTCCACCAGACTGGTGGCCAGGGTCAACCGCCGCGGTTGGCTCTGCTTCATGGCGTCCCGGGCATTACTGATCAAATTGAGAAAAACCTGGGCCAACTGGTCGGGGTCGGCGGCCACTGCGGGCAGATCGGGGGTGAACTCCCGGGCCACCTGGATATTGTCAGACTCCAGCTCGTGCCGGACCAGGGCCAGGGTGTTATCCAACAGGGCATGGATATCCACCTCCTTGATCTCCGGCTGGTGGCGGCGGGAAAAGATCCGCAGGCTGTTGGTGATCTTGGTGGCCCGGCGGATCTGCTCCATCACCTCGGCAAACCGGGGTTTGAATCTCGCCGGCATCTCCTCTTCCATCTGCAAAAGCTGGATAATGGTGCCAATGATGTTGAGGGGATTGAGAATTTCATGGGCCACTCCAGCGGCCATGGTCCCGATGGAGGCCAGCTTTTCCTGGCGAATCATCACATCCTGGGCGCTTTTGAGCTCGGCCAGGGACTGGCGCAGATTGTCGGAGGTGCGGCGCAGGGCGCTTTCCACCGCCCGGGCCTCGGTGATGTCATGGAAAAGGAGGACAAAAGAGCGGCGGGAGCCTTCCCGGACGGGATAAAACCCCACCTGGGTCTGCCGGTCGGTCAAAAACCAGGGGTCGGCCAGATTTAAGGGCCTGACGGCCGGATCGGCCACCAGTGCTCTCAAGATCCGGGCCGGCTCCGGCTCCAGATGGGCATAGATCTCAGCCCCCAACAGCTCCTCTTCCCGACAGGCAAACATGGCCAGTCCCGAACTGTTGACATAGATGATCCGGCCCCGGCAATCCAGTTCAACCAGGCCGTCGCTCATATTCTGCAGCACCACCTCATGATGTTTCTGCAACGAAAGCAGCTCCCTGGTGATCTCCCGCCCAAAAACGTCATCAACGCCCAGAACCCGGTGTTCCGGCAGAATCCGGCCATGATTTTCCAGATCCTGAAGGATGGTATCCAAGTGGGCGGAAATTTTGCCCTGGCCGCTTTTGGCAATGCAGGCGTCAGCTCCGTAGTCGGCAGGATCAAGCCCAACCTCGGCGGCCACCGACGAGATAATCACCAGGCACACCCCGGCCAGTTGCGGGCGGGAACGCACGATCCGGCAGATTCGGCCGCCATCGATGTTGGGCATCACCAGGTCAACGAAGATCAGATCCGGCACAAACCCCTTCAGCACATCCAGGGCCGCCAGCCCATCCGCTGCGGTGCGCACTCCATGGCCCAGCTTTTCCAGCCGGGAGCTGATCATTCTGCGCACCAAGGGATGATTGTCCACCACCAGAACTTTCTTCACCTTCATCCTGCCCCCCTTTTTGCCATAGCTAACCATGCCTGAATAGTAGCAGAGATCGTAATAATGGGCAAAAGAGGGCCCCGCAGAGATAATAGTAATTTTTTTAAAGATAATCTGATATTTTAACAAAGAGAGCAACACGCAGGCGCCACCGTGGCTTGACAGTCATTGCCGGCCTGGCTAGAGTACCTGAGGTTGAGCAAAATCAAAGAGGCGCTGTTGCACCGAATACCCGGCAGGGGAGACTTGAGGATATGGTCGCGCGAAATTGGTTGCTGCTGTTGTTGACCGGGCTGCTGCTGGCCGTTGCTTCCCACCGCCCGGCTCCGGCCCTGGCCCAATCCCCGGAAGAGATGGCACCATTGCGCTTTGCCATCGTGCCCTACAAATCACCCCGGTCATTGGCCGAAACTTACGACCCGCTGCTCCATCGCCTGGAAGAGCGGCTGCAGCGGCCGGTGCACCTCCTCTCGACCAGGGATGTAGCGACCTTTCTCCACCGGGGCCAGGCCAGGGAGTACGATCTGCTCCTGGCCCCACCCACCCTTTTGCTGCAGCTGGAGGAGGCCGGCTACCGGGTCATCGCCCGGGGCGCCCCCGATTTCCGGGGCGGAGTGGTGGTCCTGGCAGGCAGCGCCATTCATGAACCGGCCGATTTCCGGGGCAAAAGGGTGGCGGCCATCGGCCGCCACTCCTATGGGGGTTATCTCTTTTTCCACCACCGCCTGGAGGAGGCCGGCATCGATCCCCACGAGGAGCTGGAACTGTTTTTCACCCGCCAGGTGGACACCATTGTGTACGGGGTTTTAAGCAGTCGCTACGACGCCGGGGTGATCAGACTGGACACCCTGGAAACCCCGGCCGTCTCCCCCTTCCGCCAACGGCTGCGGGTCGTGTTCGAATCGGTTGATATTCCCCAGTTTCCCTTCATGGTTAAGGGGGAAATGGACGATCAGGCCGTGGCCGTCATCCTCGAAGAACTGGTCAAGCTGGCCCCGTCAAGTCCCGAAGATCTCAAAATTCTGCAAAGCCTGCAGGTTAGCCGAATCGAACCGGCAACCACCAACGACTACCAAGAATTTCTGCGGTTGATCAAACAACCGGCAAACAGCTTTTGCTGTTCAAACAAGCCTGGGCCGTCGGACGCAAGAGAAGCCGAATGAGCACCAGATCTTTTTCTTTTACTTTGCGGACCCTGCTGCTTATCTACTGCACGGTGGTCACCCTGCTGCTGACCACGGCCCTTCTATTCCTCCACTCCCGCCTGTTCGAGCAGTACGCCGTCGACCGGCTGACGGCCCACGGCAAAGCGATCACCCTGAACACCGCTTTCTTCGTGGCTGATGACCTGATCACCGAAAACTACGCCGCGTTGCAGGATTTTGCCCTCAGTTTCGCGGCCCGAGCCGATATCGAGGCACTGCTGATCAGTGACCAGCAGTGGCAGATCATCACCTCTTCTGAGCCGGAACTGCTGGGAACCACCATGGAAAAGTTCCCTCCCGGCGTCTGCCTGTTGGTCGATGGGGATTTCAATGTCCGGCTCAGTGCCACCGGTGAGCGGCTGTGCGTCACCTCACCGGTAATTATCGGCCGGCAAACCCTGGGACATGTGCGGGTGATGCTCTCCACCACCCCCATGCTGGCCCGTCTGCACCAGTTGCAGCGCCAGGGAATTATGATCGGAGCAAGCTTCTGGTTTCTGGCCATGCTGGGCGGCTACCTGATGGCCCGCCGCCTCACCGGGCCGCTACGGCAATTCATGACCGCCACCGAGAGCATCCGCCAGGGTGATTTCCAGGTCGAAATTCCCTCCGGCAGACCGATTCGGGAACTGCATGGTTTCGCCCTGACCCTGCGGCGAATGGCGGCAACCATCGGCCGGCGCGAGCGGGAACTCGCCAAAATGCGCAACTATCTGCATAACATCATCGAGTCGATGCCCTCCTCGCTGGTCACCATCAACGACCAGGGCGAGATAACCCAGTGGAACGGTGCCGCCACCGAATTCACCGGCATTCCGACCACCAAGGCCCTGGGCCGCAATCTTTATGAAATCGTGCCCCTTTTCAGCCGTTACGCCGAGCGGTTGGCGGAGAGCAACCGTTCTCGCCAGCCGGTCACCCTGCACCGGGAACGGCTGGAGGGTGAGAAGGAACAGTTCTGCAACCTGACCTTTTTCCCCCTGATGGCCAACGGGGTCGACGGGATGGTGATCCGCCTGGACGACATCACCGAAATGGAGAAAAAGGAGCAGCAGCTACGCCAGGCCCAGAAGATGGAAACCATCGGCACCCTGGCCGGCGGCCTGGCCCATGATTTCAACAATGTCCTCACCGGCATCATGGGCAACCTCTCCCTGCTTCGCTTCAAGCAGAAGAGCGGTCAGGCCATCGAAAGCGCGGAACTGGCTGAATACCTGGGCCAGATGGAAACCGCCGGCAAACGGGCAACGGATATGGTGCGCCAGCTGCTGACCCTGGCCCGGCGCCAGGAAACCCGGCGGGTACCGGTGGATCTGTTGCTGACCATCAAACATGTCCGGGCCATCTGCGAAACCACCTTCGACCGTTCGGTGCGCCTGGTGGTCCAGGTTGCCCCGAAGTTGCGCCAGGCCATGGTCATGGGCGATCCCACCGAGATCGAACAGACCTTGCTCAATCTTTGCGTCAACGCCCTCCACGCCATGACCTTCATGCGAGCCGCCAGCGAGTGGGGCGGCACCATCAGCATCAAGCTGACCCCGGTGGAGATCGGCCCCGACCTGCTGCACCGCCCCGAAATCAAACCCGGCTCATACTGGCGGCTGGCGGTCAACGACACCGGGATCGGCATGGACCGGGAAATCAGAGAGAAGATCTTTCTGCCCTTCTTCACCACCAAGGAGCGGCATGAGGGCACCGGGCTGGGGTTGGCCATGGTTGAAAGCATCGTCCGCCAGCACAACGGCCATGTCATGGTCTATTCCGAGCCCGACCTGGGCAGCACCTTCTCCATCTACCTGCCCCGGATGGAACAGGCCGACCAGACTGAAAACGGGGAGGAAAATATCCCGGCCATCGAACCGGGATCAGGGTTGATTCTGGTGGTTGATGATGACCCCGTGGTCCGTCAGCTGGCCGAAGAGGCCCTGAAAATCCTGGGCTATCAGGTGCTGACCGCCGCCGATGGCCTGGAGGCTTTGGAGGTCTACCGCCAGCATCAAGCCGAAATCAGGGCGGTACTCCTCGATATGGCCATGCCGGTGATGTCGGGGCGAGAAGCCTTTCTGGAGCTGCAAAAGATCAATCCCGAGATCCTGGTGGTGATGAGTTCGGGGTTCCGCCAGGATGAGCGGCTGGAGGAGGTGATGCAACGGGGCGCCCGTGCTTTCCTTCAAAAACCCTACGACCTGACCAGCCTGGCCCAAACCATGGCGCACGTTCTGCGTAGCTAGTCGGCCGTTAACGGGCAACAAAAAAGGGTTGTTAAGAGCAGGCTCTTAACAACCCTTGACTGTTTGATGGTGACCCCTACGGGACTCGAACCCGTGTTACCGGCGTGAGAGGCCAGCGTCCTAGACCGCTAGACGAAGGGGCCATGCAAAAGCGTGGGCTCTATCTACCTTATGTGCGGCCCAAGGTCAAGCTGATAATGTTGCCAGCAACTTTCGGCCCCGCTCTCCGGCTTCCCGCAAAGCCTCGGGGCGGGCGGCGGCATCCAGGCGCTGTTCCAGGCCCCGGACCAGCAGTTCACCGCCATGGGCAAAACCCATGGCATCGAAAGCGTACTTGGCGGTGAGAATGGCGCCGTCAAAAACCTTGGCGCCACTGGTGGCGGCCACCGCCAGCAGCAAGCCGCGCCGGGAAGGATCGGCTGCTCGCCGACCAGGTCCTCCCGGCACCCGCCAACGGTTCCAGAGGGCCTGGGTACGATCCACCATGGCCTTGGCCTGGGCGGTGATTCCATAAAAATAGATGGGGGAGGCCAGCACCACCCGATCGGCGGCAATAATTTTTTCGTAAAGTTGGGTCATGTCATCGACCAGGACACACTCGCCGCTCTCGTCACACCCGCCACAGGCGACACAGGGCTGAATGGTCAGATCGCAGAGCCGGATAATTTCAATTTCGCCGCCGGCGGCCACCACCCCCTCCGCCAGGGCGGCGAGCATGGTGGCGGTATTCCCCCCCGCCCGGGGGCTGCCGTTAAAGGCCAGCACCTTGATTTTGGCCATCTACTCCTCCTCGGTTGCCGCTTGATCCCTCCTGGGCAAGCGGTTGTAGAATTCGGTTTCATTACGCAAACGCGCCATCAGTTCCGCCGAGAGAAAGCGGGGGGCCACCCGCCAGCGCCAGTTGCCCCGGTCGGTGCCGGGGATGTTCATTCGGCAGTCGCTGCCGAACCCCAGCAGATCCTGCAGGGGAATGATCGCCAGGGCGGCCACCGAGGCCAGCGCGAGCCGGATAAAATCCCAGTGGATCGGGCTGCCTTCCCGACTGCGGGCGTAACGCAACAGGCGCTCCTTGGCCGCGGGCTCACTGCGGTCACTGAAGTACCAGCCCACCGCCGTGTCGTTGTCATGGGTCCCGGTGTAGACCACGCAGTTGCGCTCGGCGTAATTGTGGGGCAGATAACTGTTTCGCTCATCGGAATCGAAGGCAAACTGGAGAACCTTCATCCCGGGGAAACCCAGGGCATCGCGCAACTCTTCCACCGCCGGAGTAATCAGCCCCAAATCCTCGGCGATGATCGGCAGCGGCCCTAAAGCTTTTTCCAGCCGCCGGAAAAAATCCAGCCCCGGGCCTTTGACCCACTCTCCCCGCACCGCGTCGGGTTCGCTGGCCGGAACCCGCCAATAGGACTCAAACCCCCGGAAATGATCGATCCGGACAAGATCCGTCAACCTGAACTGGTGTCGCAACCGCCGCTGCCACCACTCTTCGAGAACGGCCCGAACCTCCGGCCCGCCATCCCAACGAAAGAGGGGATTGCCCCAGCGCTGACCGAGATCACTGAAGTAATCGGGCGGCACTCCGGCCACATGAGTGGGCCGCATGGTCTCCTCGTCCAGCAGGAAAAGTTGTGGCCAGGCCCAGACCTCGGCACTGTCCGGGGCCAGATAGATGGGGAGATCACCGATTAATCGCACTCCCCGCTCTCCGGCATAGCGGCGTAACCGCTCCCATTGCCGGAAGAAGATAAACTGAACGAAACGATGGTAGTCAAGCCGCTGGGCCAGCCGTTGGCGGGCCGCGGCCAGCGCTCCGGGCAACCGCCGGGCAAGCCCAGAGGGCCAGGAGTACCAGGGCAGGCCATGCTGCTCCTCATGCAGGGCCACGAAGAGCACGTAGTCATCAAGCCAGCTTTCAGCGGCAATAAATCGCGCGTATTCGCTCCGCAGGGGATGGCCGGCGATAAAGTGGGCAAAGGCGGCGGCCAGAATCTCCTCCTTCCAGGGCAGCACTTCGTCGAAAGCAACCAGGTATTCGGAGAATTGGGGAGCCTCATGGAGGAGGTCATAGGGCAACAGCCCATCTTCCACCAGACACTCCGGACTGATCAGCAACGGATTGCCGGCAAAGGCTGAAAGCCCCATATAGGGGGAGTTGTCCAACTCCCGACTGGTGGGACACAGGGGCAGAAACTGCCAGTACTGCTGGCCGGCCTCTGCCAGTAGATCAACAAAGGCCCGGGCCGCCGGACCCAGGTCGCCGATCCCGAAACGGCTCGGCAAGGAGGAGAGATGCAACAAAATACCACTGCCCCGGCCAGAAATTATCACGCTGTGGTTGCCTCCTGTGCTAAAATGTAACCGCGAGCCACGCAGTACGGCCCAAACAGCGGCTCCCGATCCCCCAACCAGCCGGGCCGAACCCGGAGTAAAGCAAATTACGTAAGATTTTACTATTGCCCTTTGGCCGGATAAACATTAGTGTATCGTGTTTGACACGCTTAATCAGGCCGGGGAATAACGCCCAGCCCTCAAATCATACTGTATCGGGAGATCACCATCGTGTCCGCCAACATCAAATCAAGGTTACTCGAAGCCGGCAAGGACGACGGCTGCATCACTCTCTCCTTTTTAAACGACCTGATTCCCGATGACAAGGATTCGGATGCCATCGACGGAATATTCGACTTTCTCCAGGAAAACAACATCGAAGTAATCACCCACGACAAGGATGGCGAGAAGAAGGATCTTAGCGGCAAGCATCTGGATGAAAAGGATGATGCTGTTGATCTGGATGAGGAGGGTCCACTGGCGGCCAAGCTGGCCGGCCGCGATGACCTGGCCGAGCCCGAGGAGACCACCACCACCTACCTCCGCGAAATGGGCCAGTTTGACCTGCTGACCCCCGAGGAGGAAGAGAAATATTCCAAGACTATCCGTGAAGGGTTCAATGCCATTGTCAACGCCATCCGCAAGGATCGCTCCGGCCTGCCCGAGATGAAACAGATGGCCGAGCGCCTTGATCTATGGGAAAAGCGCGACCCGACCCTCAAACCCAAAAAACAACACCTGAACTATATGGTCCGCACCCTGACCAAGATCTGCGAGCAGTATCCGGAGAGAAAACGGCTCCGGCAGAACTATTGCCGGGTTGAGCTTTATGCCCGCTCCATTGAGGTGGCCAAGGACGCGATGATCAAGGCCAACCTGCGGCTGGTGGTCAGCATCGCCAAACGTTACATGCACCAGGGCCTGACCCTGGCCGACCTTATCCAGGAGGGCAACTTGGGCCTGATGCGGGCGGTTTTCCGTTTCGACTACACCAAGGGCAACAAGTTCAGCACCTACGCCAGCTGGTGGATCCGCCAGGCGATCACCCGGGCCATTCTCGACAAAACCCGGACCATCCGCCTGCCGGTTCACTTTCTCGAACTGCGCAGCCAGTTCTTCAAGGCCTTCTACTCCCTGCTCAAGGAGCTGGGAAGGGAACCCACCCCGGTGGAGATCTCCGAAAAAACCGGCCTGCCCATGGAGAAGATCCTGGCCATTTTCGAAGCCTCCCGCGAACCGATCTCCCTGGAGACCCCGGTGGGGGACGATGACTCCACCCTGGGCGACTTCCTGGAAAACCAGGAGTCGGTCTCCCCCTATGAGGCGGTCAAGGGCAACCAGTTGGCCGAACGGGTCACCAGCATTCTTTCCACCCTGAGTGAGCGGGAGGAGAAGATTATCCGCCTCCGTTTCGGAATCGGTGAAGATGCCGAGTACACCCTGGAGGAGATCGGCAAACGCTTCAACGTCTCCCGGGAGCGCATCCGTCAGATCGAGAAAAAGGCCCTGAATCGCCTGCGCCATTCCAGTCGCCGGGAAAAACTGAAAAACTTCCTCGATTAGGTCATGGCGGCGGCCCGACGGCCGGAACCGAGGGTTTTTCCCGGCCTCTTTATCCCCGTAACCCTGGCCCTGATGGCGGGAATTGTCGCCGCCCGCTATTTCGCGGTGCCGCCCCTGCTTACCTTGCCGGTGGCCCCGGCGGCGGCCCTGGCTACTTACTGGCTTCTCCGCCGGCCAGCAGCACCCCCAACCCCCATCCTGCTTTTTTTGCTGCTGCTGATTCTCTTCCTGGGTGCCGGCTACCACCTGGCCCGCCCCCACCTTGCTCCCCCCACCGACCCCAACCATCTCTACAACCTGCTGCCCACCGACCGCCAGAGCGTCAGCGAAGCCGACCATGACGTGGTGCTGGTGGGGGTTTTACGGCAACTGCCCCGACCCGCCGGTGGACGCACCCGGCTGGTGCTGGCCGTGGAAGAATTGCGCCGCCCCAAGGGTAGCCAACCGGCCCACGGCCTGATTCAGATCACCATCAATGGCAGCCTGTCCGCGGATATCCGCCCGGGGGAACTGCTGCTGCTCCGGGCTCGGGTGGGGCCGGTACGCTCATTTCGGGTGCCCGGCGCCTTTGACTACCATCAATTTCTGGCCCACCAGGGGATCAGGCTCAGCGGCTGGGTGGCCAATCCCCTCCAGGTGGCCAGGCTGGAACCAATCCAGCCGCCAACCCCGGCCTTCCGCCTGCGCCATTTCCCCGAGCGGCTCCGCCATGCCGCCAACGGTCATTTGGAACAGCACCTGGCCGACCACCAGGCCCTGCCCCTGCTCAAGGCCCTGCTGATCGGGGACCGCAGCGGGATCCCACCGGCCACCCTGGAAACCTTCAAGGCCGCCGGAGCCATGCACCTGCTGGCCATCTCGGGAATGCACCTGGGGCTGATCGCCATGATGAGCATGGCCGCCAGCGAATGGCTGCTCAAACGCTCCCCACGGCTGCTGCTGACCTTGCAGGTCCGCAAAGTCGCCCTGCTGCTGGCCCTCCTTCCCATCATCGGCTATGCCCTGATCACCGGGCTCAATCCCCCGGCCCAGCGAGCGCTGTTGATGACCCTGGTGTTCATGGGGGCGATTCTGCTCGATCGCCAGTGGTGCAGCCTCAACAACCTGGCCATAGCCGCCCTGCTGATCCTGGCTTTGGACCCCCCGGCCCTCTTCGGGGCCTCTTTCCAGCTCTCCTTTGCCGCCACCGCCGGAATCATCATGCTGCTGCCCTCCCTGCAAAATAATTACCGGGAGATCGGGGGGCCGGCAAGCAAGCCGCGGGAGAGGAGCCCAGCCATCCTCATCGGCCGCAAAATTCTTTTCTGGATCGGAGCCAGCCTGCTGGTCTCCACCGTGGCCACCCTGGTCACCACACCCCTGGCCCTCCACCATTTTCACCGGGTCTCCCTGCTCAGCCCCCTGACCACCCTGCTGGCCACACCCCCCCTCTTTTTTTTGACCCTGCCTTCAGCCCTGGCCGGTCTGGCCCTGACCGCCCTCAATCTACCCGGCGGCGGGCCCTTGTTGCTGCTCTCCGCCTGGGGGGTCGAATTCACCACCGCCATCACCAGCCGCCTGGCGGCCCTGCCCTTCAGCTTTTACTACCTCTCACCGCCGAGCCCGGCGGAGTGGGGTGCCTGGCTCGGACTGTTCGGAGCCCTGCCGCTTTACCGGCGTCACCGCTTCTGGGCCGCCGCCACCGGCTTTACCATGCTCCTCTTACTGCTCCTGCTGCCGGCTCTGGAACAGTGGCGCCGGTGGCAAAGCCCGAACAGCCGGGTTACCTTTATCGAGGTGGGCCACGGTCAGGCCACCGTGGTGGAACTGCCGGGCAACCGCACCGTACTGGTGGACGGGGGTGGCCCGGCGACCCTGAGTACCGATATCGGTGAACAGCTGATCGCCCCCTTTCTCCGCCAGCGCCGGATCAGACGCCTGACCGCGGTGGTGATCAGCCACCCCCACGCCGATCATTACAACGGCTTCCCCTTCCTGCTTCGGTATTTCCACCCCCAAACCCTGTGGATCAACGGCCAGCCGGGAGTCAGCTCCGACTACCAGGCCCTGCTGCAGACCGCCACCGAATTGGGGATCGAGATCGTGGTGCCCTCCGGCGGCGAAGAGTTGGTGGGCCGAGAGCTTAAGGAAGGGGGTGCGGCCCGGCTGTACAATCTGGCCGACTTTCATCGCCGGGAGGCGGCCGGCGACCTTCCCCCGAAAGATCCGGTCAACGACCAGAGCCTGGTGATCGGCTACCAGCATGATGATTTTTGGTTCATCTTGCCGGGAGATATCGGCACGAACCAAGAGCGCCGGCTGCTGCCCGAACTTAAGGCCACAACCCAGGCCCCGGTACTGGCCGCCTCCCACCATGGCCGCCGGACCTCCATGGCCCCGGAGTTCATCGCGGCGGTGGCACCTGGCTATATCGTCGTTTCGGACGATGAGCGGCGCACCGATTACCGGCGGGTGGCAAAATGGCAAACCATGGGCGCCGACGTGTTCACCACCGGGCGCGACGGCTCCATCACCTGCACCGTGGCCGGGGGGGAGCTGACCTGCCAACCGGCGATCAGGCGTCGGTAAAGTCGGCGGGGGGCTTCTTGAGGAACTGGACGAACTTGCTCTTGTCGATGGCGTTGATGTAAGCGTCCTCGCCGGAGATCCAGCCCTTGTTGAGCAGCTCCATGATGGCGTCGTCCAGGGTCTGCATCCCGAACTTCTTGCCGGTCTGCATGGCCGAAGGGATCTGATAGGTTTTACCCTCCCGGATCAGGTTCCGCACCGCCGGGGTGCAGATCAGAATCTCCAGGGCGGCACAACGCCCCTTCTTATCGATCCGCTTGAACAGGGTTTGGGAGACCACCGCCTTCAGGGCGTCGGCCAGGGTTGAACGCACCTGGGCCTGCTGGCTGGCGGGGAAAATTTCGATGATACGATCCACCGTCTTGTTGGCGTTGAGGGTATGAAGGGTACCAAAGACCAGATGGCCGGTCATGGCCGCCTCCATAGCCAGGGCAATGGTTTCAAGGTCACGCATTTCCCCCACCAGGATGATGTCGGGGTCCTCACGCAGGGCCCCGCGCAGGGCGGCGGAGAAACTCTTGGTGTGCAACCCCACCTCGCGGTGGTTGACGATACAGCTGGCGCTCTTGTGCACGAACTCGATGGGATCCTCAATGGTCAGGATATGATCCTTGCGGGTCTTATTGGCCTGATCAACAATGGCTGCCAGGGTGGTCGATTTACCGCTGCCGGTGGGCCCGGTAACCAGCACCATTCCCTTGGGCAACGAGGCCAGTCGCGAGATTACCGCCGGTAACCCCAACTGTTCACAGGAGAGAATATCGCTGGGAATTTCTCGAAAAACCGCCCCGATCCCATATTTCTGCATGAAGAGATTGCCACGATAACGGGCCAAGCCCGGAATTTCATAGCCGAAATCGACATCGCCGCTCTCTTCGAAGGCCTTGATCTTCTCCTCGGAAACGATCTCATAAAGCATCCCCTTGAGGCTGTCGTTTTCCAGGACATTGTATTTGACCCTCTCCATCTCGCCCCGAATCCGTAAAATGGGCTGCTGGCCGGAAACCATGTGAAGATCGGAAGCTCCCTGTTCATTCATCAACTTGAAAAAGGCGTCGATCTGAGCCATGACGATTATGCTCCTTTAGGGTTAATTTTACCGGGCGATATGGTACACTCCGGCACAATATCACAAAATATCACCAAGGCGGCAAGACAAAAACTGTTTGCACACCAGCTATGAAATGGATCGACCTCCACATCCACTCAACTTTTTCCGACGGCACCCACGACCCGGCCAGTCTTATCGATCTGGCCGCCAGAAAGGGGCTGGCGGCCCTGGCCCTGACCGATCACGACACGGTGGCCGGAATTCCCGACTTTCTTAACTATGCCGCCGAGCGCAACTTCTCGGTGCTCTCCGGGATTGAAATCAGCGCCTGGCATGGTCAGGAGTCGCTCCATATTCTGGGTTACGGCATCGATCACAACAACCCCGAGCTGCTTAGGGTGTTGGAGGAAATTCAGCGGGCCCGCCATCAGCGTAACCTGGGTATTCTGGAAAAACTGGCCGCCATGGGCATCGAAATCAGCCTTGCCAGTATCGAAAGTCAGGAAAACGGCCAAGTGGGGCGGCCCCACATCGCCCGGGAACTAATCAGGCTGGGAGTGGTCCACGACATGCACACCGCTTTTGTTCGTTACCTGCGACGGGGGGCGGCGGCTTATGTGGAAAGCCATCGCATTCACGCCCTGGACGCGGTTCGGCTGATCGCGGCCGCCGGCGGGGCTCCGGTCCTGGCTCATCCGGCGGTGATGGGCGGGGCCCTGGAGGGGTTGTCCACCCTGCTGCCGCAACTGCGCCGGGCCGGGCTGGCGGGACTGGAGGTTTACTATCCGGCCCATACCCGCAAACAGCACCTTCAGTTACAGCAGCTGGCCGCTGAACACCAGTTGATTGCCACCGGCGGCACCGATTTCCACGATGACCCCCCCGGCGGAATCCCTTTGGGAGGGAGCAGCCATGGCGGTCGTGTACCGTTCAGTTGTTTTACCGAGCTGGTCGAATTTCTCGGCGGCCGACCAAACTCCATCGCACCCGGCGGGGAGCAGCAATGAAAACCATCCTGGTCATCGACGACGAGCCCAACTACCTGATCATCCTCGGCGAGTTGCTGCGTGATGAGAATTACGAGGTTTTCACCGCCGCCAGTGGTGAGGAGGCCCTGAATATCATCCACCGGTCCGACCTGGATCTGATCATCACCGACATGCGCATGCCGGGTATGGATGGCCTGGCCCTGCTCAAAACCGTCAAGGCCCAGCATCCCGACCTGCCGATGATCATGATTACCGCCTTCGGCGAGGTGGATAAAGCGGTGGAAGCGATGCGCAACGGCGCCTTCAACTACCTGGCCAAACCCTTTAACAACGATGAACTGCTGGTAAGCGTCCGCAAGGCCATCGAGCATTACGAAGTCATCCGGGAGAACACCCGGCTGCGGGCCGAAATCAGCCAGCAGACCTCCTACGCCAACATGGTGGGCAAAAGCCGCCGGATGCGGGAGATTTACAGCCTGATTGATAAGGTGGCGCCCGCCCCCACCTCGATCCTGATCACCGGGGAATCCGGGACCGGCAAGGAGCTGGTGGCCCGGGCGATCCACAACCGCAGCCCCCGGCAAAAAGGGCCCTTTATCTCGGTGAACTGCGCCGGCTTACCGGAAACCTTGCTGGAATCGGAACTTTTCGGTCACGAAAAGGGGGCTTTCACCGGGGCGGTGGCTCTACGCAAGGGCCGCTTCGAACTGGCCGACAACGGTACCCTTCTCCTGGACGAGGTGGGCGAGATGCCTCTGCCCCTGCAGACCAAGCTGCTGCGGGTGCTCCAGGAAAGGGCCTTCGAGCGGGTGGGGGGCAGCAGTACCCTGAAGGTGGATGTCAGAATCATTGCCGCCACCAACAAGGATCTCAAGGAGGAGGTGGAACGGGGCAACTTTCGGGAGGATCTTTACTACCGGCTCAACGTGGTCCATATTCACCTGCCGCCCCTGCGGGAGCGACAGGATGATATCCCGATCCTGGCTTCCCATTTCGTCGGCAAATTCGCCAAGGCTCTGGAGCGGCCTAAGCTGCAGATCACCCCGGAGACAATTCGCCTCCTCACCACCATGGCCTGGGAGGGCAATGTCCGCGAACTGGAGAACACCATCGAACGGGCCGCCGTCCTCTGTGCCGGCGACCTGATCACTCCGGAGGATGTTCAGCCCGACTCCGTGGGCGGCCAGGAGCCTCCAGGCTGGGGAGAGGAGCTGGAGATTGAACAGTTGATCCCTCCCAACGCCCCGCTGCCGGAAGTCCTCAACGCCATTGAAAAAAAACTGGTGGCAAACGCGCTGAAAAAATCTGATAATGTCCAAACCAGGGCGGCGGAGTGCCTGGGCATCACCAAAAGCCTGCTCCAGTACAAGATGAAGAAATTTGGTCTGCAGCGGAAATAACCACCTGGCAGATAGATCTTCGCTTCTTTCCATCATGGCTCCATGCTATAATCAGGTCATGGAGAAAATTACCCGAACACCCCGTTAAACCCGGAGGAACAAAGTGACCCCCCTGGATATCTTTCTGATCTTCACCGCCTGCGGCGTGGTGATTCTCACCGCCGTGCTGGTTCCCACCCTGCTCCAGCTCAAGCGGACCTACCGTAAGGCTGAGGACACCCTGAAAATATTGGAAAAAGAGCTGACCCCCATGAGCCGTAAGATCAGCGATGCCGCCAGCGAGTTGGAGCTGCTGGCCGCCACCTGTAACGCCCGGGTGGAGGAGGCGGACGTAGTCCTGCGCACCGCCCGGCAGGCCGGGGATACCCTGCTTCTTACTTCACAGGCCATGAAGGAATCGATCCGGCCCATCATCAGCGGCATCGGCGGCCTGAGCGCCGGCCTGCAGATGTTCGGCCGGGTCATGTTCGGCGGCCGGGAAAAAAAATAGTTCGCGCACGAGAAAGAAACCAACCAAGGAGGTTAGACCATGACCCACCACACCGAGAATTGCAACGCGGGACTGACCGTACTCTCTTTCCTGGCCGGCGCGGTAACCGGCGCGGCCATCGCCCTGCTGGTGGCCCCCAAATCGGGCCGGGAAACCAGGGAGATGTTGAGCAACTACGGCGAGGGATTGCAGGAAAGATTCCGTCAGCTGCCGGATGAGGCCAGAGAGCATGCCGGTGGCGCGGTCGAGCGCGGCAAGGCGATGATCGACCAGGGCAAGGAGTTGATCGCCAAGGGCAGCAAACTGGCCACCCAGGGCAAGGAGTATCTTGACGAAAAGAAGAGGACCCTGAGCGCCGCCATCGAGGCCGGTAAAAGGGCGATGGCCGAGGAGAAGGAATCCCTGGACCAGGCCCTGGACAAGAACAGTTAGCCGCCGGGAGGAAAAAAAACCCTCCCCTGGCCCCGGACAGGCCGTGACCGCCACCTATCTGGTCACGGCGTGTCCGGCGGCCCAGTTCAGCTTGCCGCGCAGGATCTCGAAATACCCTTTCCAGGGGGAACAGATCAGGCGAAGGCTCTGCTTCGCCGCCGCCACCTCCAGAGTATCGCCGGTTTGCAGTTCCGTGTAAAGCCGGCCATCGACAATAACCTGCAACTTTTCAGCGATCCGTTCCCCGGAATGGCTGGTGGCCAGCCGGACCCGAACCCGACTGGTGGCGTCCAGCAACACCGGTCGGCTTTCCAGCATGAAGGGGCAGATCGGAGTAACCAGGATGGCGGCCAGACGGGGGTGGACAATGGGGCCTCCGGCCGAAAGATTGTAAGCGGTGGAGCCGGTGGAAGTTGAGACAATCAAGCCGTCGGCCCGGTAAGTCGCCAGATATTCCTCGTCCACCCAGACACCCACTTCAGCCATCCGATCCACCGCCCCCTTGCTGATCACCACATCATTCAAGGCGTGGAGCCAGGGCCGGGCTGCTTCCCTTCCCCCTTGCTGCCGCAGCAGGCGAATTTTGAGCATCATCCGGTTTTCGATGGTCGGTTCACCATCCAGGATCTCCGCCAGGGCGGCATAACGATCCTCCACCGCCACTTCGGTGAGAAAGCCCAGACCGCCCAAGTTGATGCCAAGGACCGGGATCCCGTGGCCGCACGCCTCCGCCGCCACATGCAACAGGGTCCCATCGCCGCCGAGGACAATCAGCAGATCCTGATCCGCCTCGATCCGATCGATCTGTCCCTCGATCCCCCGGGCGGCAAACCATTCCATCAGCTCGTGACCAATGCGCCGCGGCTCATCGGAGTCGCGCTTCAGGATAATCCCCACCTTGCCGACTTTCATCCTACCCCCGCCCCAGCTCGACGGAACGCTGGGTGGCAGCCTCCACCGCATCCATAACCAAGCCCCGGAAACCACCCTTCTCCAGAACATGGAGTCCGGCGATGGTGGTACCTCCAGGCGAGGTCACCATCGCCCGGAGAGCGGCGGGGTTTTTCTCCGGGGTCGCCAGGGCCAACCGCACCGAGCCCAGGATGGTCTGTCGGGCCAACTGCTCCGCCACCTCCCGGCTCAACCCCACCTTGACCCCGGCATCGATCAGCGCTTCAAGGAAGGTAAAAACATAGGCGGGGCCACTGCCGCTCAAACCGGTGACCGCGTCCAGCAGTTTCTCCTCCAGCACCACCGCTTCCCCCACCGCGGCAAAGATTCGCCTGGCCAGCTGCAAATCTTCCTCGCGAGCATGACGACCGGGGCTCAGGGCCGATGCCGCAGCCAAAACCAGGGCGGGGGTATTGGGCATCACCCGGATCACCCGGACCGGGGCCGGAGCCAGCCGCTCCTCCATGAAGGTCAGGGTGATCCCGGCGGCAATGGAGATCAACAGATGATCCTTGCCCAGTTGGCCACTATAATGTTCCAGAACTGCGGCCACCACCTGGGGCTTGACCGCCAGGATCAACACCGGACAGGCGGCCAGCAACGGGCCGGCCTCCGCGTGAACCGTCACTCCATGGCGCTCAGCCAACTCCTCCCGGCGTGGCCCGTGGGGCTCGGCCACCATAAGCTGCTCGGCCCTATAAAGATCGGCCGCCAAGATTCCTTTAATCAGGGCCTCGGCCATCTGCCCTCCCCCGATAAAACCAAGACTTTGCGTCTCGCTCGCCATAGTTTGCCTCCAGCGTTTTAAGATCAAATGGTGAGGCAGAATAGCCGATCCGGCTCCCCAGGTCCAGAGCTATGCAAAGAGGAGCAGGCGTCACCCCCGGATGATTAAAGGGCTGCGACGGGAACAAAAAACCCGCCGGGAAGATAATCCCGGCGGGTTAACATGGCGCTGTTTTAGCTTTAGCTGCTTTTTCTCAGCAGTACTCACCGGCCAAGGCCAACGAGGGGGGCAGCAGATAGGGCAGGATCCGATCGCCCACCGCCTGGGTGGTCACGGCCAACTGGCGCAACACCTGGCTCTCGCCCTGGGTTTCGTAGGCCACGATATCCCAAGCCTCCGGGTGGGCCGCCACCGCCTGCATCAGGCCGAGATGCTGACCATGGCCCGACTTCTCCGCCACCACCCGTCCCAGCAAGGGGAAGCCCAGCAGAGCCAGATCACCCACCAGGTCCAGTACCTTATGACGGACAAACTCGTCGGCGTAACGAAGGCCCCCGCTGTTGAGCACGCCGCTTTCATCCATCACCACCGCGTTGTCCAGAGAGCCCCCCAGGGCCAGGCCGTTGCGGCGCAGGGCCTCGACCTCATGCAGAAAACCAAAGGTCCGGGCGGCGGCCACCTCCTCGGCAAAGCGCCGGGGATTGAGGTCGATGTCGATCCGCTGGCTGCCGATCCGGGCGTGGGGAAAGTCGATCCCGCAGCTTACCCGAAAACCGTTATAGGGTTCGATGCGCACCGACCGCCCCTGACCGTCACTGAACCTTACCACCTCGTTGAACTTGAGCATCCAGCGACAAGCCCGCTGGCGGCGGCGACCGACCCGGCGCAACAGGTGGACGAAAGGGGCGGCACTGCCATCCATGATGGGAATCTCGGGCCCATCCACCGCGACCACCGCGTTGTCGATGCCCAGACCGGCCAGGGCGGCCAGCAGATGCTCGGTGGTGGAGATGGAAGCGTCGTGATCGGTACTGATCGTGGTGGCCAGGCGGGTATCGACCACCCGGTCCATGAAGGCCGGAGTGGGCTCAAGCTGCCCCAGATCGGAACGAACAAAGCGCAGGCCGCTGTTGATCTCGCCGGGGTAGATCACCAGGCTGACCGGCTTGCCGGTATGCAAGCCGATCCCGGCGACACTGATGCTTTTTTTCAGGGTATGCTGAAATGAATCCATGGCGCTGAGGTCCTTATCGCAAAACCGCCGGGGCGGTGGGTTATCTTTTCCTTACGGCAACCATCCCGGTAACCGTTCCTTAACCGACTCTACCTCAAGCAATGCAATTTAGAGACCGCCAAGAGAATAAAAAAGAACAACCAAGCAATAAACGCCTGAACTCAGCAATAAATAATCAAATTCCGCCCCGAAACCGCCCCCCAACCCCGGACCTTTTTTGTGGCAAAAAAAACACACTCTCCGTTCATTGCCCACAGTAGGCCAGCAAGCGGCGACGCAGGAACTCATCGAAAGACTCCTCCATGAAGAGGGCGACCCGCAGGGCCAGCAGCGGATAATCGCCGGCCAGGGGCTGGAGCTTGACCAGATCCTTTTCGGTGGTGATCAACCCCCCGGCCCTTCGCTGCCGGGCGGCGGCGATCAGTTCGGCCATATCCGCGGCCGTGTAGGGATGATGGTCGGCAAAGGAGCGGAATCCGGTGACCAGGAAGTTCGCCCTTTGCAGGGTTTCCTGAAAGGACCCCGGCTGGGCAATTCCGGCGAAGCCGAACCAGGGCTTGCCCCGTCCTTTATCCAGAGCCATGCCCTTGCCCGAATGACCGTCCAGCAGGCAGACCGGGAGATACTCCCCGATAAAGCTGGGAGTACCCGGCAGCAGCTCTTGGAGGAAATGGCGAAACCGCCCCACCTGTTCCCGGTTGCCGTCATCAACTCCGGTAATGACTAAGGCATCGGCCCGTTCCAGGGCAGACCAGGGTTCCCGCAGGGGGCCGCCGGGAAACACCCTGGCCCCAAGGGGCAGGTCGCGGGCACTGAACAGGACCAGATCAAGATCACGAGCCAGGGCCAGATGCTGAAAGCCGTCATCTAATAGCAGGGAGTTCGCCCCCAGCTGATCCACGGCATGCCGACTGCTCAAGACCCGCCGTTTGGCAACCAGCACCGGCACCCCCGGCAGGGAGCGGGCCAGCAGAACCGGTTCATCCCCCGCCCTTTCGGGCCCGGCCAGCAGTTCACCACCCGGCGATCCGTCGGCAACCACCACCACCCGGCCTTCTTCCCCCCGGATGGATTGCCGCCCGTAGCCCCGGCTGAGGATGGCGGGTTTCAAGCCCATCGCCTCCAACAGCCGAGCGATATAGATCACCAGGGGAGTTTTACCGGTTCCCCCCATGGTCAGGTTGCCGACACTGATTACCGGCACCGCCATCTTGTGCCGCCGCAGCAAACCATGGTGATAAAGCCGGGCCCTTAAACGCATCGCCAGGTCATAAAGGGGGGAAAAAGGCAGGCCCAGCAAAAACAGGAACCGCAGACGGCGTGAGGTCATCTCTTATCCTCCGGTGGCAGATCCGAACCAAGCAACTTGGCGATCATCTCCAGGTGAGCGGCCAACACCCCCTGGCTCCTGGTTGCCACCAACTGGCCGGCTTGTCCACCGGCGGCGGCCCGGACCGCAGGCTCCCGCAACCAATGGGTCACAGCGGTGACGATCTCCTCCTCATCTTTGACCTGGCAGGCCCCTCTCGCCGTCAGCAGATCAAGGCTGATTTCGGCAAAGTCCTCCATATGGGGACCGAAAAGGCTGGGCCGACAGCCAGCGGCGGCCTCCAGGGGATTGTGCCCCCCCGCCGGCACCAGGCTGCCACCGACAAAGGCCAGGTCAGAGAGGGGGTAAAGAGCGGCCAGTTCACCGTAGCTGTCCAGGATCAGCACCCGAATCCCAGGGCTACTGGGAGCGGTGCGCAACCGAGCCCGGGGGTCATACCTGCGGGCCAGCTCCAGCACCGCCCCGGCCCGCTCCACCCGGCGGGGAGCCAGCAACAGAACCAGCTCCGGAAATTCGCGGTTAAGCCGCCGCCAGGCCCGCAGCAGGATCTCCTCCTCGCCGGCATGGGTACTGCCCGCCAACCAGAGCAGTTTATCGGGCTCGATTCCCAGCAGCTCCCGGCTCAACCGCAAGGTTGAGGAGGCCGGCGGCCATGGGTCCAGGGCGGCAGGATATTTGAGATTGCCCAGCACCCCCACCCGGGCCGGCGGCAGGCCCAGATCACGCAAACGGACCGCCTCCGCCTCGGTCTGCATGGCCAGGAAGGCAAAAGGGTCGAAAAGCAGGGGGCGGACCAGGAAACGCAGGCGCTGATACCAGCGCCAGGAGGAGGCGGAGAGCCGCCCGTTGCTCAGCAGCAGGGGCACTCTCTCTTGTGCCAGGGAGCGGAGCAGGTTGGGCCAAAAATCGGTTTCCACCAAGATAAAGAGATCGGGGCGCAACCGCCGGACCAGCCTCTTCATCACCCAGGGCAGATCGTAGGGCAACACCTCCAGACGATCCGCCAGGCCGGTGCAACTTGCCGCCGCCAGGGCGGCGCCGGCCCGGGTGGAGTTGGAAAGAACCAGGGTGGCCTCGGGGTAACGATGGCGCAGGGCGCGCAACAGCGGCCGGGCGGCAACGGTTTCCCCCACCGAGAGGGCATGGAGCCAGATCAGCTTCCCTTTGCGGGGAGAACAGGCCGTGCCATCTCCGCCGGCAATCAGGCCCAGACGACGGCCGATCCAGGCAGTGTAGCCGGGAACGCGGATCGCTTTGACTATCAGCAGCGGAAGGGCTAGAATCAACGCCACCGGCAGACCGATGTTATAGATCAACCTTATCATTGACCACCATGAATATTATTCTGATCCACCCCGGGGAAGCCGAGGGCGATCGGGTGATCCTGCGCGACCACCGGGCCCGGCATATCCACAAGATCTTGAAGAGCAAAACCGGCGATACTCTGCGGGTGGGCCTGCTCGACGGCCCCATGGGCACCGGCCTGATCCTGGGGCTTGCCCCCGGGCAGGTGGAACTGCAACTGGATTGCCGCACTCCGCCGCCGACTAAAGCCGCCACCGACCTGATTCTGGCCCTCCCCCGCCCGATCATGCTGAAAAGGGTGTTAGCCCAGGCCACGGCCATGGGGGTGAGCCAAATTCATTTGCTCAACGCCAACCGGGTGGAAAAAAGTTTCTGGCAATCGTCCCTGCTGGCTCCCGAGGCTTTGACCGCCGCCCTCCAGCAGGGCCTGGAGCAGGCGGTGGACACCCGGCTGCCCACCCTGACCCTCCACCACCGTTTCCGTCCCTTTGTTGAAGACCGGCTGCCCAGCCTGACCCCCGAGTATCCCCTGCGCCTGCTGGCCCACCCCGGCCCGGAACCCTCACCCCGGCCCACCCCGACCACTCCCCAACGCCGGCTGCTGGCCATCGGCCCCGAGGGGGGCTGGGTCGATTACGAGGTGGACTGCTTCCGCCAACTTGATTTTAAACTCTTCTCGCTGGGCTCCAGAATCCTGCGGGTGGATACCGCCGTGCCCGCCCTCCTGGCGGCCACCCGGGGCTGACTTGCCTTATTTTCTAATTTTTTGCCGCAACCGCTCAACCAGCATGGTCAGCTCGGGCAGATTGAGGCGATGGAGTACCAAGCCGTAAAGCAGGGCGCCGCTGACCACGCAGACCGCCACCGCCAGGATGTCGAGCAGGAGCCGATCTTCCGTCAGGCCGGCGGGAAAGAGCCACTGGCGCAAGGCGAAAAGCCAGAGCGCCATCAGCAAAGAGGCCAGGCCGATCTTGCCCAGGCCCTTAAAAACCGGAACCAGGGGGTGCCCCCCCACGGTCCGGTAGAGCATGACGCTCAGAAAGATAAAGTTGGCGGTCATCGCCACCGAAATGGAGAGTGCCAGGGCCTGGTGCCGCAGCCATTCAATGGTGGCCAGAATGAAGAGCAGATTGACCGCCATGGTCAGGAAGCTGCCCATCACCGGATAGCGGGGCCGATCCAGGGCGTAGAAAACCGGCACCATGATCTTGACCGCAGCGTAAGCGAAAAGGCCCACGGCATAACAGCTCAGGGCCTCGGCGGTACCGATGGTGGCCAGGGTATCGAAACGGCCATGTTGAAAAATTATCCGGATAATCGGCCGGGCCAGCAGCACCAGCCCGATCGCCGCCGGGATGCTGAGGCAAAAGGCCATGTTAAGCGAAGAAACATAGGTCTCCTTGAGGCGGGGAAAATCGCGCTCGGCGGCAAAGCGGGAAACCACCGGCATGGTGGCCACCGACAGAGCCACCCCGAACAACCCCACCGGCAACCAGAAGAGCCGGAAGGCGTAGTTGAGCCAGGAGAGGGTCCCCTCGGCCAGGGAGGAGGCGAAATAGGTGTTGATCAGGATATTGAGCTGCAGGGGAGCCAGCCCCACCACCGCCGGCAGCATCAGGACCAGAATGCGCCGCAGGCCGGGATCGCGGAGATCCAGGTGGAAGGTAAAACGGAAACCGGCGCGGAACAGGGCCGGCAACTGGCAGGCCAGTTGCAGCACCCCGCCCAGCAAAATGCCGATCGCCATCCCGACAATGGCCGGCTGGCCGAAACGGGGCAGCAGCAGCGCCAGCCCCACCCCGCCCACCAGTGAACCCAGGTTGAAAAAACTGGAGGAGAGGGCCGGCACGAAAAAGCGGCCCTTGGTGTTCAAAACCCCCATCACCACGGCGGACAACGATACCAGGACCAGAAAGGGAAACATGATGGCGGTGAGCCTGGCGGTCAGCTCCACCTTGCCCGGGGTCTGGGCGAACTCCGCCTGGACCAGCAGCCCCACCAATTGCTCCGAGGCCATTATCCCCACCAGGGTCAGGATACTGAGAAAAACTCCGAAAAAAATCAGAACGTTACTGGCCAGTTTCCAGGTTTCCCGCTCTCCCCGGGTGGCGTTGTAGCCGGCGAAAACCGCGACGAAGGCGGCACTCAAGGCCCCCTCGCCAAAGAGGTCCCGCAGCAGATTGGGGATCCGGAAGGCCACCACAAAGGCGTCGAAGGCGTAACCGGCCCCAAAGAGGATGGCAAAGGCCTGCTCCCGCACCAGCCCCAAGACCCGGCTGCACAGCACCGCCACGCTGACCACCGCGGCGGAACCGGCAATGGTGGCGGTGGTGGCGTGGTGGTCGGAGGTTTTCGGCATGGGCTGACAGCCTCGGTCTTTAGTCAAAGCTTCCCAGCCACAAAGGGCGGGATGGGGGCAAGGCGGAAACAACTTAGCAGGCGCAACCGGCAAAAACAAGGGTCGTTTCACCCCGCCGGCTTGACATGGGCCCGGGGAGCGGAATAGTATGCCCGGCAGGCAGGACTTACAGCGGCACCACGAGTTGTAGAACCAATATCCAAGGTTGAGAAGAGGCGGGAAGATGTCGAGCTATACCTGTGCGGTGCTGACCACCAGCGACAAGGGCTCCAGGGGGGAGCGGGAGGATACCAGCGGCCCGGCCCTGCGCCAATTACTGGCGGAGCAGGGATTTACCGTGGCCGGGCATGCCCTGGTACCCGACCGGATCGAGGAGATCCGCCAGGCGGTACTGGCTTGGGTTGACCGGGATCAGATCGACCTGATCGTCATTACCGGGGGCACCGGCCTTAGCCCCAGCGACGTTACCCCCGAAGCGACAAGAACTCTGCTGGATCGGGAAATTCCGGGAATGGCGGAAGCGATGCGGGCCGCCAGCCTGCTCAAGACCAAAAACGCCATGCTCTCCCGCGGCCTGGTCGGCACCCGGGGCCGGAGCCTGATCATCAACCTGCCCGGCAGCCGCAAGGCCGCCCTGGAAAACCTGGAGGTACTGCTGCCCGTCCTGCCCCATGCCCTGGAAAAGATCCAGGGCAGCACCCGGGATTGCCAACCGTAACGGCCGGGCTCAGCAGCTTATCTCAACTATTGGCTCATCCTTCTTTTTCTTGGGCAGAGCCGCGATCTCCCCGATCAGGTAAGGCTTTTCCCCCAGAGCCTCCAGCTGGTTGCAGGCGTCTTCCGCTTCCTTGGCGTCCACCACCACCACCATCCCGATTCCGTTGTTGAAAGTCCGGCACATCTCAAACTTGGAAACCTTGCCGTTTTCACGCAGAAATTCAAAAATCGGCAAAACTTCCCAGCTCTGGGAGTTGAGCACCGCCCTGCAGCCGTTGGGCAAGACCCGGGGAATATTGTCGATGAGCCCTCCGCCGGTGATATGGACCATCCCCTTGACCTTGTAGTTCTTGATCAGGTTGAGCAGGGTCTCGCTGTAGATCCGGGTGGGTCGCAGCAGCTCCTCCCCCAGGGTACAACCGAATTCGTCGATCCGGTCGTTAACCGAAAGTTTCATATCCTCGAAGCAGATCTTGCGGACCAGGGAGTAGCCGTTGCTGTGAATTCCGCTGGAGGCCAGGCCGATCAGGGTATCCCCCACCCGGATATCGGAACCGTCGATGATCCTTTCCCGTTCACAGATCCCGACCACAAAGCCCGCCAGATCATACTCGCCACTGCGGTACATCCCCGGCATCTCGGCGGTTTCCCCCCCAATCAGTGAGCAGTGGGCGATCTCACAACCCCGGGCGATCCCTTTAACCACATCGGCGGCCACCTCGAGGTCGAGACCTCCGGAGGCGAAATAGTCCAGAAAAAAGAGAGGATGGGCCCCGGACACCGCGATGTCGTTGACGCACATCGCCACCAGGTCGATGCCGATGGTATCGTGTTTGTTGCACATCTGGGCGATCATCAGCTTGGTCCCCACCCCGTCGGTGGAGGAGACCAGCACCGGGTCCTTGTATTTGCCGCTGCCCAGGGCAAACAGGCCACCAAAACCACCGATGCCGGTCAGGACCCCGGAACGGAAGGTGGCGGCAACCATCGGCTTGATCCGTTCAACAAATTCGTTACCCTTGTCGATATCAACCCCGGCCTCGGCGTACCGGGAGCTTTCCTTCTTAGCCATATAATATCTCGTGATTACTTGCGAAAGTTTGGGGAATAAGGTCAAAAATTAAAGAGCGGGGGCCCATGCCTGCCGGCGTGAGACAAGCCGTACTCTTTACTGACCAGCGGTCAAAAAGTCAACGAATTTTGCCTTTGCTCACATTGACCTTAATCCGATTGTGCATTATCTTCCCACACAATACAAGGTCATTTCGAATCCGCTTTAAACCTCCTGGCCCAGCCATCGGATTATCGACGGAAACCAATCACCCTCCACCACCAAGGAGTCACCAAGGTATGGAAGATCGCACCGAACGTTGCCTGCGCCTGGCGCGGGAAGAACATTTCTGTCCCCATTGCCAGCAGAAACTCTCCTGCTGTGAAGCCCCCCCCTTCCATGTCGGCGACGGCCTGGGCTGGGGCACCGATATCATCTTCGTCTGCCTGAACGATGAATGTCCCCTCTACGTCAAGGGCTGGCAGGAGTTTGAGGACCGCTACGGCCATTCCGCCTCCTGCCGCTACATCCTCTGCCCGGGTAACGAAAAAGGAGAGAGTATGATGGTGGGCGGACCCAATGCCTTCAAGGGCTCGGAGGTCGACATCGACACCCTTATGGCCCAGAATGCCCGCTACCATCGCGAGAAGGAAGCACAGGCCAAACTGGCCACTTGTGTCGCCGAGAACAACCTGGAACCGGTTCTTTATCTGTTAACCGACGAGCATGCCGAACTGGCGGTTCGCAAACAGGCCTGCGAGCTGCTGCTGCAGCTGAAGGACCTGGCCTGCATCGACCCCCTGCGCAACCACAGTTTCCGCAACACCGACCTGGAACAGCAGGTCAACATGACCATTCCGGAGTTGCTGAAAATGATGCACCGCAAGGAGTGCCCGGCCTGTGCCGAAATCGTCAAAAGCCAGGCCAAAACCTGCAAGCATTGCGGCCAGGCCCTGTAACCGGGGAGCAATCGTACCCCGGCCGCGCAATTTCCCCTTGCCAAAGGCGGGGAGATTGGCTATATAAGGCGATTCCTGGCCCCGTCACCTCAAAGCGGCGGAACCGGGACTATGGTGGGCGTGGCTCAGTTGGTTAGAGCACCGGGTTGTGGCCCCGGAGGCCGTGGGTTCAAGTCCCATCGCTCACCCCATAGCATAATCCGGCCCCGTCCGGTGAGATACGAAAACCCGCTTCCGGCAAAGGAAAGCGGGTTTTTTTTGTCGGCCAGCCACATTCTATCTTGAGGGCAGCGGCTATAAGAGCCGTCGCCCCCAACGCAGATAGGTCGGGATCTGGAGATACTGC
Organism: Desulfurivibrio modestus; assembly: GCF_044068625.1. Classification (NCBI taxonomy): domain Bacteria; kingdom Pseudomonadati; phylum Thermodesulfobacteriota; class Desulfobulbia; order Desulfobulbales; family Desulfobulbaceae; genus Desulfurivibrio; species Desulfurivibrio modestus. The sequence continues at coordinate 82,213 of NZ_JBIPKH010000001.1, forward strand.
TCACAGACCATTGCCGACCGCGGACTGCGATCACGCCCTCCGCCAACAAGCGAACCGTTGGCCTTACCCTCGGCCCCCGGCGCGTCGTTATTCCCCGTCCCCAAGCAATCCGGGCAGCACTCCACCCCTTTTCTCTCTTTCGAACAATCCATACCTTTCCTCCTCCCGATGAAAAAATATTTGAGCCAAAACTGTGATCTATTGTACCCTGGGGGGTCAGACATATGGTGTCCTAGCAATAAAAAATATGAGCGCGAACCATGCCGGAAAACAAGTCGCAACTGGCCCGCCTGTTGTTCATCGACGACAGAATCCGTCGGGGGATGGCCAGCGGCAGATTGGCCAACTGCTCCAGCCTGGCCGGGGAGTACGAAGTTTCCACCAAAACCATCCAGCGGGATATCGAGTTTCTCCGGGAGCGCTGGAACGCGCCGCTGGCCTACGACCAGCGGCGCCGGGGATTTTATTATCGCGAGGAAAACTACGGCCTGCCCGCCCTCCATGTCAACGAGGGCGAAATGGTGGGACTGTTGCTGGCCCGGCGGGGGCTGGAGGCCTATCGCAATACCCCCATCCATGACAGCCTGGTTTCGGTTTTTAAAAAACTGGCCGAATCACTGCCCGACCGGGTCTCGGTGGACGCGGCCTGGCTGGGCGACCGCATTTCAGTCCTGCCGGAGCAGCACACCATCATCGACCCCGAGAGCTGGCACAGGGTATGCCGCGGCTTACAGCAAAACAGCACCCTGGCCTTCAACTACCGCAAGCCCGGCGCCGCCTCTTCCCGCCGCCGCCAGGTTGACCCCTACCATCTGGCCCATTACCAGGGGGGCTGGTATCTGCTCGGCCACTGTCACACCCGCCGGCAACTGTTAACCTTTGCCCTCTCACGAATCAGCGCCGTGGAACCATTGGCCGACCACTTTCTCCCCCCGGCGGATTTCAACCCGGAGGAAAGTCTGCAAAAAAACTTCGGCATCTTCATGGGCAACAGGCCTTGCCGGGTAAGCCTTTTTTTCAGCCCAGCCGCCGCCCCCTACGTGGCGGAGCGGGTCTGGCACCCGGAGCAAACCCTGCGACCCCTCCGGGATGGCGGCGCCATCCTGACCCTGCCGGCTGCCGACCTTACCGAGATCCGCCGCTGGGTGCTTTCCTGGGGCAGCCAGGTGAAGGTCCTGGGCCCCGAGGAGCTGGTCCAGGCGATCAGAGCGGAAACTGCCGCAACCCTGGCCCGCTATCACCACGACAGTCAACCCGCCGCCCCACCGGGCCACGACAGAGAATAATCGCGGCCCCCTTGGCGAAATCACGGCAATTTGCCCGACAACTGTGCTATGATTGGGCCCCGACGTTTTTTTTCGACAAGGCTTAGGCAACAGGGAATCGCAAAGCAAATGGTTAGCGGATGATCTGGTCGGTTTTGGCAATTTTTGGGGTCGCCCCCTGGGCTGTCCTGATGGCACGGCTGCTCCCCCGGCAGTGCGGGCTGGCCCTGGCCCTGCTCCCTTTGGGCCTGAGCCTGTTTTTTCTCACCCGGTTGCCGCGGATCGCCAGCGGTGAGGTGATCACCGAGTCGTGGTCCTGGGCGCCGGGGCTGCAGATCAATCTCTCCCTCTACCTGGACGGCCTGAGCCTCCTTTTCGCCCTGCTGGTTACCGGCGTGGGGGCCCTGGTGGTTTTTTATGCCGGGGCCTACCTGCGCGACCATCCCCAGTTGGGCCGCTTCTATTGCTGGCTGCTGCTCTTCATGGCCTCCATGCTCGGCCTGGTGCTGGCCGGTAATGTATTGACCCTGTTCATCTTCTGGGAACTCACCTCCATCACCTCCTATTTCCTGATCGGTTTCGACCACGAGCGGGAAAAAGCCCGCAAGGCCGCCCTGATGGCGCTACTGATCACCGGGCTCGGCGGCGCCGCCCTGCTGGCCGGTCTGCTGCTGCTGGGGGCGGCGGCCGGCGACTACGAGTTCACCACCCTGCTGGCCCAGGGAGAGTTGCTGCGTGACCATCCCCACTATCTGGCCGCTCTGCTGTTGGTGCTGGCCGGGGCCTTTACCAAGTCGGCCCAGGTGCCTTTCCATTTCTGGCTGCCGGCGGCCATGGAGGCGCCAACCCCGGTCAGCGCCTACCTCCATTCAGTGACCATGGTCAAGGCCGGGGTCTATCTGCTGGCTCGCTTTCACCCGGTTCTCGGCGGTACCGACCCCTGGCTGTTGCTGCTCACCGGCTTCGGGGCCGCCACTCTGCTCCTCGGAGCCTGGCTGGCCCTGCTGGAGACCGACATGAAAAAGATTCTGGCCTATACCACGGTCAGCGCCCTGGGCACCCTGGTCTTTTTGCTGGGCCTGGGCACGCCGTTGGCGCTGCAGGCCGCCATGGTCTACCTGCTGGCCCACGCCCTCTACAAAGGGGCCCTGTTTCTTTCGGCCGGGGCAGTGGACCATGCCATGGGCACCCGCGACATCTCGCGGTTGCGGGGTCTGGCCCGACCGCTGCCGCTACTGGCGGTGGCGATCTCCCTGGCGGCCCTTTCCATGGCGGGCATCCCTCCCCTGTTGGGGTTTATCGCCAAGGAGTCCCTCTACAAGGCGGCCCTGATCCAGCCGCTGGCCATGGCCGTGGCCTGGACCGCCGGGGTGTTGCTGGTGGCGGTGGCTGCCCTGCTGGTCCTGCGCCCCTTTTTCGCGCCGGCTGAGAACCCGATGCCGGTCAAGCACCAGCCCGCCCCCGCCCTCTGGCTGGCGCCCCTGCTGTTGGCCCTGGCCGGTTTGCTCTGGGGGATCTTCCCGACCCAGATTGACACCTCTCTGCTGGCGGCGGCCTCGGGCGCCATCGGCGGCACCCCGCCCATCCCCCTGGAGCTGGCGCTGTGGCACGGGGTCGACCGGGTGCTGCTGCTCAGCCTGCTGACCCTGGCGACCGGCCTTCTGCTCTACCGGCTCCAGCCTTGGCTGCTCAATCGACTGGCGGGCCTGCCCCCCCTGGCCGCCTGGGGACCGGAGCGGCTCTACGAACTGGGCCTGGCCGGCCTGTTCGCCGTGGCCCGCCGGCAGACGGCAATCATCCAGAACGGTTATCTGCGTTACTATATCCTGACCATCGTGCTTTTTGCCATCGGCTTGACCGGCACCACCCTGATGCTCAAGGGGATCGCCCTGCCGGTCCCGGCCTTGACCGGGGCCAGACTGTTCGAGATGACGGTGACGGTAATGATTCTGGGTGCGGCGGTGATGGCGGTCCTCTGCCCCAGCCGCCTGGGGGCGGTGGTGGCCATGGGAATCATCGGTTACGGGGTGGCCCTGTTTTTCATCTATTTCGGAGCCCCCGACCTGGCCATCACCCAGTTCGTCATCGAAACCGTCACGGTGATCCTCTTTGTTCTCTGTATTCGCCTGCTGCCCCCCTACCTGCCCCGGGAAAAGGGGGTGGTCCGGTGGCGCAACGCCCTGGTGGCGGGGGCCAGCGGCACCCTGATGACCCTGCTGGTGCTGGTGGTGCTGGAGACCGGCGGCGGCTCCAGGCTGTCCGACTTTTTCGCCGATCAGACCTGGCCGGCGGCCCACGGCCGCAACATCGTCAATGTGATCCTGGTTGATTTCCGGGCCATGGATACCCTGGGAGAGATCGTGGTTCTGACCCTGGCCGGGGTGGGGGTTTACGCCTTGCTGCATCTTCGCGGCCGGGGCGGGGAGGGCAAGTCATGCCGTCTTTGATTCTGCGCACCGCCACCCTCTATCTGATGCCCATGCTGCTGCTGCTTTCCGCCTTTCTACTGCTGCGGGGGCACTACCTGCCGGGCGGCGGCTTCGCCGGCGGCCTGCTGGCGGCCACCACCTTCTCGCTGCACTGCCTGGCCAACAGCGCCGAGGAGACCCGTCGCCTGCTCCGGGTGCCCCCCATCTCCCTGGCCGCCATTGGCCTGTTGCTGGCAGCGTTAAGCGGCAGCTGGTCCCTGCTGGCGGGCGAACCCTTTCTCACCGGCCAGTGGGTCAAGCTTGAGGCCGGAGTTCTGGGCCAGTACAGCCTGGGTACCCCGCTGCTGTTTGATCTGGGAATCTACCTGGTGGTGATCGGGGCCACCCTGGCCATCGTGCTTACCCTGGCCGAGGAGGAGTGACCATGGAAACCCTGCTGGCCCTGGTGGTGGGTTTTCTCTTCGCCGCCGGGGTTTATCTGATGCTCAGCCGCACCCCGGTCAAACTGGTGATCGGGCTGGCCCTGCTCTCCAACGCGGTCAACCTGCTGATCTTCACCGCCGCCGGCCTGACCCGGGGCAAACCGCCGCTGGTACCTCTCGATGCCGTCAGACCCGCAGGGCTGGTCTCCGACCCCCTGCCCCAGGCCCTGGTGCTGACCGCCATCGTGATCTCCTTCGGGCTGCTGGCCTTCACCCTGGTCCTGTTTCGCCGCACCCACGAGGAGCAGGGCACCCAGGATATTGACGAAATGACCGAGGGTGGCCCATGAACCTGCTGGTTCTGCCCATTCTGCTGCCCCTGGTGACGGCGGCGCTTACCCTGCTCTGCTGGCGCTCCGTGCCGGCCCAGCGCTGGATCAGCAGCCTGGGGGCCACCGCCCTGTTGGCGGCGGCGATCCTGCTGTTCATCGAGGTGCGCCAGAACGGGGTGATCGCCACCCAGCTGGGCAACTGGCCGGCGCCCTTCGGCATCACCCTGGTGGCCGACCTCTTCAGTGCCGTCATGGTGGTGATGGCCGGGCTGATCGGCTGGGTGGCCGCCATCTATTCCCTGGGCAGCGTCGACCGGCAGCGGGAAGAGACCGGTTATTACCCCTTTGTCCATTTCCTGCTGATGGGGGTCTGCGGTGTTTTTCTCACCGGCGATCTGTTCAACCTCTATGTCTGGTTCGAAGTGATGCTGATGGCCTCCTTCGTGCTGATGGCCCTGGGCGGCGACCGGTTCCAGATGGAAGGAGCCTTCAAGTACGTGGTGCTCAACCTGATCTCCTCGGTATTTTTTCTGGCCGGGATCGGCATTATCTACGGCCTGACCGGCACCCTCAACCTGGCCGATCTGGCCCAACAGCTTCCCCTGCTCGAAAACTCGGCCCTGGTCACCACCCTGGCCATGCTCTTTATCACCACCTTCGGGATCAAGGCCGGTATCTTCCCCCTCTTCTTCTGGCTGCCCGCCTCCTACCATACCCCGCCGGTGGCGGTCACGGCGCTGTTTGCCGGCCTGCTGACCAAGGTGGGGGTCTACGCCCTGATCCGGGTCTTCACCCTGCTCTTTGTCGGTGATCTCGGCTATACCCATACCATCCTGCTGGTGCTGGGGGGGCTGACCATGGTGACCGGGGTACTGGGGGCCGTGGCCCAGGAGGAAGTCCGCCGGCTGCTCTCCTTCCATATCATCAGCCAGATCGGCTACATGGTGATGGGGCTGGGGCTTTACTCCCATCTGGCCCTGGCCGGAGCGATCTTTTTTCTGGTCCATAACATTCTGGTCAAGACCAGCCTTTTTCTGGTCAGCGGGATCGCCCGCTATTACGGGGGCAGCTACCGGCTCGACCAGCTGGGGGGGCTCTACCGCTGGGCCCCCTTCCTCTCCCTGCTCTTTCTGCTGGCGGCCCTCTCCCTGGCCGGGATTCCGCCCCTGTCGGGATTCTGGGGCAAACTGATGCTGATCCGGGCCGGCCTCGAGCAGCAGGCCTGGCTGCCGGTCGCCACGGCCCTGGGGGTCGGGCTGCTGACCCTCTTTTCCATGACCAAAATCTGGATGCGGGCCTTCTGGCCGGCCCGGGCCATCATCCACCCCCCGCTGCAACCCATCGACTGCGCCGAACTGCGCTGGCCCCTCTACGCGCCGCTGGTGCTGCTGGTTAGCCTGAGCCTGGTGATGGGCCTGCTGCCGCAAGCCGCCCTGGAGGTGGCCTTTACCGCCGCCGCCCAGCTAATGGACCCGGCGGAGTATATCCGGGTCGTTTCGGGAGAAGGACCATGAGCGTATTCTGGGGCAATATCTTTCTGCCGCTGGTCTGGATGGCCCTGACCGGCCAGTTTACTTTTGCCAACTACCTGATCGGCTTTTTGATCACCTCCCTGGCCCTGTGGGTGGTCCACAAGCCCGGTGAGGTCAATCTGCTGATCTACCTGGCGCGGCTGGGCCGCTGGCTGCGCTTCGGCCTCTTTTTTCTCAAGGAGCTCACCGTTTCCAGCCTGCGGGTGGTGCACGATATTCTCACCAAAGGCCACGGCATGCAGCCGGCTGTGATCGCCGTGCCGCTGGACCTGCAAAGCGACCTGGAGATCACCCTGCTGGCCAGCCTGGTCACCCTGACCCCGGGTAGCCTCTGTCTGGAGGTCTCGCCGGAGCGGGACGTGATGTTCATCCACGCCATGTATGTGGATGATGCGGAGGAGTTTCGCCGCCAGATCAAGGAGAAGATGGAGTATCAGGTGCGGGAGGTGCTGCGATGACCCTGGTGCAACAGGCAATCTACCTCGCGGTGCTGCCGCTGCTGGCCCTGGCCCTGCTGCTGGCTTTTGTGCGGATGCTGCTGGGCCCCAGCCTGCCGGACCGGGTGGTGGCCCTGGAGACCATCGCGGTGACCTCGGTGGGGATGATCGTGGTTTACGCCGTGGCCAGCGACGAACCGGTACTGCTGGATGTGGCCAGTGTCTGGGCGATCATCTCCTTTGTCAGCATCATCGCCTTCGCCCATTACATCGAACGCTGGAGACGCAAATCATGAAGGAGCTGATCGTCATCGCCCTGCTGCTGTCGGGGGCCTTTTTCATGGTGGTGGCCGCCCTGGGCATTCTGCGCATGCCCGATATCTACATGCGGATGTCCTGCAATGCCAAAGCGGTGACCATCGGCCTGGGCCAACTGCTGCTGGCCCTGGCCCTCCATTTTGGCGAGATCGGGGTCGGCGCCCGAGCCCTGGCCACCATCGGCTTTGTGGTGCTGACCATCCCGGTGGCCTCCCATCTGCTGGGGCGCGCCTCCTACCTGAGCGGTCAACCCCTCTGGCAACAAACCAGCCGCGACGAATGGCGGGGCAAAGAGGCAAAACCCGGCAAGTGAAGTGACCGCCACCCCAACCCCAAGGAACCTTTTAATGAACCGTTTACTGGCCCAAATCGTGCTGGTCCTGATGGCCATCGGCCTGCTCTACAGCATGTACGCCTTCTCCCAAGGTCGTTTCATCGAGGCCATGGTGATCTACCCCCTGCTGATCGCCGGCTACCTCTTTTCCCGGACCATCGGCAAAAACCGCGGGGATGACTGACCAACTCTCAGCCGTTCAGCCCCAGGACCCGGCGCTTGCCGCTGATCCTGGCATCCAGCAGGTCGGCGGCCTTGAGCGGATCGGCCTCCACCACGAAACTGGCCCCCACCAGCCCCTCCAGGCCATGCAGGGCCAGATCGGTCACGGTTTTTGACCCGAGAATGTTGGGGGGCAGGCCCAGGTGGGTGTAGATCCCGCTGGCCACGGCGTAAAGCCCGATGGCGGCAGCCTTTTCCGAATACCATTCCGGCGAGGAGGCCGCCACCGGCAGATCGGAGATATCCACTCCCAGTTCCCCGGCAATCAGGGCACAAAGATGGATAATCCGGGAGTTGTCGACACAACTGCCCATGTGCAGCACCGGCGGGACCCCCAAGGCGCCGCAAACCTCCTTAAGGCCCGGACCCGCCATGGCGATGGCCTCGGGCAACAGCAACCCGGCCTTGCCGCAGGCGGTGGTAACGCAACCGGTGACCAGCACCATGATATCTTTTTCGATCAGGGCCCGGGCCAGCCCAACGTTGCAGGAATCCTGGCGCAGCTTGGGGTTGTTGCAGCCGACAATGGCGACAAAACCACGCACTTTTCCCGCCTTGACCGCCTCCAGCAGCGGCGTCAGGCTGCCGCCCAGGGCGGCAAGCAGGGCCTCGTTGCTGAAACCGGTCATCATCTCCAGGGAGGAGCCGGGAATCTCCACCCGCCGGGGGTCACGCCGACTGAACTGGCCGATGGCGATCCTGACGATCTCCTTGGCCTGGGCCAGGGCGGTGGCCGGCTTGATGTCGAAATGGATCGCCCCGGTGAAGCGGGCCTTGTTGGCGGTGGTGATGAATTTGGTGTGATAGCAGGCGGCGGCCTGGACCAGGCTGGGCATAATGCACTGGTAGTCCACCACCACCGCCTCAACCGCCCCGGTGACGATGGCCAACTCGGTCATCAGGTGGTTGCCGGCCATGGGGATACCCCGACGGGCCAGAATTTCGTTGCCGGTGCAGCACAGACCTGCCACGTTGATCCCTTCGGCCCCGGCGGCGGCGGCTTCGGCCAGCAGCTTCCGGTCGTTGGCCGCCTCGACAATCATCTCGCTGACCACCGGATTATGACCATGGACCAGGATATTGACCTGATCCTGGCGTAAAACCCCCAGGTTGACCCGGGCCTTTTTGGGGGTCGGGGTTCCGAAGATCACATCGGAGAGCTCTGTGCCGATCATCGATCCGGCCCAGCCGTCGGAGAGCGCGGTCCGGGCGGCATGGATCAGGGTGCTGGCCGCGTCGTTATCACAGCCCATGTGGGTCCGGTGCATCATCTCGGCGATCTCCCGATCCACTCCCCGGGGAGTCATCCCCAGCCGACGCCAGAGCTCCTTGCGCTTTTCCGGCACCCGGCAGAGAAAGGCGACCTCGCGCTGGCGGGATCCGAAATCGGCATAAAGCAGTTCCATCAACTCCCGGCCAACCGCCAGCAGCTCCCGACCCTCTACGGCGATCCCCAGTTCGGCGGCAAGCCGGCGCAGTTTGCCCTCATCACTGATCCGATAATCGCTGGTTTCCCCGGTGACGATGGCCTCCAGCACCTCGATCAGATCCCGGCCATGGTCGGAGTGGCCGGCCGAGCCCCCGGCGATGAAGCGTCCGAAGTTCCTGGCCACGATCACATCGGCGTCGGCCCCGCACACCCCCCGCTTCAGCTTGCTCCCCTCCTTGTCGCTCACCCGGCAGGGGCCCATCACACAGTTACGGCAGGTGGTGCCCAGCTCGCAGAATTTGCAGTGGGGGGTTTGGGTTTCCAGGCGATCCCAGGCGGTTTCAACCCCGTCCCGCTCCGCTTTGACCAGCATCTTGGCGGCATCTTCCCAGATGGTTTTCTCTGCGATGCTCTTTTTTTTCGGGGCCATGGCTTCCTCCCTTGCTCCTTTTTTTCAGTGGCGGTTGACCCCGCCATTCTACCCGCCCAAGCCGACAATATCACATCTTAATTCCCCAACGCTTTTACGGTTTACGGCGGGCCCGCTTTCGGGTATATAACACGATTCGTCCTTTTTCCCGGATTATCAACCGAGCTAATTAATTGCCATGCGCGCATAAGCCAAATAGATGGAGGAAGTTCCGATGGATCTCACATTCAAGTCCGCTGTTTTCACCACCGAAACCCTGAAGCTGGCCGATACCCAAGAGATGATCGTTCGCGGCGGTCGCGACAAATTTCCCCTGCTGCCCAAGGCCTTTGCCGGCATCAAGCAGATCGGGGTGATCGGCTGGGGCTCCCAGGGTCCGGCCCAGGCCCAGAACCTGAGAGACTCCCTGGTCGGCACCGACATTCGGGTCAAGATCGGGCTCAGGGCGGGCAGCTCCTCCATGGCCGCCGCCCGGGGCGCCGGCTTCACCGAGGAGAGCGGAACCCTGGGCGAGATGCATCAGGTGATCCGGGAATCGGAGATGGTTCTCTTCCTGATCTCCGACGCTGCCCAGGCCGAGCATTACCAGGAGGTGTTCGACAACATGAAACCCGGAGCCACCCTGGGCCTCTCCCACGGTTTTCTGCTGGGGTATCTCGAAAGCATCGGCAAATATTTTCCCAAAAACATCAACGTGGTCGGGGTTTGCCCCAAGGGGATGGGACCTTCGGTGCGCCGCCTCTACGAGCAGGGCAAGGAGGTCAACGGGGCCGGCATCAACTGCAGCTTCGCGGTGGAGCAGGATATCGACGGCAAAGCCACCGATCAGGCCCTGGGCTGGGCGGTGGCGGTGGGCGCCCCCTACATCTTCAAAACCACATTAGGCAACGAGTTCCGCAGCGACATCTTCGGTGAGCGCGGCATTCTGCTGGGGGCGGTCCACGGGATCGTGGAGATGCTCTACCGCCGCTTCGTGATGGAGCAGGGGGTTGACGAAAAACAGGCCTTCATCGATTCGGTGGAAAATATCACCGGCCCCATCAGCAAGACCATCTCCCACCGGGGAATTATTGCTGTTTACGAACAGTTGGATGCCGAAGGCCGGGCGATCTTCGAGCGGGCTTACTGCCACAGCTACCTGCCGGCTTTCGATATTCTGCTGGAGATGTACGACGAGGTCTCAAGCTGCAACGAGATTCGCAGCGTGATCATGGCCGGCCGCCGCCACTCCCGTTTCCCCATGGGCAAGATCGACGGCACCCGGATGTGGCAAGTCGGCGAGCAGGTCCGGGCCGAGCGCCAGGGGATGCCGGCGGTCAACCCCCTGACCGCCGGGGTTTACTGCGCCACCATGATGGCCCAGATCGACCTGCTGATCGAAAAAGGCCACTGCCTGAGCGAAGTGGCCAACGAATCGGTAATCGAGGCAGTGGATTCGCTGAACCCCTACATGCACCACAAGGGCGTGGCCTACATGGTGGACAACTGCTCCACCACCGCCCGCCTGGGTTCGCGCAAATGGGCCCCGCGCTTTGACTACAACCTGGCCCAGCAGGCGATGGTCGATTTCGACGCCGGCAAGCCCGCCGACACCAACCTGATCGAGGCCTTCAAGAGTCACAAGATTCACCAGGCCCTGGCCGCCTGCGCCGAACTGCGGCCCACCGTGGATATCGCGGTTCTTTAAGCCTTTTTCGTCGCGAACCAACCAACTCAAACCCAAATCGCCCGTCATGGTTCAACCTTGACGGGCGATTTGGGTTATTCCAGCTCTTTTTTGGCGACTTCGAAACAGATCGGGCAGTAGGAGTGGCTGGGCCGAATCCCCGCCTTGCGGGAGAGGTACTGTTCCATGCTCAACCAGGGACCGCTGCCCGGCTCCCGCCCCTCGTCGTCCCGGATCTTACGACAGACCGCGCAGACCGGCAAAATATCCTCGTAAAGCTTGATCCGTTTCTTCAGGGCTCTTCTTTCCAGGCAGATATTGACCCGCACCTGCAACTCTTCAAACTGGTAGGGCTTGAGCAGATAATCGTCGGCTCCCAGACGAATCGCCTCGATGGCCGACGGCAGGGCCCCATAGCCGGTGAGAATAATCACCGCGATATCAGGCTCCTCCTCCCGCAGACGGCGCAGCAATTCCAGACCATCCATCCCCTCCATCAACAGGTCGCTAATCACCAGATCGAAAGAGCCGGGAGAAAAAAGCCGCAGGGCCTCGTCCCCGCTGGCCGCCGTCTCCACCAGGTAACCCGCCTCGGTCAGGTCGAGCGCCAGGCTGGCCCGAATCAGCTCTTCATCGTCAACCAGCATGATTTTCTGCTTTTTCATCTTTTCTCCTGCTCCTCCGTCAGCGGCAGCCAAACCGTGAAAGAGGTTCCCTTGCCCGCCTCGCTCTCCACCTCGATACGGCCGTTGTGGCGCTGAATGATGCCATAGCTGACCGACAAGCCCAGGCCGGTACATTTAACCGCCGGTTTGGTTGAAAAAAAGGGCTCATAGATATGGGCCAGGTCATCAGGGGCGATCCCGCTACCGGTATCGCTGATCCGTACCATCACCTCGCCGTCAACCAAACCGGTGCTGATCAGGATTTCGCCCCCCTCGGGGCCGATCGCCTCCCGGGCATTGGTCAGCAGGTTGAGAAAAACCTGCTTCAACTGATCGGGCACCGCCTTGACCCTGGGCAGATCGGGGGAAAAATCCCTCCGTACCTGGATCCTGGCGTTCTGCATATCTTTTTTGCAGAGCAACAGGATATCTTCCAAGGCAACATGGAGGTCCAGCGGGGCGGTCTTGGCCGAAGTCGGCCGGTTGAAGCTTTGCAGATCACTGGTCAGCCGGGCCACCCGATCGCACTCACGCACCGCCATGTCCACCAGTTCCTGATCGCCGCCGGCCAGGGGCAACCGTCGGCGCAAGCCATGCAGCACATTACGGATGCCGCAGATCGGATTATTGAACTCATGGGCGATGGAGGCGGCCAGTTTTCCCACCGCGCTCAGTTTTTCCGAGTGGAGCAGTTGCCGGTAAAGTTTTTCCACCTCCGCCGTTCGTTCCGCCACCCGCCGCTCCAGAACATCGTGGGAAAGCTGAAGATCCTCTTCGATCTTCTTGCGCCGCTCCACCTCGGCCTGGAGTTCGCGGTTTCTCTGGGCCAGTTCCGCGGTCTGGCGGCTGATCTCCTGCTCCAGCTGCCACTGGTAGCGATTGCGAATATCTTCCACCCTTTTCCGTTCGGTAATATCCTGAAGCACCAGCCAGCAGGAACTGCCGTCGCCCCCGGCTTGGGGCAACAGGGAAACCAGGACCTGGGCTTCGCCCAGGAAAAGGGAACTCTCCTCCCCCAGAATCAGCGGCGGCGGGCCGCCCGTATCGGTCACCTTGGCCGGCGGAGCTTGCAAGGCCGCGGCCAGCAGGGGCAGGGCCTCCCCCCGCAAATATTGGAAAAAATCGTTGGCAAGCAGCTTCTCTTCGGCGATCCCGATCATCGCGGTCACGGCCCGGTTGGCAAAGACAATCCGGAGTTCTTCCCGGTTCAGCTGGACCACCCCATCGGTCATGTTCTGCAAAATAGCGTCGAAGTAGTGGCGAACATTGAGCAACTCCCGGGTAATATCCCGCCGATAGAGCTCTTCCCGACCCAGAACCCGATCACCCACCACGCCGGGCTGCTGGACAAACATCGCCAACACTTCGCGAATATTGCCCTTGAGCTGGGCAAAGGGGCCTTTGGCGATACAGGCATCGGCCCCCAGGGCGCGAAAATCAATATCCACGTCGGCGGCCACCGCCGAGAGGACCACCAACCGTACCCCCTGCAGCTCGGGAATGGCCCTGACCACCCGGCAGAGCTTATCCCCGCTGATGTTGGGCATGATCAGGTCAACGAAGATCACCTCGGGCCGGAAACTCTCCAAAACCCGCATGGCATCCAGGCCGTCGGTGGCACTCTTGACCTCATACCCCTCCTCGGCCAGAAAGTGGCAGAGCAGTTTGACAATCACCGGGTTGTTGTCCACCACCAGGATGCGTGCAATGGCCATGTTCACTCCCCTCCCCTCAGGGTTCGCCGCATCTTTGGTGTCTTGCAGCCACAGATTCGAGCCTGATTGAGAAAATATTCATCGGTCATGCCGGCGATAAAGTCGCGGACCACCGCCGTCTCGCCGGCCTGCTCCCGGTAGTGGGGAGCCAGCAGGCGGAGATATTCGGTGAAGATGGGGGCCCCATTCCGTTGGGAGCGAAGGTCGTCGAGGAAACGGCCGAACATGGTGCGGTAACAGGCGGCGATCAGGTCAAAGCCCTCCTTGATCAAGGGGTTGCGGTAAATGGCCTGGTAATTGAACTCCTTCAGGCGCCCCAGGGCCTGACCCACCGGCGGCGAAAAGCCGATCCGGTCCTCTTTAATCCCGTTGACGATCAGATCGGTGACCAGCCGGTAAACAATGCTGCCGTTGCTGCGCCCCAGCAGTTCGGAACACTCCCGGGGAATATCCTCCCGGCTGATCAACCGCAGCTCAATGGCGTCCTCGATATCCCGACCGATATAGGCGATGGTGTCGGCCAGCCGCACCACGCAACCCTCCAGGGTCATGGGCAGCAGCTCCAGGCCGGAGTCGGCCTGCTTGGCGGCGAACTCCCGGTCGAAGGCGGCAAAATCCTTATCCCGGTGGGGCTTGATCACCCGGTGATGGATCTCGCCGTCATGGCACATGATCCCGTCCAGCACCTGCAGAGTCAGGTTGAGCCCCCGCCCCCCCTTTTCTATTTTTTCCAGAAAGATCACGCTCTGCAGATTATGCTGAAAGGAGGGCAACCCATGCTCCCGGCAGAGCTGGTCCAACACCTTTTCCCCATCATGACCGAAGGGGGGGTGGCCCAGATCGTGCCCCAGGGCGATCGCTTCGATCAGGTCCTCATTGAGCCCGAGAAAACGGCCGATGGTGCGGGCGATTTTGGAAACCAACTGCACATGCAAGACCCGGTGGGTGATATGATCGTTGCGGACCATATAAAAAACCTGGGTCTTATCGATATAACGGGTGTAGGCCCGGGAATGAAGCACCCGGTCGGTATCGACGGCAAAGGACTGGCGGTGATCCCCCGGTTCCGCCCCACGCCGCCACGCACTTCGGCTCAAGGCGGCCAGGGGGGAGAGATGCCGGCTTTCCTTTTCGTCCAGGGCCTTTTTCAGGGCCAGCAGGGCGGGATCGACGGAGCAGGAGGGGTTCATGAATCACCGCTAAAAATTTTTCAGCAATTTTTTTTGCCAAAAGCCGGAGAAGGGTATCGCGGGCAACCAGCGAAACCACGATACTAATCATGCCCGGTTCAGGGCCGACTTGCAAGCCCATTGTAGGATCAGCCCCCCCCGAGCCCTCCCAATATCCCTCGAATTAAGCATCGGTCGTCTTGACAGCCCCGGCTTAAAACATATACACCATGGGCATGCCCCACTCAAACCAGCCACTCCTGGTGATCCAGGATCAGCATTTTCTCCAGCACGATACCGGCCCGGACCATCCCGAGGGCTCCTGGCGCTTAACCGCCATCGCCCAGCGCCTGGGGGCCGGCTCGCTGGCGGGCCGCATCGCCACCTTTCCCTCCCGGCCGGCTCAACGTCAGGAGCTGACGGCGATCCACGACGAAAACTACCTGCTCCGCTTCGAGGAGGCGGCCCTGACCGGCCGCAGCTATCTCGACCATCCCGACAACCAGATCTGCTATGATAGTTACCAGGCCGCCCTGCTGGCCGCCGGGGCCGGACCCGCCGCCATCGACCTGCTGGAGGCGGGTCAAGGTTGCGCCGCTTTCGCGGCGGTGCGCCCCCCGGGCCACCATGCCGAACGGGCGATGGCTTTGGGTTTTTGTTTTTTCAACAACGCGGCGGTGGCGGCCCGCTACTGGCAAAACCGTTACCAGCGGCGCCGGCTGATGATCATCGACTGGGATGCTCATCATGGCAACGGGATCCAGGCCGCCTTTGAAGAGGATCCGGAGGTATTTTATCTCAGCATCCATGAACACCCGACCTGGAGCTTTCCCGGGACCGGGTGGGGCGAGGAGCGGGGCAGTGGAGCCGGCCGGGGGACCACCCTCAACCTGCCCCTGCCGCCGGGGGCTGACGACGCGGCGGTACTGCGCCTGATCAGCGAAAAGGTGGAGCCGGCCCTGGCCGACTTCCGGCCCCAGGCCCTGATCATCGCAGCCGGCTTTGACGGCCATCGCGATGATGATATGTCCGGACTGGCATACAGCGACCAACTCTACCGGCAACTGGGCCGAGCGGCCGCCTCCTGGGCCGGCCGCCACTGCCCCGGCCGGCTGCTCACCTTGCTGGAGGGGGGCTACCGGACCGACATTCTGCCCCTGGCGGTTGAAAACTACCTTACGGGCCTGCTCGCCGAAGAGCTGCCGGCAGCCGACAGTCAAACCCATTCCAACCAGCAAAGGGAAATGCCATGAAGATCAGTCAACATATGACCCGGCCGGTGGTGACCGTGCCGCCGGAACTCACCATCCCCGAAGCGCGCGAGTTATTGCGCTCCCGCCATTTTCGCCACCTGCCGGTGGTGGATGGAGAGGGCGCCCTGCTGGGGATAGTCACCGATCGTGATCTGCGCTCGGCCTACCCCTCCACCGTCCTCGACGAAGCCGAGGGCAAGGCCCGCCTCCAGGATCTGGCCCAAACCCCGGTCAGCTCCATCATGAGCCAGGCCATCTTCACCCTGCCCGCCGCCGCCACCCTGGATGACGCCCTGCTGCTGCTGGACCGGGAACAGGTCGGCGCCCTGCCGGTGGTCGACGAGGGGGGCAGGGTGGTGGGCATTTTCTCCATCCGCGACCTGATGCGGGCCTACCGCACCCTCTTCGGTTTGGGGGAACGGGGTTCGGCCATGCTGACCCTGCTCGATGACGGCCGGCCCCGCCCCCTGAGCCGCCTCTGCGCCGCCCTGGAACAGGCCGATATCCATTTCAACCGACTGCTCAAGACCCAGGCCGAAGATGGTCGTAAAATTATTTATCTGCGAGTCAACACCTATAATCTGGCCGCGGTGCACAAAGTTGCCGCCGCCGCCGGTTTCGAGCCCCATCGGGAAGCATAGGCCAAAACGTCGGCGGCCATCACTCCGCGCGACTCAGCTGACTTGCAAAGAGGTGAAACCATGCCGTCCCCACTGCACCCCCTGCTCTATCCCGCCAGCATCGCCATTATCGGTGCCTCGCGCACGCCCGGTAAAGTTGGCCATGACATCCTGGCCAACCTGCTGGCCAGCGGTTTCACCGGAGAACTGGTGCCGGTAAACCCGGCCGGCAGCGAAATCCTGGGATTAGCCTGCCTGCCGGAACTCAAAGGATCGGGGAAGAAGATCGATCTGGCGGTGATTGCCGTACCCAGGCCCCTGGTGGAGGGGGCGGTCACCGACGCCCTGGCCGCCGGGGCCGGAGCGGTGGTGGTGATTACCGCCGGCTTCAAGGAGATGGACGCCCAAGGAGCGGCCCTGGAAAAAAGGCTGGCCGCTCTCTGCGCCGCCCGCCAGGCCAGAATGCTGGGCCCCAACTGCCTGGGCCTGATCAACAGCCGCCACCGAATGAACGCCTCCTTTGCCGCCAAAATGCCAACCCCCGGCGATATTTCGGTGATCTCCCAATCCGGGGCCCTGGCCACCGCTATCCTTGACCTGGCGGCGGGCCGCCACCTGGGCCTGGCCAAGCTGATCAGCATCGGCAACAAGGCGGATATCAGCGAGGTCGATCTACTCTTGGCCCTGACCGCCGACCCCGACACCAAGGTGATTATAGCCTATTTGGAGGATATCAGCTCCGGGGAGGAGTTTATCAAGGCGGCCACCGAAACCAGCAGCCAAAAACCGGTGGTGATCCTCAAGTCCGGCACCACCGCCGCCGGCCAGCAAGCCGCCTCCTCCCACACCGGCGTCCTGGCCGGAGCCGACCTCGCTTATGGCGCCGCCTTCCGCCGCTCCGGGGTGATCCGGGCCGACACCTTCGAATCCCTCTTCGATTACGCCACCGCCTTCGCCATGCAGCCCCTGCCGGCCGGTGACCGGGTGCTGATCATCACCAACGCCGGCGGGCCAGGGACCATGGCCGCCGATGCCGTCGAACAGGCGGGAATGAAGGTGGCGGTGCTGGACAGCAACACCGCCGCCGCCCTGCGCAGCAAACTGCCCCGGGCCGCCAGCGTCGGTAATCCCATCGACGTGCTGGGGGATGCCGAACCGGAACGTTATGCCACGGTGCTGACCGCCGCCCAGGACGATCCGGCGGTGGACGCCATCGTGGTGATCCTCACCCCCCAGGCCATGACCAGACCGGCGGAGACCGCCCGGGCCATCGCCGCCTGCCTTAAAGGGGACAAGCCGGTGGTAGCCGCCTTCATGGGGGGCGAGGATGTCCTGCCCGGCCGGGCCGAACTGGTGGCTGCGGGGCTGCCCGACTACCCCTCGCCGGAACGGGCGGTGGCCGCCCTCAAGGCGATGTATGACTATGCCTGCTGGCGCAAGCGGCCGCCGCGGGTGGTCACCCGCTTTCGGGTCAACCGGCGGCGGGTGGAGCGGATCATCACCCGCCGGCTGCGCAGCGGCCACAGCCAGCTGGGCGAGGTCAAATCCAAGAGCGTGCTGGCGGCCTACGGCTTCCAGGTGCCGGAGGGCTATCTGGCCACCACCACCGAAGAGGCGGTGGAGGTGGCGGAACGGATCGGTTTTCCGGTGGCCCTCAAGATCGTCTCTCCCGATATCATCCACAAATCGGATCTGGGCGGGGTACGGCTCAATGTGATCGACGCCGCCGCCACCCGGGATGCCTTCGACCTGATGATGCTGCGGATCGGCCAGCGGGCCCCCAACGCCCTGGTGGAGGGGATCTACGTGGAAAAGATGCTGAACAAGGGGCTGGAGGTGATCATCGGCATGAGTCGCGACCCCCAGTTCGGACCGATGCTGATGTTCGGCCTGGGCGGCATCTTTGTCGAGGTGATGAAGGATGTCACCTTCCATCTGGCCCCCATCAGTGAAGCCGACGCGGTAATGATGTTGAAATCGACCCGCTCCTATGAAATTCTCGAGGGCCGACGGGGGCAACAGGGGGTCGACCTGGTGGCCATCGCCCAGGGGTTGCAGCGGATCAGCCAGCTGACCACCGATTTCCCCCAGATCACCGAGCTGGATATCAATCCTTTTATCGTCGGCGAAATCGGCCGCCCACCGGTGGTGGCCGACGCCCGCATGACCCTGAGGTGATAATGATGACGAGCCATTTACAGATCAACACCGACCCCGACTGGCGACAACGGTATCAGGACCTGCTCTGCACCCCCGACCAGGCCCTGGGCAAGCTCAGGCCCGGGCAGCGGGTCTTCATCGGCACCGCCTGCGCCGAACCTTCCGCCCTGGTCAAGGCCCTGACCAGCCGGGCCGGAGAGCTGACCGACGTGGAGATCGTCCAGCTGCTGACCAAAGGGGAGGCCTCCTATACCGCCGATCGGCTCCACGACTGTTTTCACATCAACAGCTTCTTCATCGGCCGGGCGATCCGGGAGCATATCCAGCAGGGCCTGGGCGACTACACCCCCACCCTGCTCTCCGACATCCCTCGGCTCTTCTCCTCCGGCCAGCTGCCCATCGACGTGGCCCTGATCCAGGTTTCAGAACCGGACACCCGGGGCAAGGTCAGCCTCGGGATCTCGGTGGACGTGGTCAAAAGCGCCACCGAGAACGCCTCCCTGGTTATCGCCCAGGTCAACCCCCGAATGCCCCGCACCCTGGGCGACAGCTTTATCGATATTTATGATATCGACCTGCTGGTGGAAGCCGAAGAGGAGATCATCGAACGCCAGTCCACGGTCCCCACCCCGGCGGCCCGGCAAATCGGGGAACATATCGCCGCCTTGATCGAGGACGGCTCCACCCTGGAGTTCGGTATCGGCCGCATCCCCCATTCACTGGTGGAGTTTCTCCGCGACAAAAGAGACCTGGGGATTCACACCGAGATGATCACCGACTCCATTCTGGAGTTGATCGAGGCCGGGGCGATCAGCGGCGCCCGCAAGACCACCGATCGGGGTCGCATTGTCGCCAGTTTCTGCATGGGATCCCGCAAGCTCTACGACTTTGTCGACAATAATCCCCTCTTCAGCTTCCGGCCCACCGAATATGTCAACGATCCCCACATCATCAGCCGCCAGCATAAGATGGTGGCAATCAATATGGCCCTGGAGGTCGATCTCACCGGCCAGGTCTGCGCCGACTCCTTAGGCTCCCGCTTCTTTTCCGGAATCGGCGGCCAGGTCGATTTCAACCGGGGCGCGGCCGCCGCCGTGGGGGGCAAAGCGGTGATCGCCCTGGAGTCCACGGCCAAAAAGGGGGAGGTCTCCCGAATCGTCACCCACCTGACCCCCGGAGCCGGAGTGGTGACCACCCGAGGGGAGGCCCACTACATCGTCACCGAGTACGGGGTGGCCTATCTCCACGGCAAAAGCGTTCAGGAACGGGCCATGGCCCTGATCAGCATCGCCCATCCCAAATTCCGGGAAAGGCTGTTCCGGGAAGCGCTGGCGGCCAAATATCTGCGTCGCGAGATGGCGGATCTTGATGGTCGACTGCTGATGGTTTCCCAGGAGATGCAAACCTCAACTCTGCTCGACGACGGCACCCAGGTCTCCTTTCGACCGGTCCACCCCACCGACGAGCCCCGGATGCGCGACCTGCTCTACGCCCTCTCCCAGGAGACCTTATATTACCGCTTCATGAGCGCCAGCGGTCGCTTCGCCCACCAGGAGATTCAGAATTTCGTCTATATCGATCACCGCAAGGACGCCGCCATCGTCGGCACCGTTCCTGAAGCCCATGGAGAGGATATCATCGCAGTGGGTCGCTACTATCTGGATGAAAAAACCAACCGGGCCGAGGTGGCCTTCGTCATCCGTGATGAATGGCAGAACCGGGGGATCGGCACCTTTCTCTTCAAACATCTGGTGGGGATCGCCAAGCGTAACGGCATCGCCGGTTTCACCGCCGAAGTGCTGCGGGACAACCGGCGGATGCAGGCGATCTTCAACCACAGCGGCTACACCGTCCAGAGCAAGGTGGAGGGGGACGTCTACAGCTACAGCATCGATTTCGGCTAAAAAAACGGGGAGAAAAGGCTGGTTACAGCACTTTCTCCCCATGCATGCGAGGAAAACTGTAACGCTAAAACTCAGCGAGCCGCTTTCTTGCCTTTGGACGCGGCCTTCTTGGGGGCGGCCTTCTTGGGGGCGGCCTTGACCGAACTCTTTTTAGCCGCCGCTTTCTTGGCCGGAGCGGCCTTGACTGGAGCTTTTTGGGCTGCCGCCTTCTTGGCCGGCGCCACCTTGGCCGGAGCTTTCCTGGCCGCCGCCTTCTTGACCGGCGCCGCCTTGGCCGCACTCTTCTTAGCCGCGGGCTTCTTGGCCGGCGCCGCCATAACCGGCGTTTTGGGAGCCGCCGGGGCCACCGCGGGCTTACGGCCTCGCCGGGTGGCGGCCGGCTTCTTCAGGCCCAGGCGTTCGGCCTCCTTCTCCTGCCGAATCTGACAGGCCAGTTCGAAGGCCTTCTCCTGGCCGTGGCGCCGGATGGAGATGGAGGTCTTGCCCTGCTTGCCCAGCTGGTTGACCCAGCTCACCTCATAGCGATTCAGTTTTTCGTTGTGCCGGACGCCGACCACCCCGGTCTTGGTGTTGCTCACCGTCACGATATGCTTGTCGGTCCGAATTTTGCCCAGACTGATCTCGGTCTGATCGCGCCAGGCCAGGGCCGCCAGCAGGCTGGAATAGCGGCCGCCGTGTTTGCCGTCGGAAAAGAATTTGGCATGGGTCTTGCCCTGAAAACGGACACGCACATACCACCCATGGGTCCTTTTGCTCTCCTGGTCGATCCGGGCGACATCCTTGTGTTTTTCCAGCTTCGATCTTTTAACCATCTTATCTGCTCTCCTTTGATTTTAACTTAACACTCCGCCGGCCCATTGACCCCTAACATAAACAAATCAATACAACAAGTACAGCACTCAACTTCCTGGCACCTTTTGGCTGCAACACCTCTTTTCCGGGATGGCCAATCACCATATTCTGACAGGGTCTTGCAGTTCCCTATCACACACAAGCAATCTACATACCAACAACCAGTCAAACTGGATAATATTTTCAATCTGTTGTATTTACAGCTAATTTAAACCTGATCCCTTTCCCCGCAACTCCATCCGCAATCCCCGCTGGTCCATTTTGTCGCACTTGGGGCGAATTCAGCCGCATGACATGCGACAAGGGTGGGGCAAAGCAACCATCTTGCAATCTCCCGCCGGTCAGGGTAGCCTTGCCCCCATCAACCTCGCCGATTCTCCCCCACCGGCTAAGCCGGGACCATTATTAAACGCCCAAGAGGAAGCCATGACCCCCCAGAATTCAGTCGACTCCTTCAAGCAGCTGATCGAAATTGTCGCCCGCCTCCGGGCCCCCGACGGCTGCCCCTGGGATCGTAAACAGACTCCGGAAACTTTTAAGGGATATTTACTTGAGGAAACCCATGAGTTGCTGGAGGCCCTGGAGGGAGACAACCGCGAGCACATTCGCGAGGAGCTGGGCGACCTGCTGTTCCAGGTACTTTTTCTCTGCCAGCTGTACAGCGAGGAGGGATCCTTCACCCTGGATGAGGTAATTGACGGCATCAAAAGCAAAATGATCCGCCGCCACCCCCACGTCTTCGGCGACGCCAAGGTCGAGTCGGAAGCTGACTTGCGCCGCCAGTGGCTGGCGATCAAGGCCGATGAGAAAAAAAGCCGGACATTGGGCTCTTGACAGCAGGGCCGCAGGCATGGTAAAGGTCTCCTTTTTCCGTGCGGCGGCTATTTGTCCCGCCGCGATCTTTTCACCTCTTTGCTCTCTCGCCAGGATTCGGGGGGGCCGCATGCCCGTAAGGAGGAAACCGTGCGTAACTATGAGAGTGTCATCATCATCCGTCCCGGCGATGCCGCCGAGACCGAACTCACCGCCATCACCGAAAAATATTCGGCGGTGATCACCGACCATGGGGGCGAGATCGCCGGCATTGACCGCTGGGGCCTCAAGAAGCTCGCCTACCCGATCAAGAAGGAGACCCAGGGGGTTTACATCCTGGCCCGCTTTGCCGCCACCCCCGAAGGGGTCAAGGAGATGGAGCGTCTGCTGCGGATCGACGATCGAATCCTCAAGTACCTCACGGTCAAACTCACCGGCACCGGGGAGCCCTTCTCCCTGACCGATGAAGATGAGGCTACTTCCGGCGATAACGACGACAACGACGATAACGAGTAAAAGGGCCTGGGGAAAGACGACTACGATTGACAACCCCACCGCCGGCACCAACTCTTTGATGATCTGAGGAACACACCATGATGAAACGCAATAAATTCTTCGGCCGCCGCAAGGTCTGCCGTTTCTGTGCCGACAAGAGCATTGTCATTGATTATAAGGATGTTAAGACCCTGCGCAGTTTTCTCACCGAACGGGGCAAGATCATTCCCCGGCGGATCTATGGCAACTGCGCCAAGCATCAGCGTCAGTTGTGCGAAGCGATCAAGCGGGCCCGACAGATCGCGCTGCTGCCTTACTCCGGCAATCCTTATCTATAGAGCTTTCGGGATTTCAACTTGTTGAACCATGGGGGCGGGGCGTCATTCTCACCGGAACGGCTCAAGGCGCCGCTGCTGATTGCGGCCCCCTTGCTGCTGCCGCTTTGGGGGCCGGGACTATCCTGGCTGCACGCCCTGGTTCCCCTGGCCGTGGCCTATCACCTGGTGATCCTGGGCGGCCGGCAGGGCAACGGCGCCGTAGTGAAGGCCCTGCTCCTGGCCGGCCTGGTCGCCCTGCTCAGCGGGGAGTTGTTGCTCTATCTTTTCGGTCTGACCATGGTTCCCCTGGGTTATATTCTGGCCCACGCCATCCAGCGCCGCGATTCCGCGACCTGGACCGGACTGAAGGGGTTGGCCTACCTGGTCGTGCTCTGGCTTTTGCTGGGGGCCTACGCCGGGATGAGCGGAGCGCCCAGCCCCCTGCAGATGGTGCATGAAAGTATTGACCACGCTCTGACCGCCGGGGGACTAGGGGAGCCGGAGTTGGCCGCCGCCCTTGAAGGGCTGCGTGATTTCGTCAACCGGGTCTGGCCGGCCCTTTTTGCGATTTCGCTGATCGGCCTGATCTGGCTCAACCTGCTCACCAGCCACTGGCTGCTGCGGCGAAAAGAGTTAAGCCCCTGGCCCGATCTTCGCCTCTGGCGAATGCCCGACCATTTCGTGGCGGTGGCGGCCTTGGCCCTGCTCTTTCTGTTGCTCCGGATCGAGCCCTTGGCCACCATTGGCCTGAATGGGGTGCTGCTCATGGGCATCCTCTATTTCATGCAGGGCCTGGGGGTAATGAGCTATCTGATGGCTTATTGGAACCTGCCGCCGCTGCTACGGGGCGTCTGTTACGCCCTGGTCCTGCTCCAGGGCTACGGGATGATGTTACTGGCCCTGCTGGGGATGGCCGAAGTCCGGCTCAATCTGCGCCGGCGCCTGCAATTAAAATATCCATCAGCATAACTGCTGATAATTTGAACAAAACGGAGAATTGAACCATGGAACTGATCCTCAAGGAAACCATCGATACCCTGGGTGAAGTGGGCGATGTCGTAAGGGTGAAGCCCGGCTACGGCCGTAATTACCTGTTACCCCAGGGCAAGGCGCTGCTGGCCACCAAGAGTAATCTCGCCGTGCTGACCAAGCAGCAGGCCGCCATCGACGCTCGCCGGGCCGAACAGCGCGGCCAGGCGGAAAAGCTGGCCGCCAGCATCGCTGCCGTCACCGTAACCATCGCTCAGCGCACCGGCGAAGACAACAAGCTCTACGGTTCGGTGACCAGTGCCGATATCGTAGCCGGCCTGGCCGCCCAAGGGGTGGAGGTAGACAAGAAGAAGCTGCTGCTGGATGAACCGATCAAGACGCTGGGCAGCCACACCGTGATTTACAAGGCCGGCTACCAGGTAACCGCTGAAGTCAAGGTGGAAGTTGTGGCTCAGGAGGAAGATGCCGCCAGCGCCCCCGCCGACAACCAGACCGCCGCCTGATCTTTCCTCCGGTTTCCGCGGGGCCCTAGCCGGCCCGCGGAAACCGGAGGACTACTAGCTCTTAACAGCTTTGCCAGGAGCCCCCCACCAGGAACCCATGGAAAACAGATCCGGTTCCGCCGGCCCCACCATCCATCGCCTGCCGCCCCAGAATGTCGAGGCCGAGCAGTGCGTTCTGGGCTCCATCCTGCTGCAACCCGGCGCCATGGCCCGAGCGGTGGAGATCCTCAGCCCCGATGACTTCTACCGGGAAGCCCACCGCGCCATCTACACCGCCATGGTGGCTCTCTTCGAGAAGAGCGAGCCCCTGGACCTGATCACCATCACCAGTCTGCTCCAGGACACCCGTAAGCTCGACGGCGTGGGCGGTCCGGGCTATCTGGCCTCCCTCACCGACCTGGTGCCGGTGGCCGCCAATATCGCCCATTACGCCCGCATCGTGCGGGACAAGGCGATTCTCCGCCGCCTGATCCAGACCAGCACCGAGATCGCCGGCCGCTGCTACGAGGAACAGGACGATATCGACGGCCTGCTCGATGAGGTTGAGCAGACCGTCTTCGAGATCTCCCGAGCCAAAAGTGGTCAGTCCTACTGGCCGATGAAGACGGTGATCAACGCCACCTTCAAGCATGTTGAATCGCTTTACGAGCGCAAGGAACATATCACCGGGGTTCCCACCGACTACCACGAACTCGACCGGATGACCGCCGGGCTGCAACCCGCCGACCTGATCATTCTGGCCGCCCGCCCCAGTATGGGCAAAACAGCCCTGGCCATGAACATCGTTCAGCACGTGGCCCTGATGCACAAAACCCCGGTGGGGGTATTCAGCCTGGAGATGTCCAAGGAGCAGTTGGGGCTGCGGATGCTCTGCTCGGTGAGCCGGGTCGATTCCCAGCGTCTGCGGACCGGTTTTCTCAAGGAGCAGGATTGGCCCAAACTGACCCGGGCCTACAACATGCTGCTCGACGCCCCCATCTACATCGACGACACCCCCGCCATCACCGTCCTGGAGATGCGGGCCAAAGCCCGCCGGCTCAAGACCGAACACAATATCGGCATGCTGGTGGTGGATTACCTCCAGTTGATGCGGGGCCGCAGCAACGTCCAGTCCCGGGAACAGGAGATCAGCGAGATCTCCCGCTCACTTAAAGCGATGGCCAAGGAGCTGAGCGTTCCGGTCATGGCCCTTTCCCAGCTCAACCGAAGCCTGGAAAGCCGGCCCAACAAACGGCCCCAGCTCTCCGACCTGCGCGAGTCGGGCGCCATCGAGCAGGATGCCGACGTGATCTGCTTTATCTATCGCGACGAGGTTTACAACAAGGCCGAGGACAATCCCAAACGGGGAATCGCCGAACTGATCATCGGGAAACAGCGCAACGGCCCCACCGGCACGGTGGAGCTGGCCTTCCTCGACCACTTCACCACCTTCGAAAATCTGGCCCGCCAGGATTATTCCCCCGCGGCCTGATTCCCCGCCCAATTTTGATCGAGGCGGTTGTTTTTTAGGCGGCAGTCAGGTAAAAGAGCAGGACTCACCGGCAGCTGCCATCAAATAAAATTTTCCGGACCTTTACCGATCATGAGCAACAACCTGTCCCGTTATGATTTCGCGGCCATCGAGGAGAAATGGCGCACCCGCTGGCTGACCGCCAAAACCTGGAAAGTCACGGTCGACCCCAACCGCCAGAAATATTATGTCCTGGAGATGTTCCCCTACCCCTCCGGGCGGATCCACATGGGGCATGTCCGCAACTATACCATCGGCGACGTGGTCGCCCGCTATCGGCGGATGAGGGGAGACAACGTCATCCATCCCATGGGCTGGGACGCCTTCGGCCTGCCGGCGGAAAACGCCGCCATCAAAAACGATACCCACCCCGCCAAGTGGACCTTTGAGAATATCGACTACATGCGGGGCCAACTCCAGCGCCTGGGCCTGAGCTACGACTGGGACCGGGAACTGGCCACCTGCAAGACCGACTACTACCGCTGGGAACAGCTCTTCTTCCTCAAGATGTATGAAAAAGGGCTGGCCTACCGCAAAAAAACCACCGTCAACTGGTGTGAGCCCTGCCAGACGGTACTGGCCAATGAGCAGGTGATCAACGGCACCTGCTGGCGCTGCGACACCCTGGTCACCCCCCGTGAGATGCAGGGCTGGTTCCTCAAGATCACCGCCTACGCCGAAGAGCTGCTGGCCGGTTGCGACCAGCTGCCGGGCTGGCCGGAAAAGGTGCTGACCATGCAGCGCAACTGGATCGGCAAAAGCCTCGGGGCGGAGATCGAATTTCCGGTGGAGGGCCGGGCCGACAAGCTGACCATCTTCACCACCCGGCCGGACACCATCTTCGGCGCCACCTTCATGTCCCTGGCTCCGGAGCATCCCCTGGTGACCCAGTTGAGCCGGGGCACTGAACAGGAAGCGGCGGTGGCCGACTTCGTGAAGCGGACCGTCGCCGCCCGCCGCCGCCTCAAACCCGGTGAAGAACCCGAGAAGGAGGGGGTCTTCACCGGCGGCTACTGTCTCAATCCCTTCACCGGCACCCGGCTGCCGATCTACGCCGCCAACTTCGTGCTGATGGAATATGGCACCGGGGCGGTGATGGCGGTTCCGGCCCACGATCAGCGCGACTTCGAATTCGCCACACTTTACCGGCTGCCCATCGTCCCGGTGGTCCTGCCCGAGGGGGCAGAACTGACCGCCGAGACCATGACCCAGGCCCACGAGGGCCCCGGAAATCTTAGCGACTCCGGCGAGTTCACCGGCCTGGACTGGGAGGAGGCCAAAGCGGCGATAACCCGGCGGGCCGAGGAGCAGGGATTCGGTCGGGCCAGGACCACCTATCGTCTCCGCGACTGGGGGATCTCCCGCCAGCGCTACTGGGGCACCCCAATTCCGGTAATCCATTGCCAAAAATGCGGAATCCAGCCGGTACCGGAGGCCGACCTGCCGGTGGAACTGCCCACCGATGTCAAGATCGATAAATCCGGCAAGTCGCCCCTGCATACCCTGGAAAGTTTTATCCGGACTACTTGCCCGGCCTGCGGCGGCCCGGCCCGGCGGGAAACCGACACCTTCGACACCTTCATGGAATCCTCCTGGTATTTCGCCCGCTACGCCTGCCCCGATTTCCATGACGGCCCGCTGGGCCGCGACCAGGTCGACTACTGGCTGCCGGTGGATCAGTACATCGGCGGGGTGGAGCATGCCATCCTCCATCTGCTCTACTCCCGCTTCTTCACCCGGGTATTGCGCGATCTCGGCTACCTGGGAATCGACGAACCCTTCACCAACCTCCTCACCCAGGGGATGGTGATCAAGGATGGCAGCAAGATGAGCAAATCCAAGGGCAACGTGGTCGATCCCAGCGAGCTGATCGCCAGGTTCGGGGCCGATACCGTGCGGCTCTTCAGCCTCTTTGCCGCCCCCCCTGAACGGGACCTGGAGTGGAACGACCAGGGGGTGGAGGGCGCCTTTCGCTTCCTGAGCCGAATTCAGCGCTTTGTCGGCGATCATCTGGAGCTGCTGCGCCGGGCCGACGACGCTCTGCCGGCCACGCTAAGTGAGACCGACCGGGCCCTGCACCGCAAAACCCACCAGACCATCCGCAAGGTCGGCCGCGACCTGGAGAGCGATTTTCACTTCAACACCGCCATCAGTGCGGTGATGGAGCTGACCAACACCCTCTTCGCCCTCACCGCCCCCGAAAGCAAGGAAACTCCGCAGCCGCCCCTGGTGCGCCGGGCGGTGGAAGCGATCCTCACCCTGCTCTTCCCCATGGTCCCCCACCTGACCGCCGAACTGTGGGAGGTCACCGGCCACGACCGGGAGCTGGATGCCATCCCCTGGCCGGAGTACGATCCGGAAGCCGCCAAGGATGAAGAGATCACGGTGGTGATCCAGGTCAAAGGCAAGGTCCGCGGCCGCCTGCAGGTGGCGCCGGGCACCGCCGAGGATGAGCTGCGGCAACTGGCCCTGGCCGACGACAAGGTCAAGGGGTTCATCGGTGAGGCCCCGATCCGTAAAGTCATTGTCGTGCCGGACAAGCTGGTCAATATCGTAATCTAACCATCCCCCAAGAGATGAAACCTCAAACCGGACCGACTATAATTCTGGCTGTGCTGGCGGCAGGCTGGCTGTTGCTGGCTTCCTGCGGCTACTACAACCCCAACGTGCTGCCGGAACAGCGCGACCTGCCTCCCACCCGACTTTACGCCCCCATGTGGCAAAATGCCACCAACGAGCTGGGGCTGGAAAGCCGAGCCCACGGGGCGGTGAGCGACTGGTTGCTGCAGTCGGGCCGCATCGTCCTGGTGGCCGATCAAGAGGAAGCGGAATATATTCTGACCGGTCGGATCAGTTCCATCCGCTATCCCGGCTTCTCCTACGACATCACCACCACCGCCCGCGCCCTCAATGCGGTGCTGACCAGTTCCGTCAGTCTGACCGAAAGGGAAAGCGGCCGGATAATCTGGCAAAATCCCAGCCTGCGCCTGGAGGAAACCTACAACCTGGACGCCAGCGTCAGCCAGACCGACGCCAACCAGCGCGAGGCTCTGCGCCTGCTGGTTGACAGCCTGGCCGAACAGGTATACCTGCGGGTGTTGCGCAGCTTGACCGCCGTACACAGATATCGCTAACCCAGACACTTGATATTTCCATCAGTAAAGCCCATCGGAGGAAGAGATGACCATACCCCGTAAACAACTTGCCAACGCCATCCGCGCCCTGAGCATGGACGCCATCCAGAAAGCCAACTCCGGCCACCCCGGCGCCCCCATGGGGATGGCCGACATCGCCGAAGTTCTGTGGAACGATTTTCTCAAACACAACCCGGCCAATCCCAGCTGGCCCGACCGGGACCGTTTCGTCTTCTCCAACGGCCACGGCTCGATGCTGCTCTACTCGGTGCTGCATCTGACCGGTTACGATCTGAGTATCGAAGATATCAAGAACTTCCGCCAGCTCCACTCCAAAACCCCGGGGCATCCCGAACACGGCTACACCCCCGGGGTGGAAACCACCTCCGGCCCCCTGGGCCAGGGGATCGCCAACGCGGTGGGCATGGCCATCGCCGAACGGACTCTGGCCGCCCAGTTCAACCGGCCCGGTCACCGGATCATCGACCACTACACTTACACCTTTCTGGGCGATGGCTGCATGATGGAGGGGATCTCGCATGAGGCCTGCTCCCTGGCCGGCACCTTGGGCCTCAATAAGTTGATCGCCCTCTACGACGACAACGGGATCTCCATCGACGGTGAGGTCGCGGGCTGGTTCTCCGAGGATATCCCCCAGCGCTTCCGCTCCTACGGCTGGCAGGTGATCGCCGGAGTGGACGGCCACGATCCCGAGGCGATCAAGGCGGCCATCACCGAGGCCCGTGAAGAGCAGCAGCGGCCCACCCTGATCTGCTGCAAAACCATCATCGGCTGCTGCTCCCCCAACAAGCAGGGGAAAGAGACCTGTCACGGCGCCCCGCTGGGTGAAGAGGAGATCAAGCTGACCCGGGCCGAGATGGATTGGCCCCATCCCGCCTTTGTGATCCCCGAGGAGATCGCCGCCGCCTGGAACGCCCGGGCCCGGGGAGCGGAGGCCGAAGGGTCCTGGCAGGAGAAGATGGCCGCCTACACCAAGGCTTTCCCCCGGGAAGCGACGGAACTCCAGCGCCGGCTCAGTGGCCGCTTACCCGCCGACTGGGCCCAACAGGCGGCGGCCTTCGTGGCCGCCAGCGAGGAGAAAGCGGCCAAAGTGGCCAGCCGCAAGGCTTCCCAGTTGGCCCTGGAAGGCTACGGCCCGCTGCTGCCGGAGCTGATCGGCGGCTCCGCCGATCTGGCCGGCTCCAACCTCACCATCTGGTCCGGCAGCCGCGATATCAAACAGCACCACGACGGCAACTACATCTATTTCGGGGTGCGGGAGTTCGCCATGATGGCCATCGGCAACGGCCTGGCCCTCCATGGCGGCTTTATCCCCTACACCGCCACCTTCCTGGTCTTTGCCGATTATGCCCGCAACGCCATTCGCATGGCCGCGCTGATGAAGCAGCGGGCCATCTTCGTGCTGACCCACGACTCCATCGGCCTGGGTGAGGACGGTCCCACCCACCAGCCGGTGGAACATGCCGCCTCTCTGCGGCTGATCCCCAACCTCCAGGTCTGGCGACCCTGCGACGCCGGGGAAACCGCGGTGGCCTGGAAAACGGCCCTTGAACGGGAGGATGGCCCCAGCGCCCTGCTCCTTTCCCGGCAGAACCTGCCCCACCAGCCCCGTACTCCGGCACAGAGCGCCACGGTAAGCCGGGGCGGTTATATTCTGCGGGATTGCCAGGGCACTCCCGAACTGATCCTGCTCGCCACCGGCTCGGAGGTGGAGCTGGCCGTTGCCGCCGCCACCAAACTGGCCGAAGCCGGCAGGCAGATCCGGGTGGTCTCCCTGCCCTGCCTGGAGCTGTTCGAGGCCCAGGATGAGAGCTATCGCCAAAGCGTGCTTCCCGACGGGGTGGCGGCCCGGATCGCCATCGAAGCCGGTCGCAGCGACGGCTGGTACAAGTATGTCGGCCGCCGGGGCAAGGTGATCGGTCTGGATCGTTTCGGGGAATCGGCCCCGGCCGAGCAGCTTTTCCCGCTCTTCGGCTTCACGGTGGAAAAGGTGCTGGCGGCTGCCGCCGAATTAACCGGCAAGTAGTGGCTGCTGTTCTACGAATTGGGGGAATAACGGCCTCCAGCCCCCTGGTGGCCGCTCCCCTGGCCGGGTACTCCGACCTGGCCTTTCGCCTGCTTTGCCGGGAGTATGGGGCCGGAATCTGCTGGTCGGAGATGATCAGTTGCCACGGGGTGGTGCGCCGCCAGTCCCGGACCCTGGATCTGGCGGCGACGGTGGCGGCGGAACGGCCGGTGATTATGCAGCTCTTCGGCTCCGAACCGGAGATCATGGCCGAGGCGGCGGCCATCCTGAGCGAACTGCCCATCGACGGCCTCGATATCAATATGGGCTGCCCGGTGCGCAAGGTGGTCAAACGGGGGGCGGGCTCGGCCTTGATGAAGGAGCCCCGACTGGCCGCCAACCTGACCCGGGCGGTGGTGGCGGCCACCAGGCTGCCGGTAACCGTCAAGATCCGCTCGGGCTGGAACCACCAGGCGATCACCGCCCCGGAGTTCGCCAAAATGCTGGCCGACTGCGGGGCAGCCGCCATCACCATCCATGGTCGCACCTGGAGCGACGGCTTCACCGGCCGGGCCGATCGCCGGGTGATCGCGGCGGTGAAAGCGGCGGTGGATATTCCGGTGATCGGCAACGGCGATATCGTAAGCCATGGCGAAGCCCTGGCGATGATGGCTGAAACCGGTTGCGACGGGGCGATGATCGGCCGGGGGGCCTTGGGTTCCCCCTGGGTTTTCACCCCGGATTGCCCCGAACACCCGCCCCTGGCTCCCCGCCTCCGCGCCGCCCTGCGCCATCTCCTTTTGCTCCGGGAGTTCCACCCCCGCTGCAACCCGATCCACGCCAGGAATCAGTTGGGCCGCTATTTCAGGGCCCTGCCCAACGGCGCCCTCCTGCGCAAACAGATTTACGACCTCGGTGACACCGACCAACTGGAAAACTTTTTGCGCGGTTTACTTGCCGGGGAACAGCAAGGAAAAGCTGGGGCGCTTTAGCGCTGGCCGCGGATAAACTCCTGGTAGAGATCCACATCACGACGGCTGCCGACCACCAGGGGAACCCGCTGGTGAAGGCCATCGGGCTGGATCTCGCTGATCTCCAGGCCGTCATCGGTGATGGCCCGCCCGCCGGCCTGCTCCACCAGAAAGGCCATGGGAGCGGCCTCATAAAGGAGACGCAGCTTGCCGTAGGGTTTGGTGGGGTCCTTGCTGTCGCTGGGATAGAGAAAAACGCCGCCGGCGATCAGGTTGCGGTGGAAATCGGCGACCATCGAACCGATATAGCGGGCGCTGTATGGGCGGCCGGTGGCCCTGTCCTCCTCCTTGAGGTATTCGATATAGCGGCGCACCGGCTCCTGCCAGTACCGATAGTTGCCCTCATTGACACTGAGATACTTGCTCTTCTCGGGAATCCGGATGTCGGGATGGGAGAGGAAAAACTCGCCCACGCTGGGATCCAGGGTAAAGCCCTGGACCCCTTCGCCGGTGGTGAAAACCAGCATGGTACTGGAGCCGTAGATGATGTAGCCGGCCGCCACCTGCCGACCGGCGGGCTGGAGCAGGTCCGACTCATCCCCGGGTCCGCCGTCGGGGGAGAGCCGGCGATGGATGGAGAAGATGGTGCCGATGCTGACATTGACATCGATATTGCTGGAACCGTCCAAGGGATCAAAGGCCAGGGTGTATTTACCCTCGTAGCCCTCCACCACCGGAATGATATCGGCCTCCTCCTCGGAGGTCATGGCGCAGATATAGCCGCAGCGAGCCATCCGTCGTTTGATGGTGTTGTTGGCAAAATCATCCAGTTTCTGAACATGCTCGCCCTGAATATTGGTCTTGCCGCTCATCCCCAGAATATCGGCCAGGCCGGCCATGTTGACCTCGGCCGAGATGGTCTTGGCCGCCACGATCAGTTCGTTGAGCAGGCCGGTGAGATCACCGGTGGCCTCGGGATGGAGGCGCTGGCTGTCCATGATATGACGACTTACCGTTATTCCCAAAGGTCTGGTCATGCTTGTCTCTCCCTGATCCCAAAGCTGTCATCTTGAAGGTCTGGCCGCTGGCGGGTCCCGCTTGCCGGATCAACTTAAGCAAGATGGGGAAGGCGGTCAAACAAATTCCGCTTTAAAGCGGCCTTTTGCCCCCCTTTGCGCTTGACAGCCCCGGCGAAAAAACTCATTTTGGCCCGATGTCTGCCATGGAACCGCACCCCCCAACCGCTCCCAGGGCCCACCTGCCCGCCGGGGAGTGGCGCTCATACGTGATCCTCTTTGCCGGCAACCGCAACTATCTGCGGTTCTGGCTGGCCGGGGTGATCAGTCAGTTGGGCAACTGGTTCAACTATATCGCCGTCTTTGTCCTGCTCAACGAGTTGGCCGGCTCCGGGGTGGCGGTAAGCTGGTTCCTGATCGCCAAGTTCATGCCCACCGCCATTCTGGCCCCGGCGGCCGGGGTCATCGCCGACCGTTTCTCCCGCAAGAGGATCATGATCGCCTGCGATCTGGGCCGGATCTTCGTGGTGCTGGCCTTTCTGCTGATCCGCGACTCCTCGCTGATCTGGCTGGTTTTCGTGCTGGCCCTGATCCAGGAGGCGATGTGGAGCTTTTACGATCCGGCCCGGCGGGCCTCGGTGCCCAATATCTGCCGCCCCGAGGAGCTGCACCTGGCCAACGCCCTTTCCGGGGCCACCTGGTCGATCATGCTGGCGGTGGGGGCGGCCCTGGGCGGCCTGGTCACCGCCGCCTGGGGCTGGCAGACCGCCATTGTGCTCGATGCCCTCACCTTCGCCCTTTCCGCCCTGCTGCTCAACACGGTTATTCTGCCCCATACCTCCCGCCAGCGGGAGGGCAAGACGGGATGGCGGGAATACACCGGGCTTAATGATCTGGTGGCCGGCTTCAGCTACCTGGCCGGGCACCGGCACGTGGCCGCCCTGCTGCTGGTCAAGAGCGGCTGGGCCCTCTCGGGGGGGATCATGGTGATGCTGGCGATCTTCGGCGAGCAGGTTTTCCAGGTGGGGGGCCAGGGCGGAGGCGGCAGCGGCATCCTCTACAGCATGCGCGGGGTGGGGGCGGCCATCGGCCCGATCCTGGCCTGGCGACTGCTGGGGGAGAGCGACCAGCAGATGTACCGTTCCATCGGCCTGGCCTTTTTTCTGGCCTGTGCCTGCTATCTCGGCTTCAGCCAATCCCCCACCCTGGCCTGGGCGGCCCTCTTCGTGATGCTGGGCCATCTGGGCGGGTCGGTACAGTGGGTATTCAGCACCACCCTGCTGCAGAAAAAGGTGGAGGACCAGTTCCGGGGCCGGATCTTCGCCGCCGAGATGGCTCTGCTCACCCTGATCCTGAGTTTATCGACCTATTTCACCGGGGCGGCCCTGGACCGGGGCGCCGACCCGCGCACGGTCACCGCCGTGCTGGCCCTGCTCTTCCTGCTGCCCGGCACCCTCTGGACCATCTACGCCAAATTGCGTCTCCGGGCCAGCAAGGCCCGCTGAGGCGGCGGCCGCCAGGGCCAAATAGTGTTCACCCTCCCCGGGGCGGCCATGTTTCAGGCAACCCCGACCATAGATCAGAGATTTACGAACCAGTTCCCGGCGGGCCAGCTCGACCTGAGCGGCGGTAAGCTTGGCCTCGGCCAGCAGTTTTCGCAGGGCCTTGATCCGAAACCGATCCATGCCCAGGCGATAACGCACCGAAAGCTGGTCGCTGCGGCCACCATGTTTCTCGGTCAAGGGCAGGTCGACAAACAGCACCGGGAAGCGGGCCGTTACCCGTAGCCAAAGTTCGTAATCCTCGCAGCAGGGCAGTTCCTCGTCAAACCCGCCCACCTCCTCCAGCAAGCGGCGCCGCAACATCACGGTGGACATTCCGATCACGCACAGCTCCAGACTGCGGGCGAAGAGATCACCCCCCTCCTTGCGATGGCGTTTTTTGGGGTTGAGATGCTCGCCCCGCCGCCGCCAGACCTCTTCGGTATGGGAGAGCGGCAGGCGGGAATTGGCGGCCATGGCCGCCGCCTGGATGGCCAGCTTGCCCGGCAGAAAACGGTCATCGCAGTCAAGGAAGGCCAGCAGGTTGTGGGAGGCCTGGCGAACCCCCAGATTACGGGCCGCCGACGGGCCCCGGTTTTCCTGAAAAAGATAGCGCAACTCCAGGGCCGGGGCGGCGGAGAGGGTCAACTCCCCCGCCCAGTCGCGCACCACCTGCCGGGTATGATCGCTGGAGCCGTCGTCCACCACCAGCAGTTCCAGGGGGCGATAATCCTGCTCCACCACCGATGCGATGGCTCGCTTAAGCCAATCGGCCCGGTTATGGGTGGGGATAATAACGGAGACCGGTTCCACCATGGCCAGATCAATCCGGTTTGGGGACGACAAAATTTCCATGGATCAATTTACGACCCCGGCTGCTGGTGAGCTGGCTGACGGAAAAAAGCAGGGAGGAGGTCTCATCGGCCTGCACGGCGGTTTCCCGACCGATCAGTTCGACTCCGGCCAGATCGAGGCGGCTGGCGGTCACCGCCAGGGCCGTATCCCCCTCGACCCGCAGGCCGCTGGCCACCACCACCGAATCGACAATCCGCAAAACGGTCCCCTCGCCCCGGATCACCCCCTGCTCAATGGTGACCCGCGATCCCCGGATGGTCACCCCGTTGGCATGGAGATCCACCAGCCGGATCTCGCTGCAGTCGACAATCTCCAGCCGATCATAACGACCGCTGAAGGTCAGGCCCTGCTCATTCTGGCAGATTCCAATCCGGCCGGTGGGTTCAAGGGGGGGAACCCTGGGCGGGGGGCTCTCAACCAGAGCCTTGTTCAGGGCCGCCCGGAACAGCTTGGGCTGCTGGACCATCGGGACATGACCGGCGCCGGGAATCACCAGCAGGCTGGCCTGGGGCAGCAGGACTTCCAACAGCAGGCCGGTGCGCAGAGGGGTGACCTGATCCTCCCCCCCCCAAATGATGAAGGTGGGGGCCTGCACCGTTCGCAGGGTCCGGCTGAAATCCTCCTGGACCAGGGCCAATCCGGCGATCCGCCCCGGGTCGCCGGCCAGAACCCGGGCGCGCAGGGTTTCGCTGGCCAGGATCTGCTCCACATCCATGGGCAACTGGGGCAGGCTGGTGATCAGGTTCCCCACCCACTCGTCAATCCGCTCCAGCGGCCGGGTGGGCAGCTGGGGCAAACGTCCCCGCAGATTGGGATCGAGCATGTCCCGGGTTATTATTTTCCGATGGAGAATACCGGCCACATCGATCAGCACCAGCCGTTGCACCTGGCGAGGGTAATCGGCGGCAAAACGCAGGGCCACCCCCCCACCCAGCGAATGCCCCACCAGCACCACCGGTTCGGTGCTGAAACGATCAACCAGCCAACGCAGATAGGCGGCATACTCCTTGGGCGAGTAAAGGCGATTGAGCTTGTCGGAACGGCCAAACCCGGGCAGATCCACCGCCAGCACATGGTAATCGACGGCCAGCTCCTCAATGAGTCCGGCCCAGGTGGAGGAGGCTTGATCACCCAGGCCGTGCACCAGCAACAGAGTTGGGGAGTTGCCCCGACCCGCCTCCAGGAGAAAGGCCTGGCCACCAAAAATCGGCTCATCCACCAGATGCTCCCGGACCGGGGGGGGGTGAGCTCCCACCGCCAACGGCCAGCAGCAGAGCAAGAACAACAATATTTGCAATTTTAATAAGCGCATCCTGGGCTCTCAAGGGCCGAATTGGGAGGTTGAATCGCGGGTGGTGGCCAATCAGTCGCGCAGCAGTTGCCGGAGCAGCCCTTCGAGTTCAGCCAGCAGAAAGGGTTTGCTCAAGCGACCGTCGAAACCATGATCCCGGTAGTTGGCCAGCACCCCCTCATGGGCGTAGCCGCTGGCCACCACCACCTTCACGGTGGGATCGATGGCCCGCAGTTTACCCACCGCCTCCTGGCCGCCCATGCCGCCGGGCACGGTCAGATCCATGATCACCAGATCAAAGGGCGTTCCCGCCGCGATGGCCTGCTCAAAAGCGGTGACGGCCTGGGCGCCGTCGGTAACGGTATGAACCTGATGCCCCAGGTGCTCCAGGGCCCGCCGGGCCACGCCCAGCACCATCTTGTCGTCGTCCATCACCAGAACCCTGGCCTTGACCGAGGCCTCCGGCCCTTGCGGACCGCTCTGGGCCGGAGCCGCCTGCTCGCCGCTGGCCGGCAAGAAGATGGTAAAGGTGGTCCCCACCTCGGGCCGGGAGACCACTTCGATCCGCCCGTCATGCTTGGCGACAATGGAGTGGCAAATGGCCAGCCCCAAACCGCTGCCCTCCGCCTTGGTGGTGTAGTAGGGGTCAAAAATGCGCTCCAGCTCGGGGACGGAGATCCCGGGGCCGCTGTCACTGATTGAGATGGCGACCAAGTTAACCTGTTGCCCCCCCGGGCGATCATCCCCTTCCCCCACGTTGCGGGCGGCGATCACCAGCCGACCCTTGCCCCCCATGGCCTGGCTGGCATTGATCACGATATTCTGGATCACCTGGCTGATCTGCCCCTGGTCGATTTCGGCCGGCCACAGGTCAGCGGGAATCTGATAGTCACAGCTCACCCCACTGCCCCGCAGGACAAAATCGGTGGAATCCCGGATCACCGCCCCCAGAGATGCGACCTGGCGGACCGGCGCCCCTCCCCGGGCAAAGGTCAGCAACTGCTTGGTCAACCCCTGGGCCCTTAAACCGGCCTTTTTGGCCTCGGCCAGCAGGCCGGCCTGCTCCCCGTCCTCCCGCCGGGCCGAACCGGCCAGCTCGATGTTGATCATGATCGCGGTGAGCAGATTGTTAAAATCATGGGCAATTCCGGCCGCAAGCATCCCCACCGACTCCAGCTTTTTTATCTTCAGCAACTCCCGCTCAACCCGACGCTGCTCGGTCATATCCCGAAAAACCAGCACCACCCCGATAACGGCGCCGCTGCGGTCGCGGATGGGAGCGCCACTGTCGGCAATGGGCCGCCGGGTGCCATTCTTGTCGATCAGCAGGGTATGGTTCTCCAGGGCCACAATTTGACCGCTGGCCAGCACCTTCTCCGCCGGATTTTCACAGACGCGGCCACTGCGTTCGTTGATGATATTAAACACTTCCGTCAAGGGGCGGCCGACGGCCTCCACCTGGCTCCAGCCGGTGAGCTGGCTGGCCACCCCGTTGAGCAGCATCACCCGACCCCGCCGGTCGGTGGTGATCACCCCATCCCCGATACTCTGCAGGGTGATGGCCAGGCGCTCCTCACTGGCCTGCAACTCCTCAAACGCCCGGTTCAGTTCAGCCTCCCGCTTGCGGATCACCTCGACCTGCGCCGCTGCCTCCTCGACATTGCGGTGCAGGGAAGCGACCATGGCGGCAATATTCTCCCGGAGCCGGGACAACTCCAGCAGGTAGGTGCCGGTGGGCGGGACTACCTCCTCACCCGCCTCCACCCGGGTGGCATAATCGGTAAGCCGGATCAGGGGCAGGACCAAGAGCTGGCGGATCGCCAGGGTCAGCAGGACCGCGATCAGCAGCACCACCGCCAGCACCAGCAGATTGAGCCGCAGAAAGGTGTGACGGGGGGCGAAAAGCTCGGCCTCGCTCACGCAGATACCCAGGTAGTTCTGCCAGGGTTCATAAAA
This sequence comes from Desulfurivibrio modestus, assembly GCF_044068625.1. NCBI lineage: Bacteria > Pseudomonadati > Thermodesulfobacteriota > Desulfobulbia > Desulfobulbales > Desulfobulbaceae > Desulfurivibrio > Desulfurivibrio modestus. Next base: position 120,785 of record NZ_JBIPKH010000001.1, read on the forward strand.
CATCATGGCCGCCATCCGTTTTTCCCCGTCGACGCTGAAGCGATAGACCTCCGGCTGCCGCCGGCCCTGCAACTGAGCAAACAGCTCGGCAAAGTCGTGATCTTTCTGCACGGCAAATTCCCGGGTCAGCACCGAACCGCCATCCTCCCCGATCACCATGACCATGCCGCTCTTCATGTAGCTGAAGCGGGAGAACTCCTGGAGGGCGGTCGTTCTGATCTCCTCCAGGTGAACCTGGCTGTCCTCCAACCCCACCCGCTGCAGGGTTTCGTAGCGGCGGTCAACGGGGTCAACCAGGGCCTGGAGCTTTTCCAGCAGCAGATCGGAGCCCAACTGGCAGATAATGTTGTCCAGCAGCCGGTTGCCCGAGTAGAGCAGAGGCAGGGAGAGAATCAGGATTAAGCCCGTCATACCCAGCAGGAACAGGGTGCGGATGGAGCGGATGCGGGGGGGCTGGTGGGTCATTGGCGGTTTCAACACTCCTCTCTCCCCCTCTCAGCGGAGGACAAAATCCACCGCCTCCAAGGCGGCAAAAGGGATGGCGAGCTGGAGACGCTCGGCGTTTTTCAGGTTGATAAAGGCCAACTGCATGGACCGGCGGGGCTGGATTTCACCGATGGAGGTGATGCCGTCGAAAATATCCGCCGCCATCTCGGCGGCTTGGGCCCCGCCATACTCGAAGGGGTTGAACAGCCCGGCCACGATATTGTCCTCAGCCATGTACCGGCCCAGGGTTTCCCGATCAATATCGAGGGTGTAGGAGGTGATCACCGGGATCCCGCTGACGGCCAGCTCCAGCCGATGCTGGAACACCCCGACGATGCCGCCGAAGGCATCGATCTCCTGCTCTCGCAGGGCGGCGATCACCGGCTCTACCCCCGCCGCCAGGTCAAGATAAACAAGATTTAAACCATGATGTTCCGCCGGGGATATCTGTTGATAGGCCTTTTTGTAAACCAGGTCGGCGGGAATCCGCGAATCGTAGATATAAGCGTAATTACGGCTGGCCGGCAGCAGCAGGCGGGTCAAACGGAGGATCTTTTCCGGGTGATACATCAGATAAAGACCGGAAAGATTGGTCTCCGGGGGGGCGGTAACCGACGGCAGCATCTCCAGGGCCACCGAGTGCAGTACCGGCACGAACAGTTGCGGCACCCCGGTATCCCGCAGAATCTCCCGGGCATGAAGGGAGACCCAGCCGCAGGTGACGAAAAGATCGGCCGAATCAAGATAACGATTCACCGCGGCCACCACATCGGGCACCGCGCTGAGGTCACTGCTCCGGGTCAGAATATCGAGATATTCGATTTCATACCCTTCCCGATAACCCCGGGCGGTCATTCCCGCCTTGAACCGGTTAACAACCGAAGCGAAGTGACCGGGTTCGATGGGGTAACGGATAAAGACCACCCGCAAGGGGTGTGCGGACTCCCCGGAAACGGCCTCCTCAGGGGCGGCACCGGCCAGGGATAAGGGTGAAAGGAGCAGCAACAGCACAAAGAAAAAAGATGGCCAGATCCGGCACTTTCCCATGGTCACGTCCCGGTGGAATTGGTGGCTGGCGGCGGCAGAAAAAAATGCCCAATATCCACTACAAAGTAGTAGTGTTAACTCATCACCTGATGGGTGTCAATTATATTCTCACTTCAGGACAGATAGAGGATCTCGCCGGCATATTCGGTAACCCGGCGCCCGTCGGCGGCCAGCCGCAGCACCAGCCCACCGCCCGGGTCGATCTCCTCCACCACCGCCTCGTACTGGGGGGACTGCTGGATATCGAAGCCGAAGAGAACCCGGCGGCCGATGGTGTCGCTCAGCCCACGCCAGGCCGCAAGCAGGGGGTGGGAAGGGGGCGGTTCGCCGCTGTCGCCCTCCTCCGCCAACTGGCGGGCCTCCACATAGTGGAGCAGACCGATATTCCAGCGCAGCTTGGCCAGCAAACGGGCGGCCACCAGCTGCAGATCCAGCTCACCCCCCAGGACCTCTTTCATGGAGAGGGCCAGGCCATTGAGCTCGGCGGGGAAAAGATCGTTGTTGACGTTGATGCCGATGCCGATCAGGACGTACTCTTCGCGACCCAGTAGCCCCCGGTCGGTTTCAATCAGGATCCCGGCCAGTTTGGCCGGTCCCACCAGAATATCGTTAACCCACTTGATCCGGGCCTCTACCCCAAAGGAGCGCACGGTTTCGGCACAGGCCACTCCGGTGGCCAGGGGGTAGAAGCGACCATGCTGGGGCAGCAGGGTGTTGACCAGAACCAGGGTCAACCAAAGTCCGCCGGGGGGGGCATGCCAGGAGCGGGCAAAACGGCCCCGACCGCCGCTGAGCTCCCGGGCGATAAAGACCAGACCGCTGGGAAAGGCTCGATCAGCGGCCTCATATTCCCGGATCAGCTCCCTCGCGTAATCCATGCAGCGGCGCTGGTGGGCGAAAACCTCCACCTGACTGCCCACCATCGCTCCCCGGGCCAGCACCTCATCCGCCATTGCGGCCGGGAACCGCCGTCGCCGATGGGCCAGCTCCTCGGCCAGTCCGCTTAATCCCATTCGGCCTTAACGCGGGTGATGATCCGCTCAATCAGGGAGAGGCGATCCTTGGGGCAGACTCCGAAGAGGGGCTCGCCCTGCTCCACGCTGACCCCCGGCTTGAAATAGACCGAATGGATGATTCCCGGCTCGCCATCGTAGTAGACCGGGGTATCGCGCTTCATCAGGGACATGGTCAGCACCTCATCCCCGGGCTTGATCGATACCGCCCGCAGGCCGTACTTGTCCACCCTGGCCTGGAGATCCATGGAGAAGAAATATTTGGCCTTTTCCGGGGCCTTGTAGGGGGTCAGCACCTGGCGGAGGATATACTCGATGATCTCCCGCTTGGTCAGGGGGTGCTTGATGGTCATGATCTGCTCGCCGGCCTCGACGAAATTGCCCTCCAGATCGGCACGAATCATATCCACCTGCCCGTTGGTCCTGGAGGTGAAACGCTTGGGATTACGCTCCCTTTCCAGTTCGTAGAGCAGGGTCCCGGGGATGTGGCGAAACTTGCCGGTCACCCCCTCGACCTGGTCACCCTTGGCCACCTTGAAACGCAACCGCCCGGTATGGGAGGTATGCACCGCCATATAGTCGAAGGGATCAGCCCGGTAACGGCTTAAAATAGCGTCGAAATCAATATCCTGTTCCAGCATGGCCATACTAGTCCGTTATCTGTAGTAGAGATTACCGCCGCCCATGGTCATCAGCGATTTATGCAGGTTGCGGCGAAATTCGCGACGATCCCAGATTCCCTGGATATGACCGCGTTTCAAGGCGCTGCGGGCGCTGTGGTAATAGGGCGGCACATCCTCGCCGGTGGTTTCCCGGATCACCCGGGGCCCGGCAAACCCGATCCGACTGGAGCGGATGGCGAACTGATAGGGGGAACAGCCCAGGAAGCTGGCCACCGGCCCGGCATAGGAGTTGTTGTCGTAAACCACCAGATAGAGGCCGCCGGAACCGATATACTCCCGGACCGCCATGGTACATTTAGGCATCTGGATCACCCCCAGAGTCCCCTCGTGGATGCGAATCCCGCCGGTGGTATGGACGTAGGCAAGCAGGGGTCGGCGCTTGATCTTGGCGACCTCGCAGGCCCGGACAAACTTCTCCCCCTCCGCCGCTCCCACCGTCCCGTTACGGAAATTGCTGTAGAGCATGGCCACCACGATGTCGATCCCCATCACCCGGGCATCGAAGGTGATCATCGCGCAGGGGCGGTCGGTTTTCTTGCGAGCGAGCTCCAGCTTCTTGTCGATCCCCGGGAAATCCAGGGGGTTGATCGAGGCCAGATCGGCATTGAACTCCCTAATGGAATCCGGCTCGAAGAGGTGGCGCATATACCACTGATATTCAAGAGGAAAATGGTGGCCACAGGTTTCACAGACCCCACAAAACTCACCATAGAGGTCGGGAACCCACAGATCCTTGCAACCATGCCGTTCGGCGTTGGGGCAGGTGACGGTGCGATCTTCGTTGGCCAGCGAGGAGGTGTAGATCTCGCCGTACTCCACCTGCTCCTCGCTGCCGCCCCCCCACAGGGTTCCGCTGCGGGTCGGACGTCCTCCCGGTTTGCGGGAGATGAAGTCGTAGGCGGCGGAAAAGGGGGCGGAGACCTGCTTGATCAACACCGAACTCTCACCGGAGACATCCTTGATCACCTTCTTGACCTGCTTGTGCTGGCTCTTGAGGATGTCGTAGCGGAAGGTGTAATAGAGCTTGGCCAGGCTCTGACCGGCCCGGCGGTAAAAAGCGGCGTAACCGGAAAGTTTCTCCTGGTAGCCCTGCCGGGCCATCTCCCGATACTTGCGGGAACGGAGCTGCAGCAGCCGCTCGATCTCGTCGTCGGCCAGCTCCCAGGAGACATCGATCCGCGGCTCATCATCCAGGCCGGCCTCGCCGCCCTTCTCCAGTTTCAATTCGTAGGCCCGAAAGGCGCGCAGGCTCTTGGTCTTGAGCACCACCTCGTCGGTCGCCCGGATCATCTCCGCTTTAACCCGGCGGAAAAAAGCGAAATCATCACGCTTGGCCCCCAGAATCGGCTCGGGAATGACACGATCAATGGTCCCCAGCCGCAGATTGTCGGCGGCGGTGATCGCCAACCGGTCGGCACAGGTTTCCACCAGGTCCTTGGGCAGCTTGTCCCCCTCCCTGACCTTACCTTCGATGGCGGCGGCCCCCTCCGGCGAGATCACCGAATAGTAGCCGTGGGAGAACATCAGGCGCATGTCGCCCATCCCCACCGCCTCGGCCCCGCCGGAACCGCCTTCCGAGGTCACGGCGATCATCGGCACCCGCAGTTTAGCCATCACATAAAGGTTGCGGGCAATCTGCTGGGCCGCGCCGGGATACTCCTCCACCGGAAAGGCGCCGGGGGTGAAGATGTAGAAATGGATGGGAATCCCTTCGGTTTCCGCCACCCGCATATAGCGCAGGGCCTTTTCGTTGCCCCAGGGCTTGGTACTGCCGCCGTTGCGGTACTCCTCGCCGTGGCCCTTCTCGTGGCCGATCACCATCACCTGCTGCATGATGGTCTTGTTCTTGATCCGCCGGCAGATGCTGGCCCGGGCCGCCACCAGGGCCGGATCGATATTGGCATCCTCTTCGCCACCGAGTTCGGTGTACTCCTCGTAGACGTTCTCCAGGAGATCCTTGAGGGAAAAACGGAGGGGACTGCGGACAATCCTGACCCGCTCCATGGAGCTCAGGGTCTCTTCGCAGCGGGCTTCCAGGAATGAGACCGACTCCTCGAGGGAAGCGATCTTCTCCGCCAGGGCTTCCTGGCTCAGGTCGTAAAAGGAATCCCGCACTCCCTTCAGGCTTTCCTGCAGGGCCGGGAGGTTGCCCCAGTCGGGGCCTTCCTTGATCTGGCCGAGATAGACAATTCTTTCCTCGACCTTGAGCAGGCGTTTGCGTAAGTGTTCCATCTAGTTCAAACCATCCAAATTTAGAAGGTCAAGAGGCGATCCATGTTGTCCGCCAGATACTGCAGGTTGGTGACAATCGGCAGACCAGCCGCGTTGCTACCTTCGATGACCATTTCATTGAGGAAACGCCGAGCCCGTTCTTTGGCTTCGGCCATGGAGTCACCCCAGACCAGGGCCAGGGCCAGATTGGGATCGTAGTCACTGGGGATCACGTAGGGACGGTCGGTGGGAACGTGGGTGTAAACCGCGGACCACTCGTGCTGGGGGTAGCTGAAACGGGAGATGGTGCCGATCCAGGGGGCAAAACCCCGCTGGGTATCCTCGGCCACAATCCGCAGCTCGATACTGGTGCCCCGGAACTGGATATCGTTCTGGTTGTAGCCCAGCTTGTCGCCCAGGGCCAGGCGAATCTGTTCCCGCAGCAGATTGGGGTGCTGGCCGTTGATATAACTGATCCGGGCCGAGACATCGTTCTCCACCTGGATGCGGGTGTTAACCTCCAGCAGGTAGGGGCGGCCATCGCGGCTGACGATCCACTCCCAGGTCCCGACATTATCATAGCGGACATGGGAGGCCAGTTTCAGGGAGTACTCGACAATCCGCTCGAGCACCGCCGGGCCGTCGAACTCGTAGGGGAAACAGGTGGGATCAAAACCGGGGGCGGCCTCCAGTCGCTTCTGGCGGCCGGTACTCTGGATCGTGCAGTTCCGGGTTCCGAAATGGACCCGCTCGCCATGGCGACTGCAGAGCAGCTGCACCTCCAGGTGGTTATAATCCCGCAGGCACTGTTCGATCAGCACCCCGGGGTCCCCAAACTGCCGTTTGGCGTAGTTCTGAACCTGGCGATAGACCCGGCGGAACTGCTCGATCTCGTGAACCTCCTCGATTCCCATCCCGCCGCCGCCGGCCGCGGCCTTAACCAGAATCGAGGGACGATGGATCTTGCGCTCGGCCTGGTCATCGAGGAGATGGCGGGCGATCTCCTCGGCGTCGATCTCATTATAGATCGGGCCGTCGGTGCCGGGAATGGTGGGAATCCCCAACTGGTTGGCCACCCGTTTGGTGTTGATCTTGTCGCCCAACTCCTTGATCACCTCCCAGGTGGGGCCGATGAATTTCAAGGGTCGGTCGCGAATCGTCACCCTCCGGGCAAAACGGAAATCCTCGGAGAAAAAGCCATAACCGGGATGGATGGCCGTGCATTTGGTGTGGTCGGCCACCGCCAGAATATCGTTGGGATCGGTGTAGCTGGCCACCCGCCAGGCCCGACGATTGTTACCCTTGCCGTCGAGATTGAGCCGAACATGTTCGGAGTGCTCATCGGCGGCGGTGTAAACCACCACATAGTCCAACCCCAGGTCCTGACAGGCGCGCATGATCCGCAGCGCGATCTCACCTCGATTGGCGATCAGTACTTTGTCCTTCACTGTGCTCCTCTATTCCGCTCCGGTAAACTCCGGCCAAAAGAAAAGGAAAAGAGCAAACGGAACCATTAAGACTCCTGTTTGACCACTTTTCCTTGAATTTCCCCATTATTACCCGATTCTGACCCAAAAGGGAAGTTTGAAATCGGGGTTCCATATACTTCGTTGTCGCCCCGCCGTCAATTTTTTTATCCGCTTTTCCGGACCAGGCGGCGGCATCCGGTGTGATCGTTATCTCTTGCCGAGCCGAAGAAAAGACGATATATAGCGGGATAATTCAAATCCAAATCACTCGTCAGCGCAAACCAGCCACTGCCCATAACCAAGATGCCAAACTCATCCGATCAGCCCCCATCGCCCAAGGCGGAAGAATCCCTCTTCCGCCGCCTGCTGAACCTGCTGGGGATCAACAGAACCCCCGATTCCGCCGAAGAGATTGAACAGGAGATCCAGGAGATCCTTGACGAAGGGGAGGAGCATGGCCTGATCACCCCCGAGGAGGGGGAGATGATCGCCGGGATCATGGAGTTGAAAGATACCCTGGCCTACGAGATCATGACCCCCCGCGCCGAGATGGTGATGGCCGAAGCCGGCAGCCCACTGCCCGACCTGATCCGCTTGATCATCGACAAGGGTTTCAGCCGGATTCCTATCTACCAGGACAATCCCGACCAGGTGATCGGCCTGATCCACGCCAAGGATATCCTGCCCTACTGCCTGCAGGGCGACCAGCAGCCCACCGCCGGCATCCTGGCCAAGCCCGTTGAGTTTGTCCAGGAAAAACGCAAGATCATCAAACTGCTCAAATATTTCAAAGAGAACAAAACCCACCTGGCGGTGGTCACCGACGAGTTTGGTGGCGTCAGGGGTCTGATCACCCTGGAGGATATCGTCGAGGAGATTGTCGGTGACATCAGCGACGAACATGACCGGACCACCCGGCGCTGGAAGGTGGTGGATTCCCGCACCGTGCTGGCCGACGCCAAGGTCGATATCGAGGAGGTGGAGGAGTTTTTCGGCACCGAACTGCCCGAGGGCCCCTACGAGTCGGTGGGGGGGCTGATCCTGCACCACCTCGACCGGGTGCCGGGGGCCGGCACCACCCTCAATATCGACTCCCTGGTCTTCGAGGTCCTGGCCGCCGATCAACGCCGGGTGATCACCGTTAAAATTCAGCAGAAAGAGTGAGCGGCGTGTATCGGTTGGCCCTGGCCGCCGCCAGCGGCCTGTTGCTCTATCTCTCCTCGCCGGGCTCCGGCGGCCACGGCCTGATCGCCTGGCTGGCCCTGGTTCCGCTGCTGCTGGCAACCCGCGGCCTCGCCTCCTGGCGCCACTGTGCCCTGCTGGGCCTGCTGGCCGGACTGATCTACCATCTCCCCCTCCTGCGCTGGATCATGGTGGTGCTGGGGGAACACGGCGGCGTGGCCATGCCGGTGGCGGCCCTGGCCCTGGTCCTGCTGGCCCTCTACATGAGTCTCTATCTTGCCCTGCTGACCGCCCTGCTGCCCCTGCTCACCCCCTGGGGCGCCCCCCCCGACCGGGGCCGAGGGGATCGGCTGGCCCTGCTGGTCATGCCCTGGGCGGTGCCGGTGATCTGGGTGGGCCTGGATCTGCTGCGCTCCCGGCTCTTCACCGGCTTTCCCTGGCAGGATCTTGCCTACAGCCAGTACCGGTTCCCCCTGCTGATCCAGGCCGCCGATCTGGCCGGCCATTACGGGATCAGCTTCGTCATCGTCCTGGTCAACACCCAGCTGGCCCTGCTGCTCAGCCGCACCCGGCGCCACCAAGGTTTCCCGCTGCCCCTGCTGCCCGCCCTGCTGCTGCCCGTGGCCCTGGTGCTTTACGGCTCCTGGCGGCTGGCCCAGTTGGAGCAAGACACTCCGACCACCACCATGGTCAGTGTCGTCCAGAGCAACATCGCCCAGGATGACAAATGGGATTACGACCACCAGGCCACCACCGTGGAGCGCTATCTGGAGTTAAGCCGGCAGGCCCTGGCCGCCCGGCCGGAACTGATCGTCTGGCCGGAGACCGCCCTTCCTTTCTTTCCCTTGGAACACGAGCTTTTTCAGCGGGTGGAAAGCTTCGCCGCCGCCCAGGAGAGCTGCCTGCTGGTGGGGGCGCCCCACCGGGAACGGGATGCCGCCGGGATTACCCGTTATTTCAACAGCGCCCTGCTGCTCGCCCCGGTCAAGCCCGGCCAGGAGACGGACCCCCTGGCCGGAATCTACCATAAGCAGCACCTGGTACCCTTTGGCGAATATATTCCCCTGCGCCGCCTGCTCCCCTTCTTCGCCCCCATTGTCGAGACCTTGGGCGACTTCACCCCCGGCCCCGGCCCGACCCTGCTCAACTGTAATCAGCGCCGACTGGGGGTGCTGATCTGCTATGAGGCGATCTTTCCCCGCCTGGCCCGGCAGATGACCGCCGGCGGCGCCGACCTGCTGATCAACATCACCAACGACGCCTGGTTCGGCCCCACCAATGCTCCCCACCAGCATCTCTCCATGGCGGTGCTGCGGAGCGTGGAAAACCGCCGCTCCCTGGCCCGGGCCGCCAACACCGGCATCAGCGCCCTGGTGGGACCCGACGGCCGAATCCGCCAGGCCACCGGCCTGTTTGTCGCCGACCAGCGCAGCGCCCTGCTGCCCCTGCCGGCCCATTCCGGCCAGACCAGCCTCTTCACCGACGGCGGCCATCTCTTCGCGCCCGGGTGCCTGCTGCTGCTTATTGCTGGCATCATCAGGCGGGTTTATGTTAGAATGATTCCTTTAAGATATCGCCCTTAAGGGGCCGTTACCCCTGCCCCCTAACTGCCGCAAAGGAAACCGCAATGAGTATCAGCAACGCCGCCGAACTGAGGGAAAAATCAGCCAATCTCAAGGCCCGCCTCCTTACCCTGCGGAGCCATCTTTGACCTGGACAACAAGCTGCTCCGTATCCAGGAGCTGGAACATCGCAGTGCCGCCCCCGACTTCTGGAACAACCCCGACCAGGCCGCCGTCGTCCAGAAGGAGCAGGGGGCCCTGCAAAATATCGTCGACGCCTTCAACGAGGTAAACAGCGCCCGGGAAGAGGCCGATCTGCTGCTTGAGCTGGCCGTCGCCGAGGGTGACCGCGAGGTGGAACGGGAGGTGGCCCGCAGCCTGGCCAAACTGGATGAGCGGATCGAGGGCCTGGAACTGGAGTGCATGTTCAACGGCGAACATGACTTGAACAACGCCATCCTCACCATCCACGCCGGGGCCGGCGGCACCGAGGCCCAGGACTGGGTGGAGATCCTCCTGCGGATGTACCTGCGCTGGACCGAACAGAAACGTTTTGCCACCGAGATCGTCGATATTCTGCCCGGGGATGAGGCCGGGATCAAAAGCGTTACCGTGATGGTCAAGGGCCGCTGGGCCTATGGCTACCTGCGCTCGGAGATGGGGATCCACCGCATGGTGCGGATCTCCCCCTTCGATGCCGGCGGGCGGCGGCACACCTCGTTTGCCTCGGTATTCATCTTCCCGGAACTGGACGACGATATCGAGGTGGAGATCAACGACAAGGATCTGCGGATCGACACCTACCGGGCCAGCGGGGCCGGCGGCCAGCACGTCAACAAGACCAGCTCGGCCATCCGGATCACCCATCTGCCCAGCGGCATCGTGGTCCAGTGCCAGAATGAGCGCAGCCAGCACCGTAACAAGGACACCGCCATGAAGATGCTCAAGGCCCAGCTCTATGAACGGGAACAAGCCAACCGCCGGGAGGAGCAGCAGCATCTCCATGGCGACAAGAAGGAGATCGCCTGGGGCAGCCAGATCCGCTCCTACGTGATGCAGCCCTACCGGCTGGTCAAGGACCACCGCACCAACCACGAAACCGGCAACGTGGACAGCGTCCTCGATGGCAACCTGGACCCCCTGATCAAGTCCTACCTGCTTTGGCAGCATTAAAGGCCGGCTCCGTAAGAGGCCCCGGCGACCGATGAAAAAGCGATCCCAGCCGGCGGCCAAACCCGGCGAAACACCAACCTGCGCCAAATGCGGGGCCTGTTCCACCGTCTGCCCGGTTTATCGGGTCACCGGCCGGGAATACCACACCGGCCGGGGCAAACTGCACCTACTGGAGAAGCTTGACCCGGCCGCCGCCTCGGCTGCCTACGCCGAGATCCTTTCCCGCTGCCTGCTCTGTGGAGCCTGCAGTGCCGTGTGCAGCCGTAAAATTCCGGTGGCCGCCCAACTGGCCGCCGCCCGGGCCGAATTAAACCGCCGGGCCGGCGAGCAGGCGCTGAAGCGCCATCTCGTTGGCGATCTGCTGGCCAGGCCCCGGCTGCTGGAGCTGCTGGCCCCGCTGGCCCGGCGGTTCAACCCGGCCCCAATCCCCGCCGATTCCGGGCTTAATCTGCGCCTGGGCCTGCCCCCGCAACTGCCGGCCGAAGCGGAGAAGCCTCCGAAACCGGCTACGGCGCCGCCAACCACCACCCCCTACCTCTTTGCCGGTTGCTACGGGACTTATCTCGCCCCCGCCATCGGCCACGCGGTCCAATCCTTGCTGGGCAAGGCCGGAGTTGAAGCTCCCCAGCGGGCCGCCGGCTGGGGTTGCTGCGGCCTGGCGGCTTATGGCGCCGGCCGCCTGGATCAGGCCAGAGGGTTGGCCCGGCGCAATATCGCGGCCCATCCCGGCCCCGCCTCCATCGTGGTCTCCTGCGCCTCCTGCGCCGCCCACCTGAGCCACTATCCCCAACTGCTGGCCGACGACGAGCAGTGGCGCCCCAGGGCAGAGGAATTTGCTGGTCGAATCAAGGAATTTTCCCTGTTCCTCCAGGAGACCACCTCCGACCAGCCCCTGCCCCCGACCCCAGGACCAGGGCCAGAACCCGGACCACGGTTGAAAATTCTCTACCACGACCCCTGCCACCTGCGCTTCATGCTGCCGATCACCAAGCCCCCCCGCAAGCTGTTGAGCGCCTTGCCGCAAACCGAACTGGTGGAACTGCCCCGGGGGCCCCGTTGCTGCGGCCATGGCGGCCTTTTCAATCTGGCCCACCCCACCGACGCCGCCGCCATCCTGGCGGAACTGGCCGCCGAATGCCGGCAAAGCGGAGCCGAAATCGTCACCAGCACCTGCACCGGCTGCCTGCTCCACTGGCAAAAGGCGGCCACCCAACAGCTGATCCCGGCCCGGGTTCTCCATCTGGCGATCCTGCTCGACCGGCTGACCTCCTCCGCCGGGAGCTAACAGCCCGTTGAAAAACGGGCTGTTAGCGGCCCATGGATGGGCCGCCGAATTCATTGGCACTGAAAGTGGCAATGAATTCGTGAGGTTGGCCAAAGCCATCTTTGGCCAACCGTTAGTTGAAAAAGCCAGGGATGGCTTTTTCAACGGACTGCTAAAGGAGCCGTCTCAGCCCTTGCGCATTTCGCCCCAACCTATATAATGGCGCCTTATTTTCACTCCTCGCCGCGAAAAAAGAAAATAACCCCGCAAAGGAGACCCCCATGCCATTTCGTCGTTTTTTCGTAGCATTGCTGCTCACCATCTGTGCCCTGACCGCCCCTCTCCAGCCGGCAGTCGCCCAGGTTTCCTGGGAGCTGGAGCAGACCATCACTTCGCCGGAGAAAATCATCGATCTGGCCTCATCCCTGGACGGTAGCCGGATCTACCTGCTAACCAAGGATGGAATGGTCCGGGTTTACGACGGGGAGGGCAACCTGGCCGGGACCATTGCGGTGGGCAAGAATGTGGAGCGGATCAGGGCCGTGGGCCTGCAGGCCGCCGGAATTCCCGAAAGATTGCTGGTGGCCGAAGGCAGCCAGGTCAGGGAGCTCTCCCTCCAGTTCGCGGTGAAGATCGACATTGACGGCGCCCCATTCCTCGGACCCGCCGATGCCCCGATCACCATCGTCGAATTCAGCGACTTCCAGTGCCCCTTCTGCGCCCGGGTCAAACCCCTGATCGAAGAGGTGATGCGGCGCAACCCCGACCAGGTGAAGGTGGTCTTCAAACATTTCCCCCTACCCTCCCACCAGCTGGCCCGCCCGGCGGCGGTGGCCGCCATGGCCGCCCAGAACCAGGGTAAATTCTGGGAGATGCACGACCGGATCTTCGCGGCCCAGAAGGAGTTGAGTCCGGCAAAAATCCGGGCCATGGCCCAGGAGCTGCAGCTGGACATGGCCCGCTTCGACCGCGATATCAACAGCCCGGAGATGGCCCGCCGCCTGGAAAAGGAGATCGCCGACGGCCAGCAGGCCGGAGTGCGCGGCACCCCGGCCCTCTTCGTCAACGGCCGACCGGTATCCCAACGTACCCCGGAAGGAATTCAACAGATGATCGACGAGATCCTGGGCCGCTAACCTCCCGGAAACAGCCACCATTCAGCTCGGGAGCCGCCCAGCTTGATCAGAGAAGAGATCACTTTTGCCGACAATCACCTCGCCCTGCTCCTCTACGGCGATCTCAACCGCAACCTGAAGATCATCGAGGAGAGCGGCGGGGTGGCGATCCAGGTCCGAGGCGCCACCCTTGCCCTCAGCGGCCGGGAACACGAGGTGGCCTTGGCCGCCTCGGCCCTGCACAAGCTCTATGAGCTGATCCGGGCCGGCTACCCCCTCTACCCCCCCGACGTGGCCTATGCCATGCGGGTGCTGGAATCCTCACCCAAGGCGGTGCTCAAGGATATCTTCCTGGACAAGGTCTATATCACCGCCGAGCACAAGGTGGTTTCGCCCAAAAGTATCAACCAGAAGCACTATATCGATGCCATCCGCCGGCACGACATAGTCTTCGGCATTGGCCCGGCCGGGACCGGCAAGACCTATCTGGCGGTGGCCATGGCGGCGGCGGCCTATGCCGCCCGCCAGGTCAAGTCGATCATCCTGGCCCGGCCGGCGGTGGAAGCCGGTGAACGACTGGGGTTTCTGCCCGGCGATCTGGCCCAGAAGGTCAACCCCTATCTCCGTCCCCTGCAGGACGCCCTCCAGGATATGCTGGGTTCCAGCCGGGCCTCGGAGCTGTTGGAAGAGGGAGTGATCGAGATTGCCCCCCTGGCTTTCATGCGGGGGCGCACCCTGAACAACGCCTTTGTGATCCTCGATGAGGCCCAGAACACCACCTCGGAACAGATGAAGATGTTTCTGACCCGCCTGGGCTTCAACTCCAAGGCGGTGATCACCGGCGATATCACCCAGGTTGATCTGCCGCCGGAGAAGAGATCGGGCCTGGTGGAAGCCCGGCGCTTGCTGGGCAAGATCGGAGGCATCGCTTTCTGCGACTTCAGCGAGGTCGATGTGGTCCGCCACCCCCTGGTGCAGAAGATTATCCTGGCCTACGCTAAGCAGGAGCGGCGCCGAAAATGACGGTCCTGCTCACCCATCAGGGAGGGGAGATCAGCTCCCGGGAGTTGGCGCGGCTGCAAAGCCGGGCCGAGCTGCTCCTGGGCCTCTGTCGACGACTCCGGGCCGAATTGAGCGTCCTGCTGGTGGATGACGACCGGATGCGGCGACTCAACGCCCAATACCGGAACAAGGACCGGCCCACCAATGTGCTGGCCTTCCCCCAACAGACCGGGGAGCCGGGCCCGGCTGCCGGGGTTGACAGCGGCCCCGATCTGCTGGGAGATGTGGTGATCTCCCTGCCCACCGCCGCCCGGGAGGCGGCGACCCAGGGGATCACCTTCGAGCGCCGCCTGGCCTGGCTGCTGATCCATGGCCTGCTTCACCTGCTGGGCCACGACCATGAACGCTCGGAACGGGACGCCGCGGCCATGGAGGCCGCCGAACAACAACTGCTGGGGCAACTGACCAGCGCAGAAAGGAGAAGCAGGATGATCCAGCTTGCCGTCAATGTCGATCACGTGGCAACCCTCCGTCAGGCCAGGGGAATCAATGAACCTGACCCGGTTTTGGCTGCGGGAATCTGTGAACTGGCCGGGGCCTCGGGGATTGTCATCCATCTGCGGGAGGATCGCCGCCATATCCAGGACCGTGATCTGCTCCTCCTTCGCCAGACCGTGAAAAGCAAACTCAATCTTGAAATGGCCGCCGCCCCGGAGATCATCGCCATGGCCCTCAAGGTGAAGCCGGACATGGTTACCCTGGTGCCGGAAAAGCGGCGGGAGCTGACCACCGAGGGGGGGCTGAACGTTTCCGGCCAGCGCAAGAAACTGGCCAAGGTAATTGAGGATCTCAACCGGGCCAGAATCCCGGTCAGCCTCTTCATCGACCCGGACCCGGCCCAGATCGCGGCGGCGGCCGAGGTTGGAGCCACCTTCGTCGAGATCCATACCGGCCGCTACTGCGACGCCAGTACCGAGGCCGATCGGGACCAGGAGTTCGCCCTGGTGGCGGCGGCGGCGGAAGAGGCCCTGGCTGCCGGCCTCAAGGTCAACGCCGGCCACGGCCTCAACTATCTCAATACCGGCCGGGTCGCCGCCCTGGGCACCATCGAGGAGTTGAGTATCGGCCACGCCATCATGGCCCGGGCGATCATGGTGGGCCTGGAACGGGCGGTAAAAGAGATGCTGGCGGTTATCCACTCCTGACCGACTCCATCCTGGGACAACCTGTTTTTCGTTGACAAGCATAGCGGTGGCGTCTGATAATGTGGTCGCTTTGCTCTGATTATGACAAAGCAACCATACTTATCCGTCCCCGCTTCTCCTCTCCTGCAAAAGGAGGAAAGCCATGCAGCTTTCCGCTTATCGCCAACCCACGGGCCGCAGTGGCAGCCACAAACATTCCTCCGCTCACCGTGAGCACGTCCTGATAAAACGCCATGTCGATGATGGCCCAACCCATGCCCCTTTGTACCTGCAAAGGTCGCTGTTAAACGCCATCGCCGGTTTTTCCTTCATCCCTGCCAACCACCCAACCGGATACTGCCAGCCCAAGCTGACCATCGGCAACCCCTATGACGCCTATGAGCAGGAGGCCGACCAGGTGGCTAACGCAATCATGCGACTGCCTGACAAGACAATTCCGGCTGCAGGCCAAGAGTTGGAGGAACCGTTTTACGACGCAAGGATCCAGACCAGCCCGATTACAACGGGGGCAATCCAACGTTTATGCCCCCATTGTGTTGAAGAGAGGGAAGATGAAGGAGAAGAGGAAACGGTACAAAGAAAGGCCGGGAACGAACCAGCGATTGCTTCCGGCCAGCGGCTGGCCCATTACCTGCGCTCCGGGAATGATGGCAAGCCAGTTCCCGGACAGGTGCGCGACAAGGCTGAAGCTGTGCTGGGCAGGGACTTAAGCCGGGTGCGCGTTCACCAAAACCAGGCCGCCCAAGACGCTGCCCGCCAGATCAATGCCCGGGCATTTACCCACAGCAACCATATCTATTTGGGCCGGGGGCAAAGCGCCAACGACACCAAACTGATGGCCCACGAGTTAACCCATGTGGTCCAACAAACCGGCGGAGACCGTCGTGGCGGAAACGCCGCCAGGGTTTCCCCGGTTTCACCGCGAATCGCAAGATGGCGCCTTGATGTGCCGGCAGGGGTTGCCACCAGTGACCGCAACAGCGATACACTATGGGGCCTGGCCCGCCTGTTGACCGGCCAAGGATCATGGTGGCCTTTGGTTACCCCCATCAACATGCAGTCTCCACGGGCGGGCCACCCCGAATTTTGGCGTTATATCTGGATCGGAGACACCTTCAGTATCAGCGGCCTGACGATGCTGGTGGGCTCCCTGCCCTGGAACCCCAACACCATTGTCACCTTTTTGGCTCGCCGTGGAGACCAAGACACCATCCAAAGCCTGCTGGCAGCCGGCTACGGCATTTATCGGTTTACCACCACCATGGTAACCTGGCGGGATAATGCAACCGGAGTTGAGACAGAAGAAGATGAAACCGGCTCTTTGGGGGGAACCTGCGAAACCGGCCGGGAGATGGGCTGCGTGGGGGCCAGGGAAATTCTGATCCGAACCGGACTGCCCACCGATGAAGCGGCCTCCACCCTGTTTCATGAGCGCGGACATGTGATCAGTGGTGAACCGGATTACCTGGAACAAGAGATCCAGGTGCGGATCGACGAAGAAAATTTCAGGATTCGCCATAACATGCCGGAGGCGGAGCCGGGTTATCGCAATCCGGATGGAACGGTAAACGAAGCCGCCATCCGCCTCAGCGTAACCGGATCGGACTTCTATAACCCAACCACCCGCACCATGGTCGCCTTGCGGGATACCGGCCGGCGCCGGACCCTCGGCTGGGCTCGATTGCTGCGCCTGATCTGCCCATGACGAAAGACCTTTTGATCAGGGCCCGGATTGTGGTTTTCACTGAAAATGCGATGCATCGCCGTTTTCGTCATGGCGGCTGCCGGTTCTATGATGTGACCCTATTGGAAATTCTAACCCCGGAAGAACTTCTAGGCAGGAGGTTGCCGATCCATCACGACAAAGATCAGCATTTGGCCGACTACTGGCGCCGCCCCAACGCGGTTTTGCGCTTTAAACTCAGTCCCAAATTCCTGACCGATCATACGTTGTTCACCGGGGTCGCGAAAGAAGTCAGCGAGGAGGATTCACAAGAGTAACTAGGGGTTTGAGAGGGGCCGAAAATGGTCACCCCTCTATCTCAGGCGCCGGCGGCCTGTTCCTCGGCGCTCATTTTGCGAATCAGGATCTGGCGGCTTTCCCGGTCAAAATAGACCACGGACTGCTCCTCCTCAGAGGTGACAAAGCGGGTGGCGCTGCCGATACTGATCACCGCTCCGGGATGGATGGTTCCATAAACAAAGACACTCTCGGCCACCATCTGCTCCAGTTCCGCCTCCAGGGCGTTGGCCTGCTCGGTCAGGGCGTTGACCCGATCCATCGCCTTGGGCATGGCAAGCTTGTACTTCTGGAGCATGGTGGTCCGCTCCTGGGGAAATCCGCCGCCCTGCTCCTTTTTCATCTTCTCCAGCGTGCTGATATTCTTGATAATCTCATTGAGACGTTCGGCCCAGAGGCGCAGATCCTCGTCAACTTTCTGCTTGCGCCCCTGCAGGGTGGGCACCACCCCGACATGGAAGTTGGTTTGCACTTCGGCCTCCGATCCCAGCTCACGGACATAAACCGAACCGCCGACGATATACTTGCCCCCCACCACCACCCCCTTGCCCCGGGCATAGAAGTTGCCCCCCACCAACCCCTGGCACTGGATGCTGGATTCCCGGATCAGCAGATTGCCGCCGGCCTCGACGCAGGGGCCGTTCTCCATGAAGGCGATCTCCACGTCACCTTTAGCGCGCAGCACCGTCTCCTCCCCCACCACACTGCCCGCCACCGTCAGCTTGCCGCCGGCCATCACCAGGCTGTTGTGGACCCCCCGGTCGATCATGATATCACCCCGGCATTTCAGCGAAAAACCCGGGGGAACCTCGCCATGGACAACCAGAAGCTTGCCGCCGAAGGCGATATTGCCCACCGACATATCGATATCGCCGTTGACCACATGCTCCTCGTAAACCGCCGGCCGACCATCGACCATGACGAATTTGCCGTCGCAATCGGCAAAAACCTTACGCTCATTACTGGAAAGGGTGATACCGGGACCGCGCTTGAGTTTGCGCTCCTTGCCGGGCTTGGGGGGGATCTCGGCGCCGAACAGATCCTTTCCGGGGGTTCCGGGGGTGGGGGGGATAATCTCCAGGAGCAGCCTGCCCTTATCGACATTGACGATGCTGCCCAGCTCCCGAAAATCAACCTGATCCCGCTCCGGATCCTTAACCTTGGGGGAGCGGACCACGGCGGGCTTGACATGCATCTTAACCTTGGAGTCCTCGCCATGGATGGGGGCCAGCCCCTGGGCCACACAGAGACCGCCGCTGGAGCGGACCGCCGGTTCCGGCAACACCCCGTGGACGATCCCCTCCTCCTCCATCACCCGCCGCAGCTCTTCCCGCTTCAGTTCAACGGCCTCTTCGCTCTCCCCCGGAACCACCACCGCCAACAGCCGCTCCTTGGAAACCTTAAGGAGAAAGGCCCCCTCCTGGAGGGGCAGCCCTCCTTTGAACAGTTTTTCACTCGCCATCTTCTCCCCCGCAGAGCTCCTCCACCGTTCAATCTACATAAATACCTCTCTGAGGATACTTAACCTGCTGTCTTATGTAAATATTTATGTGGTCAAACGGAAATCGCCCGCAACCACGCAGTGCTAAAAAAAAGATCGGTCGATCAAGGGGGGTTGATAAGAAAAAAATGGCGCCGGGGCCGAGGGCCGCCGGAAGCCACGGGAGGAGAAGCTTTCAGGGAAGAAGATCGGCCTGCCGCACCGCGGCCACGGCCCGCTGGATGAGGGTGGGCTCCTTGCGGCCGGGAGCGGTCTCCAGGCCGGAGTTGAAATCCACCGCAAAGGGCCGAACCTGGCCGATGGCGGCGCTCACGTTGTCCGGAGTCAGACCGCCGGCCAGCACCACCGGAGCAGGGGGAGCCAGTTGCGGGACCAGCTGCCAGTCGAAGGTCCGGCCGGTGCCACCCTCCTGATCCTTACTGTAGGTGTCAAGCACAAAGCCGCTGACCACGCCCCGAAAAGGAGCAAGGTCGGCGGCCCGGCTCTCTTCACCGACCCGGATCGCCTTCAGGACCCGAACCGGCATGGCCCGACAGAATGAGGGGTCCTCCTCGCCATGCAACTGCACCATGGTCAGACCGCAATACTGCACGATATCCCGGATCACCCCCAGCTCCTCGTTAACAAAAACCCCCACCGCATCAACAAAGGGGGGCAGGGAGGAGATCAGCCCCCTGGCCTGCTCGGGCTCCAGCCGCCGAGGGCTGGCCGAAGCGAAAATAAAACCCAGGGCATCCACCCCGGCGGCCACCGCCTCCCGCACCCGGACCAGTTCGGTCATCCCGCAGATCTTTATCCTGGTTCGCCCTTCCATGGCCATCATCCGGGGGTTACGCCCGTCCCCGCAAGGCCAGCAGAGCCTGGGCGGGATCAGCGGCCCGCATCAGGGTTTCCCCCACCAGGGCGGCGCCAATACCATGTTCGGCCAGGGCCATAATATCGGTGTGATCACGAATTCCCGACTCGCTGACCAGGGGAATCTCCGGCGGAATCAAACGGCGCAAACGGAAGGTGGTGTTGAGGTCCATGGAAAAATCGCGCAGATCACGGTTATTGACCCCGATCAGCCGGGCCCCGGCCATTAGGGCCTGCTCCGCCTCGGCCTCATCATGGATCTCCACCAGGACATCCATCCCCAGCCCCTCGGCCTGCTCCCGCAACTCCCGCAACTGGGAAACCTCCAGGATGGCGGCGATCAGCAGAATGGCATCGGCTCCGCAAACGGCGGCCTCCTCCACCTGCACGGGGTCGATCAGGAAATCCTTGCGCAGAACCGGCAATGGCACCCGGTCGCGGACCTGGGCCAGGTAAGCCAGCGAACCCTGGAAAAAATCGCGGTCGGTGAGGACCGAAATGGCGGCGGCTCCACCCCGAAGATAGCCATCGGCAATAAGCACGGGATTGAAATCGGGCCTGATCACCCCTTTGGAGGGGGATGCCTTCTTGATCTCGGCGATGATCGCCACCTCGGCGGGTCGGGCCCGGAGGGCGGCCATAAAACCCCGCGGCCCTGGCGGCGGCTGAGCAGGGGGACGCACCCCCCGGCGCCTCAACTCGGCCACCTCCTCCCGTTTGCGGGCCACGATCCGATCGAGAATCATGCGACCGCCCCCGTCCGGCGACAAAAATCGATCAGGGCCTCGAGCTTGCCCAGGGCAGTACCGTCGGCCACCAGGGAGCGGGCCAGCTCGACCCCGGCTGCCAGGTTCGGACAACGCTGGGCCGCCAACAAAACGGCGGCGGCATTGAGCAGCACCGTATCCAGCCGGGGGCCGGGCTCACCGGCCAGAATCGCCCGAACCAGGGCCGCCGACTCGGCGGCATCGGCGCCCCCGCTTATCTCCCCAATGGTGGCCCGTCTGATTCCCAGTTCTTCCGGCTCGATGAGGTAGGAGATCACCTCGCCGTTGCGGTATTCAGCAACCCGGGTGGGGCCGGTCACCGTGATCTCATCGACATTGCCCTCGCCGCAGACCACCAGGGCCCGGCGACAACCCAAACGACCCAGTACCGTGGCCAGGGTCTCCACCAGCGCGGGGTCATAGACCCCCATCACCTGGACGTTGGCCCCGGCCGGATTGGTCAGCGGCCCCAGGATGTTGAAGATGGTACGAATTCCGATCTCCCGCCGGGGGCCGATGGCATGTTTCATCGCCCCGTGGAGAGCGGGGGCAAACATAAAGCCGATTCCAACCTCGCGGATCGCCCGACTGATCGCTGGAGGCGACAGGTTTAAATCAACGCCCAGGGCCTCCAAAACATCGGCGCTGCCGCAGGAGCTGGTGACGGAACGGTTACCATGCTTGGCCACCGGCAAGCCGGCGGCGGCCACCACGAAAGCGGTGGTGGTGGAGACATTGAAGGTTCCGGAAGAGTCGCCGCCGGTCCCGCAGGTATCGACCAGGACCTGGCCGGCCGCCAGTTCGGCGGCCGAAAAGGGGGTCACCGGGGTGGCCTTCTCCCGCATTACCCGGGCGGCGCCGGTGATCTCGGCCACCGTTTCCCCCTTGAGGCGCAACGCGGTGATAAAGGCGGCGATCTGGGCGGGAGTGGCCTCCCCCCCCATGATCTCGTTCATCACCACCACCATCCCGGGTTCGTCGAGATCATGGCCGCTCACCACCTTGGCAATCGCTTCCTTAATCATGGGCTCTCCTCAAATAAACAGCCTAGCCCAGGTTGGGATAAGCCGGATCGATGAAATTTCGCAGCAGGGCGACTCCGGCGGGAGTCATGATCGATTCGGGATGAAACTGCACCCCCTCCACCGCCAGCTCCCGGTGGCGCAGCCCCATCAGTTCGCCCTGGTCGGTCCGGGCGGTGATCTCGAAACAGGCGGGCAGGCTGGCCTCATCCACCATCAGGGAGTGGTAACGCATCGCCTCGAAGGGGTTGGGCAGGCCCCGAAAAACCCCTCGGCCGTCATGGGTGACCGGACTGGTCTTGCCGTGCATCAACCGGGAGGCCCGGACAATTTTACCACCGAACGCCTCACCGATGGCCTGATGGCCCAGACAGACCCCCAGGATCGGCAGCTTGCCGCTGAAATGCCGGATGGCGGCAATGGAGATCCCCGCCTGGACCGGAGTGCAGGGGCCGGGAGAGATCAGCAGCCGATCGGGCCGACAGGCCTCGATGGCGGCCAGATCCACCTCATCGTTGCGGAAGATGGTCATCTCCGCCCCCATCCCGCCGATGGTCTGAACGATGTTATAGGTAAAAGAATCGTAGTTATCGATCACCACAATCATGGCGCCAGCTTCCCCCCCTCTCCGGCCTGGGCCAGCTGTAACGCCCGCCGCAGCCCCATGGACTTGTTGATCGTCTCCTGAAACTCCGCCTCCGGCACCGAATCGGCAACGATCCCGGCCCCGGCCTGGACCCAAAGCTGTTGCCCCAGCATCACGAAGGTGCGGATGGTGATACAGAGATCCATATTGCCGGTGAAGCCGAAATAACCCACCGCCCCGGCATAGGGGCCGCGCCGCTGGGGTTCCAGCTCTTCGATGATCTCCATGGCCCGGATCTTGGGGGCTCCCGAGACAGTGCCGGCGGGGAAGCAGGCCCGCACCACGTCAAACTGGTTTTTCCCGGCAGCCAGCTTACCATGGACCCCGGAAACGATATGCATCACATGGCTGTAACGTTCAATCACCAGCAGGTCGCGCACCTCAACCGACCCGTAACGGGCCACCCGGCCCACGTCGTTGCGGCCCAGGTCCACCAGCATCAGGTGCTCGGCCCGCTCCTTGGGATCGGCCAGCAACTCCTTTTCCAGGGCCAGATCTTCCACCGGATCACCTCCCCGGGGACGGGTACCGGCAATGGGACGTAACTCGATATCATCCCCCTCCAGACGGACCAGAATCTCCGGCGAGGAACCGATCTGGACCAGATCGCCAAGTTTGAGATAGAAGAGATAGGGGCTGGGATTGATATGGCGCAGGGCCCGATAGAGCTTGAGCGGCGGGACCGCCGTTGAGGCTTGAAAACGCTGGGACAGCACCACCTGGATGACATCACCGGCCAGGATATACTCCTTAGCCCGCTCCACCATGGCGGTAAACTCCTCCCGGCTCATGTTGGCACTGAACTCGGGCACCGGGGCCTCAACTCCGGCCTCCCCGCCCAGCAGGCCCACCGGCCCCGGCTGCTCAAGGGCGGTCACCAGCTGCTCGATGCGGGCAAGCGCCCCCTGGTAAAGCCGATCGAGATCGGCTTCCGGGGTAATCGCCACCCAGTTGACCGCGGTCAAACGCTGGCGCAGGTTGTCATAAACCAGAACGATCCGGGGGATCAGGAAACTGCTGTCGGGGAAACCGGCCAGGGGAGGATTAACCGTCGGCAGCCGCTCCATGAAGCGGACCATGTCGTAGCCGAGAAAACCCACCGCCCCCCCGCAAAAACGGGGCAGCGAGGAATCGGCCATGGCCGGTTTAAGCTGGTTAAGAAGCTTCTCCAGCTCCCGCAGGGGATCACCACGGAAACGCTCCTCGCTGAAACCACCCGAAGAGTCTTCGTAAGCGGCGCGCCGCAACAGGATCTCCTCGCCCCGGCTTTCAAAGATCAGCAGCGGGTCGAATCCGATGAAGGAGTAACGGCCCCACTTCTCCCCCCCCTCCAGGCTTTCAAAGAGGAAGGCATGGGACTGTTCGCCGGCCACCTTGGTGAAGATGGTCAACGGGGTGTCGAGATCGACAATCAGTTCACGGGCCACCGGCACCAGGGTGTGCCCGGCGGCAAGTTGCTTAAAGTGTTCCAGGTCCGGCCGCGGCATGGGAATTCCTGTGTAAGAACAAGAAAGCCACGGTCAACCCGCACGGGTAGCCATGGCTTGCAAGCGCTACTAAAAAGGGGTTCAACCCCGGAAGGAACTAGGCATTTTGCGACAGGGCATTGACCCGGCGGCTCAAGCGGGACACCTTGCGGGCGGCGGTATTGCGATGAAGGGTGCCCTTGTTCACCGCCCGATCCAAACCGGGAACCGCGGCCTGAAGGGCCTCGCGGGCCTGCTCGGGAGAGTTGGCGGTCACCGCCTCGTTAACCCGCCGCACCAGGGTCTTGAGCCGGGTACGGTTGGCCCGGTTGCGCTCGCGACGAACCTCGTTCTGCCGATTTCTCTTCATTGCCGACTTATGATTGGCCAAAGCTAGATCTCCTTAAGAAAAAATAGTGTTCTTTCCTGCCACCGCGGGCCTCGGGCCGGAGCGGGGAACGTTCCGACGGGCACCAGACACGGCGGCCCATGCAAAAGGAGGAATAGTACCGTTGTTGTCCTCCGGTGTCAAGCGGCAAGCCGGAGAAAAAAATCTTTCCCGGCAGGTTGCCCGGCCGTCAGCGGCAACATAATGCGCCCAGCTCCGAAAGAAAATGATTTTTTTCTGCAAAATCAAATACTATGCTTGCCCGAGCACCTTAAAATCGGCTACTTTATCAGACACCACGGCGCAAGCAGGCCCAGATCGGCCCCCAGCCAACATCATTACAACGGTTCTACAGATAGATGCTCACAATCCTCACCTCATTGCGCTGGCAAGACTTTCTCGATATCCTGATCGTTGCATACCTTATTTATCGTGTAATCCTGTTGATCAGGGGCACCAGGGCCGTCCAGATGCTCATCGGCATCGCCGTCCTGATCGTCATCTATTTCGCCGCCCGGGAGCTGGAATTTCTCACCCTCTACTGGCTGCTCAGCACCTTTCTCAGTTCGATCTTCCTGATCATCATCATCATATTTCAAAGAGATATCCGCCGGGCTCTGGCCCAGTTCGGTCGCACCCCCTTCGGCAAATCCAGCGAGGAGACCACCCAGATTCTGACCGAGGTCACCACGGCCGCCTTTCTGCTGTCCCGGGAGCGGATCGGAGGGCTGATCGTGATTGAACGGGAGACCGGACTCAAGGATTTTTTGGAGCTGGGCCACCGGCTCGATTCCCTGATCAGCCACCAGCTCCTCTTCTCGTTGTTCCTCCAAGACTCCCCTCTCCACGATGGGGCCGTGATCATCAAGGACCAGCGGATCGTAGCCGCCGGCTGTGTACTGCCGTTGACTAAAAACCCTTACATCAGCAAACACCTGGGCACCCGCCACCGGGCCGCCATCGGCATTTCCGAAGAGACCGATGCCGTGGTGGTGGTGATCTCCGAGGAAACCGGCCACGTTTCCCTGGCCCAGCATGGGGCCCTGACCCTGGACCTGGATGAGAAGGGCCTGAAAAGCCGCCTGGATGCCATTTTTCTCCCAAAAGAGTATATTTCGCCGAAAATATGGAAAAACTGGTTGAACAGATAAAGAAAATCGCCACCGTCGAATACACCGACTACTGGCCCAAGGATTGGGTCCTGCGACTGCTGGCTCTTTTTTTCGCCATCTTCCTCTGGTACTTCGTGGTGGGAGAGGACAAGGTGGACACCCACCTGCTGGTCCCGGTGGAGTTGGTCAACCTGCCCCGTGATCTGGTGATCGCCAACCAGTTCAAGCAGCAGCTGGAGGTAACCATCACCGGTCCCCGGGGCCTGATCGATGGACTGCGGCGTCAGCCCATCACCCGAACCATCAATCTGGCCGAGGCCAAGCCCGGCACCATGGCGATCCGCAACGAAGCGGAATCGCTCCCCTTTCCCCGGGGAATTGAAGTCTTACGAATCCAGCCGGCCCACACCACCCTGGTGATCGACCGATTGAAAGAGAAAATGCTGCCGATCCAGGCGGAAACCAGGGGGGAGCCGGCCCCGGGCTTTGAACTGGCCAGCCTGCGACTGGAACCGGCCGCCATCACCATCAATGGCCCGGAGGCCCTGCTTGATCGCATCAATCTGCTGCGCACCACCCCCATCGACCTCTCCGGCCTTAACTCCACCACCATCCGCCAAACCCCCCTGCTCCTGGACCAGGAGCTGCTGGAGTTGCTGGGAGAGGCAATGGTAAACGCCATGATCGAGATCCAGGAAAAAACCGGCGAGCTCACCCTGCGGGAGGTGGAGCCGGTGTTGATCGATCGCCGGGAGCAGTTCAGCTACACCCTTAGCCCCCGCGCCCTGCAACTGCGGCTGCTGGCCCCCTTAAGCCTCCATCGCGACCCGGCGGCCCTTCGCCAGCGGGTCGTCCTGACCCTGCAGGTGGGCGAACTGGAGGCCGGCAGCCATCGTCTGCCCCCCCTGGTCACCACCGATGACAAGATCAGCGTGGTCGCCATCAACCCGGAACAGATCACCGTAAAAGTGACCGAAACCAAATAATTGAGCGAGAGAGATGAGAAGACTCTTTGGAACCGACGGCATCCGCGGTGAAGCCAACCTCTATCCGATGACCACCGAAATCGCCATGCAGGTAGGCCGGGGGATCGCCTTTCTGGTCAAACGCCAGCGCCGCCGCCACCGGATCGTGATCGGCAAGGACACCCGGCTCTCCGGTTACATGATCGAAAACGCCTTGGCCGCCGGAATCTGCTCCATGGGGGTGGACATTCTGCTGGTCGGCCCCCTGCCCACCCCCGGCATCGCCTTTATCACCACCAGCATGCGGGCCGATGCCGGCCTGGTGATCTCCGCCTCCCACAACCCTTTTCAGGATAACGGGATCAAAATTTTTGCCCATGACGGCTTCAAGCTGCCCGATGCCGAGGAGCTGGCCATCGAAGAGCTGATCTTCTCCCAGAAGATGGCAACCCTGCGCCCCACCGCCGACGAGATCGGCCGGGCCTCCCGGATCGAGGACGCCCGGGGCCGCTACATCGTTTTCCTGAAGAACACCTTCCCCGCCCAGTACACCCTGGATGATTTTCATATTGTCCTGGATTGCGCCCACGGCGCCACCTACGGAGTAGCCCCCGCCGTTTTCACCGAGCTGGGGGCCAGGGTAACCTGCCTGGGGATTGAGCCGGACGGCACCAACATCAACCGGGAGTGCGGAGCCCTCTGCCCGGAACTGATGGCGAGCAAGGTCCGGGAGCTGGGCGCCGATATCGGCATCGCCCTGGATGGCGACGGTGACCGGCTGATCGTGGCCGATGAAAATGGGGAGGTTCTCAACGGGGATCAGGTGATGGCGATCTGCGCCGCCGACCTGATGGCCCGTAAGAAGTTGCGCAAAAAAACCCTGGTCGCCACGGTGATGAGCAACCTGGGCCTCGAGCTGTTCATGCGCCAGCTGGGGGGCCGCCTGGAGCGCACCCAGGTGGGTGACCGTTATGTGGTGGAACGGATGCGGGCCAAGGGCTACAATTTCGGGGGCGAGCAGTCCGGCCATCTGATCTTCCTCGACCACAACACCACCGGTGACGGGATTCTGGCCGCTCTGCGCCTGTTGGTGGTTATGATCAAGGAGAACCGCAAGCTCTCGGAACTGGCCGGAAGAATGACCGTCCTCCCCCAGGTGTTGAAAAATGTCCGCCTGGAGCGCAAGGTGGCGGTCAGCGCCATCCCCGGCCTCAAGCAACAGGTCGCCCAGATGGAAGCGGCCCTGGGCGCCGACGGCCGCATCCTGATCCGAGCCTCGGGCACCGAACCCCTGATCCGGGTGATGGTTGAAGGGAGCGATCGCCAGCGCATCGACGCCATGGCCGACGAACTTTGCGCCCATATCCATGAAAGAGCGGCTCGATAAACTGCTGGTGGCCCGGGGGCTGGCGCCGAGCCGCCCACGAGCCCAGGCGATCATCGCCGCCGGTCTGGTGCGCTCGGGGGACAAGGTGCTGGACAAGGCGGGCATGGCGGTGGCAAGCGACGCCCCCCTGGTGATCAAAGAGAACCCCTGCCCCTTTGTCAGCCGGGGCGGACTCAAGCTGGCCGGCGCCTTGGACCATTTCGCCATCGATCCCGCCGGGCTGATCTGCCTTGATATCGGGGCCTCCACCGGCGGCTTCACCGATTGTCTGCTGCAACGGGGGGCCGCCCGGGTTTACGCGGTGGATGTGGGCTACGGCCAACTGGCCTGGAAGCTGCGACAGGACCCCAGGGTGGTGGTGATGGAACGCACCAATGCTCGCCACCTCACCCCCGGCGATCTGCCGGAACCGATGGACCTGACGGTCCTGGACGCCTCCTTCATCTCGCTTAAGCTGTTGCTGCCTCCACTCTTGGCCCTGCTGCGGCCGAGTGCCGGGATCATCGCTCTGATCAAACCGCAATTCGAGGTGGGCAAGGGCCGGGTGGGCAAGGGGGGGGTGGTAAGGGATCAGGAGCTCCACCAGGAGGTTGTTGCCGCGCTCAGGGAGTTTGCCCAAGGATTAAAGCTGAACTGGGTGGGGGTGGTTCCATCCCCCATTCTGGGCCCCAAGGGCAACCGGGAATTCCTCGCTTATCTCACCTTCAGCGACGAACTTTCGGGTCATCGGTAAAGGAGGCGAAAGATGGAACAGGCGTCCGGCGCTCAGCGCAGCAACACCCGCCTGCACGAGCACCTTGCCCGACTGGCGGAGATCGGCATCGCCCTCTCCTCCGAAAAGAACCTGCCGGTTCTGCTGGAAAAGATCGTCGACGAGGCGCGCAGTCTGGCCGGAGCCGACGCCGGCACCCTTTATCTGACTGATGGGGAGCGGGACCAGCTGGAATTCGCCATCATCCAGA
The DNA here is from genome assembly GCF_044068625.1 of Desulfurivibrio modestus. NCBI lineage: Bacteria > Pseudomonadati > Thermodesulfobacteriota > Desulfobulbia > Desulfobulbales > Desulfobulbaceae > Desulfurivibrio > Desulfurivibrio modestus. The sequence goes on from NZ_JBIPKH010000001.1 coordinate 149,288, forward strand.
ACCAGACCATGAAGATCCGGATGGGAGGGGCCGCCGGCCCCATCACCTGGCCACCGATCCCTCTGCATCTCGACGGGGCACCCAACCACGCCAACGTCTCCTCCTCCGTGGCCATGACCGGCAAGATTGTCAATATTCCCGACGTTTACCAGGCGGAAGGTTACGATTTCTCCGGCACCAAACAGTTCGATGCGGGCACCGGCTACCGCTCCCAGTCGATGCTGGTCATCCCCATGCGCAACAAGGAGCGGGAGGTGATCGGAGTTTTGCAGCTGATCAACGCCCTCAGCCCGGAGAGCGGTCGACCGATTCCATTCCCGGCCGAAAACGTCGACCTGGTGGCCTCGCTGGCCTCCCAGGCGGCGGTGGCCATCACCAATGTTCGCCTCTACCGTGACCTGGAACTGCTTTTCGACGCCTTTATCCAGGCCATCGCCACCGCCATCGATGAAAAGTCACCCTATACCGCCGGTCATATCCGGCGGGTACAGCAACTGACCATGGCCACCGCCAGGGCGATTAACCAGGAGAATACGGGCCCCCTTGCCGGGTTCAGGCTCAACGAGGACCAGATGCGGGAGTTAAGCCTGGCCGGCTGGCTGCATGATATCGGCAAGATCGTCACCCCCGAGCATGTGATGGACAAGTCCAGCAAACTGGAGACCATTTTTGACCGCATCCAGCTGGTTGAAGCCCGCTACGAGGTGCTGAAACGGGATCAACGAATCCGCCAACTGGAGGCCCAACTGGCCGGCCGGCAATCCACCGTTGCCACCGCCCCCCCTCCCTCACCCCAGGCCGACGGCAGCGCCGAACAGCTTGAAGAGGAGAAACAGTTTGTCAGTCACTGCAACCTGCCGGGTGAATACCTGGGCGATGAGCAGATTGCCCGCCTGAAAAAAATCGCCGCCCGGTCGTGGCACAACAACGGCAGTCCCGAGCCCCTGCTCAAAGAGGATGAGCTGAACAATCTTCTGGTCCGCAAGGGTAATCTGACCTCCGCGGAACGCCAGACCATCGAAAATCACGCCATGGTCACCTATAAGATGCTCAAACAGTTACCCTTTCCCAAAAAGCTGCGGCATGTGGCGGAATACGCCGCCGCCCACCATGAAAAGCTTGACGGCAGCGGCTACCCCTTTAGACTCAAGGCCCGGGATATCCCGCCCCAGGCCAGAATAATCGCCATCGCCGACATCTTCGAGGCCCTTACCTCCCGTGACCGGCCCTACAAAAAAGCGATGCCGGTGAGCCGGGCCCTCAGGATCATGACGGCCATGAAAAATGAGGGACACATCGACCCGGATATCTTTGATTTATTTGTGAAACACAAAGTTTACCAGGAATATGCCCGCCGGGAGCTGGATCCGTCCCAGTGGGACTGTTGACCAAGTTTACCGACCCGGCCGCGCTCTTGCGGTTGACTTACCTTTGGCTTGGTGCTAACTTATCGGTTTTACAAGACGCTTTATCTAAACAGGAGCATCCCCATGAGCCTTCCCAACACTCTTTTCCCCTTTCGTCGCGGAATTATGGCCATCATGGCCATCACCTTGCTCTTCGCCCTGCCCGGTGCGGCAGCGGCTGAGTATGTCAGTATCCAGCGGGAGAAGGTCAATATCCGCTCCGGCCCCAGTACCGACCACGAGATCCTCTGGGAGATTTTCCGCGGCTTCCCCCTCCAGGTCACGGAGCGGCGGGGTGAATGGGCCCGGGTGGTTGACTTCGAAGGTGATCGGGGCTGGATCTTCACCCCACTGCTCAGCAATGACAAAAGAGTGATTGTCCGGGTCAACACCGCCAACATGCGAACCGGCCCCGGCACCAACTACGAAGTGATGGCCACGGTCCGTTACGGGGTGATCTTCGAGCCCGTTGAACGGCGGCGCGACTGGATCAAGGTGAAACATGCCGATGGCACCACCGGCTGGATCAGCGAACAACTACTCTGGCCGGCCGACATCATCTGATCTCCACTGTTAATGCAGAGGTAAACAATATGAGCGCGGCCACCGACATCTATCCCCACTGGCCAATTCTTCTGGTCGACGACGAAGAGCATACCCTGGCCAGTTTTGATATCGCCCTGAAGAGCCACGGCCTTACCAACACCATCCGTTGCCCCGACGGACGCCGGGTCCGGGAGATCGTTGCCGGCCAGGAGATCGAGATTATCCTGCTTGATCTGATCATGCCCCAGGTCTCCGGCCAGGAGATCCTGGCCTGGCTCAACGAACACCATCCCGAAATCCCGGTAATCGTGGTCACCGGCGTCAACGAGGTGGAAACGGCGGTCAACTGCATGCTGCAGGGAGCCTTCGACTACATCGTCAAGCCGGTGAGTGTCGAACGATTACTGCCCAGTGTCAACCGGGCCCTGGAAGTTCGCCGCCTGCGTCGGGAAAACAGCCGCCTGGCCGATCGCTTCTTTCGCCCCGAGCTGCGCCACCCCGAGATCTTCGCCCCCATCATCACCCAACATCCCAAGATGCAGAAGATCTTCCAGTACTGCGAGGCGGTGGCCGAAAGTCGCCAGCCGATACTGATCACCGGGGAGGCCGGAGTCGGCAAAGAGGAGGTGGCCAAAGCCCTGCACCGCCTGAGCCGGCGCAAGGGCCGGATGCTGACGGCCAAGGTGGCCGACCTCGACGAGCAACTTTTCGCCGACACCCTCTTCGGCCACGTCAAGGGCGCCTTTCCCGGAGCCGACAAGGCCCGCCCGGGCCTGGTGGAAAAAGCCAAAGGCGGCACCCTTTTCATTGATGAAATCGGGGATCTCAGTCCCGAATCCCAACTTAAACTCCTGCGGCTGGTGGAGAATGGTGAATATTGTCCGCTGGGTTCCGAGCAGGTCAAGGGTTCCGATACCAGGATTCTGGTGGCCAGCCAAAAGGATGTCGATGCCTTGGGGGAGGAGGGGGGAATACGCCGGGATCTCTACCACCGGCTGCGCGCCCACCATGTTCACCTGCCGCCGCTGCGGGAGCGCGCCGACGACATCCCCCTGCTGCTGGACCATTTTCTGGGGGAGGCCGCCAAGGAGTTGCGCAAGAAAAAGCCGGTTTATCACCAGGAGATCATCCCGCTGCTGAAAAACTACTATTTTCCAGGCAACGTCAAGGAACTTCGGGAGATGGCCTTTGATGCCATGAGTGGCCACCGGGCCCGCCTGCTCAAAACCGAAACCTTCATCAAGGCGGTCAAGGGGCGCCTCACCTCCCCGGGGCTGGGCGGCCAGGGCGTTCCTTCAGCCACCCTGGACAGCGAGTGGATCCAGAAGCTGGATCGTCTGCCCACCCTGAAGGCGGCGGCCCTGATTCTGGTCCAGGAGGCCCTGCGCCGCTCGGGGAACAACCAGCGGGTCGCCGCCAGCCTCTTGGGTATAACTCCCCAGGCCCTCAACCAGCGCCTGAAACGCCTCTAGCCGAACCCGCCACCGGATTATGACCCCCCACCAGCCCCCAGACCAGCAGCCACCGCCGGGGCGTCCCTCCAAGGCCGCCCCCAAGCGCGGCCAGCTCCTGGTGGTGGATGATGAACCCTTCGTCCTCCAGCTCATCTCCATCCAGGCCAAAAAATTGCGTTACCAGGTCTGCACCGCCACCAGCGGTCGCGAAGCCCTGGAGATCATCAACGGCACCGGAGCAACCCCCGGTCGCCGTTTCGACCTGCTGCTCACCGATATTCTGATGCCGGGAATGGATGGATTGACCTTCATGGCCGAGGCCCGTCGGCGCCAGCCCGACCTGGAAGTGATCGTAATCTCCGGCCAGCACGAGATCAAAACGGCGGTGGAGGCGATGCGCCTGGGGGCCTCCAACTACCTGCAGAAACCGTTCTCCCGACAAGAGCTGGAGATCGCTCTCGACAAGGGGATGGAGCAGGTCCGCCTGCAGCGCGAGTTGCGGGAGAGCCAGGAAAAGCTGGCCAGCTCAACCAGGAAGCTGGATGAATACCGGCGCCACCTTGAACAGCTGGTGGAGGAACGCACCGCGGAGCTGGCCGCCGCCAACCGCAAGCTCCGGGCGGATATCAGGGCCCGGAAATTGGCGGAGAAGGAGGCCGAAGAGCGGCGGCGGCAACTGATCGAAGCGGACAAGATGGCTTCGTTGGGCATTCTGGTGGCCGGAGTGGCCCACGAAATCAACAACCCCAACAACTTCATCGCCATGAACGCCCCGATCCTCCGCAGGATCTGGTTAGACATCAAGCCAATACTGCAAGATTACCGTCGAACCCATGGCGAGTTTCAGATGAGTGGTCTCCCCTACTCCAAAATGGCGGAACATGTCCCGGAGCTGCTGGAGGGGATCGCCAGCGGCGCCGAGCGTATCACCAAGATCGTCAGGAATCTCAACGATTACGCCCGCCAAAGCGCCGCCAACATGAATCAACTCTTCGATCTAAATCAGGTGGTGCAGGCGGCCCTGACCCTGCTGGCCTCTCCCCTGAAGCAGGCGACCCACCACTTGGAAGTTGATCTGGCTGAAAGTCTGCCCCCGGTCCGGGGCAACTTCCAGCGGGCCGAACAGGTGGCAGTCAATCTGCTGCAGAATGCCTGCCAGGCCCTGGCTGCGCCCACCGCCGCCATCCAGGTACAAACCACCAACGAAGATGGGCTGATTATTCTCCAGGTCCGCGACCAGGGTCGGGGCATTCCGACCCGGGATCTCAAGCGGATCCAGGATCCTTTCTTCACCACCAGGCGGGACAGTGGCGGGACCGGGCTGGGGCTGTCGATCTCCGCCGGCATCATGGAGGAACATGGCGGCCGGCTGGTTTTTTCCTCCCAACCAGGTCAGGGCACCACCGCCCGGGCCCTCTTTCCCGCCGCCTCCTAACGGGGATCCGGCTTAACCCGGTACCACCGCGACTTCCTCATCATGCCTTGAGCACCTCCGGGTCGAGGTGGCCCTGCTTCATCCGCAACATCCGGGACGCCGTTTTGGCCAGGGCCCGGTTGTGGGTGATCAGGATCATGGTAACCCGTTCCTCCCGGTTGATTCGGCTCAACAGGGCCATGATCTCGGCTTCGGTCTGCTCATCCAGATCACCGGTGGGTTCATCGGCCAACAGCAGTTCCGGCTGGTTCATCAAGGCCCGAGCAATGGCCACCCGCCGTTGCTGGCCGCCGGAAAGCTGCCAGGGATAGGCATTGACCCGATCGCCGATCCCCACCAGATCCAGAAGGTGATCGGCCCGCTCCTGCTCCCGCCGGGAACGGTTCTCCCCGAACAGGGCCGCCAGCATCACGTTTTCCCGGGCGGTGAGAACGGGCAACAGGCTGGCGAACTGAAAGATAAAGCCGACCCGGCGGTTGCGGTAGGCCGAAAGCCCGCCATCATCCAGGGCGCTGATATCGTGGCCACCGAAGAGGACTTGTCCGGAGCTGGGCCGCAGGATTCCGCCGATCACCGACACCAGGGTGCTCTTGCCGGAACCGGAGTGGCCGACAACGGAGAGAAACTCACCGCGCTCCACCCGCAGCGAAACCTGATTCAGGGCCGGAATGGCGGTTTGGTCCACCCGATAGATCTTACTGACCGCGACCAATTCAAGCTGGCTCACTCTTCAAACCTCCTTTATCGCCAGCAACGGCTCAATCTTTTTGATCCGATTGACGGGAATCAGCGCCCCGGCCAGACAGACTCCCCCGCCGACCAGCAAGCCACCCAACCCAATCAGCAGTTGCTGACCAGGTTCGAGCCCGGCGGAGATTGAGCGCATCAGCTCAAAATCGGCCGCCAGGCGCACCGCCAGCCAGGTTCCGCCCAGCACTCCCAGCAGGCTGCCCACCGCCCCCAGCAAGCCGATCTCCAGGAAAAACAGTTTGGCCACCTGCGCCTGGCGGGCGCCGATGGCCCGCATGATCCCGATCTCCCGGGCCCGTTCACCGGCCATGGCGGTGAAGATCGACCAGACCAGAAAAATGGTGAGCATTGAAGAGAGGGAGATGGTCACCAGAAAGATCCGATTGATATCGGCCAGGGTATTGAGCCAGCGCACCCCCATGCTGCTGCGGGTGACCACATCGACATTGTAGATCTGCCCCTCGATTACCCGCCCCATGTAATCAGGGTCCAGACCCTCCTCCAACCGGATGAAGATCACCGATATCTGCCCCTGAGCCAAAGGGGAATAGCCGCCATCGATGATCTTTTGCAAACTATCCACGGTCATGAAGAGGGCATTGTCCAGCCCGGTGCCGGTGGCCTCCAGCTCTCCGACAATGGTGAAGCGCTGATTGAAGAGGGTGGCTTCCACATTGAGCAACCCCAGGCCGAGGTTCTCGGCGGTGCCAGCGCCGGCGATGGCCTCGCCGGGGAGCAGCTCCCGGCCGATCGCCCGGTTGAGCCAGGGTTTGACGATAAAATCGGTGGCCGGATCAAAGGCCACGATACCGGTGGGGATCACGTCGCAGCAGAGGCCGTCGATGGAGGAGATATAGGTCTGATGGGTGACATCCCGGACGCCCTCGATCCCCTTAACCTCTGCGAGGAGTTCACTGGGCATATAAAAGGAGCGGTTCCGCGCCTCAAGCAGAAACTCCTGGGCCTCGGTCCGGGCCCCCACCGGGACCGCGATGATATCGGCGCCCAACCGCTGGGAAACCCGGTCGATGGTGGAGGTGATGCTGATACTGAAAGAGGCGGCGAAAACCAGCAGGGCGACGAAAAGAGCAATGGCGCAAACCAGGACCAGGGTGCGCACCGGTTTGCGCCGCAAATTTTTCAGCGCCACGGATAAAAAACTGATCTGCATCAAGAGCGCCGTTTTATTGCCAGTTGGCATCGATTCCGCAAAGAATGGCGCTGCCGGACTTGCCCATCATCTTATGACAGGCCAGACAGACCGAAGTTACTTCACCCACCATTTTTTTGGCCTGAACATCGTAGAGGGCCAGGCTGCCGTCGGTGACATCGCCCTCGTCGGCGGCGGAAAAGACCTTGTTCCGCACCGCGAAAATCCCGTACTTGCCATCGGGGGTCGGCATGAAGTCATGGGCTTCGCCGGGCAGCGGGGTGGCGACCTGAACCACCTTCAGGGTCCTGGCGTCAATGATGTAGCCCCGATCACCACCGGACTGAAAGAGATATTTGCCATCCTGGGTAAAGTACTGGCGGAAGGTGATGGTGCCGCCGGAGGCATCCCGGGGCTTGCCGGTGATGGTCGCCTCCGCCACCTTCTTGATCTTACCCTGCTCCAGAGCTTTCATCTCCAGCAGGATCAACTGGTTGTTGCCGGTGAACTTGGTGTGCCCCTCGGGGGTCAGATTGAGGGTGAGCAGGAAGTGCTTCATGTCCGGGGTATTGGTGCCGTGGGCAAAGGTGTACTCGCCGGGCTTGTAGCCCAGATCATCAAAAAAGACCCGGTGCTTATGGGCAAGGTCCCTCTTGGCAAAAACATCGATATAACCCTCGTCCCCCATATAGACCGGCATAAAATAATCGCTGGACTGGCCGGACCCGCAGTAGTTGGCCCCGGTCCAGGTGGCCCGTTGATCCGGAGGCAGGGCCACGTCGATCAACACCTTGCCGGTGGTCAGATCGGTTTTGCCCACGTGGAGATTGCCGTCGCCGTCGGGCCGGTAGGTTGACCAGAACATAACGTTGCGGTCATTGACATCGATGCGGGCATCATGGGTGGGGTGGGTCTTGCCGGTACCGATGGTGACCATGCCAAGCATCCCATTAAGGGCGATGGGCTGCCGACCGTTATTGGGATCGATGGTTACATTGGCCTCGGCAAAATGGCCGCCCATCCCGGCCACGTAAATCTTGGCCTGGTAAGTCTGTTTAGCGGCCACCGCCTGGGCGGTTTCCGAGTCCACCGTGGTGAATGTCAGATATCCGCCAACCAGCATCGTCAGAGCCGCCGCCGTCGCCATTACCTTTTTCATCTTTACCCTCCGCGCTTTTACGGTGAATGTTACCGGTCAAAGCAGACCGGCTCGGAACCAGGTGCGACATTTTGTCACACGTTGTAGCATAATGCCTTTATCGGTGAGCCATCGCAAGCAGAAATTTCCTGTTCGGCAAAAAAACACCCAGTGGCAGTAGTCGGGCCCGAGGCCAAAGGAAAAACGGTTGACCACAAAGCCGGAACAAACTAGATAAATAGCACCAATCACCACCGGGGAGCCGAGAAGGGAACTCCAATCGATACACAACCAAAGGGAAGAAAATAAGATGGTCACCATCGCCACCCCGGGTCCGGAAGGCTCGCACGCCTGGCAGGCCGCAAGGCAATATGCCCCCCAGGCTCAAATACTGGCCCTGCCCGACAACGCCGCCGTTTTTGCCGCTCTCGCCCAGGGGAGGGCTGACCACGCCCTGCTCCCCGCCTACAATACCCGCGAAGGGCGCAAACGGGATTTCTGCCATCTGTTGGCCGAAAACCCCAACCATTACTGGATCGACAATGTCGTTGTCCCGGTACACCTTTCACTGGGAGCCTTGGACGGCGAAACCCCGCTGACCACCCTGATCGGGCGCCCGCCCCTGCTCCAACAGTGCGAGGAGTATATCACCCACCATTTTCCCACCGCCGATCTGCTGGCGGTCCACGACCTGGAGGCGGCGATGGCCAGACTCAAGGCCGGGGGGCGGAGCGATTGCGGAGTGATCGAAGCGGAACCTGCCCTCCTCGCCGGCGGTCTTCTCCTGCGGGAAAGGGAGATAACCCCATACAACCGTACCCGTTTCGCCCTGCTGGGGAAAAAGTTGCCTCCCATCAGCGGCTACGATGCCACCGCCGCAATCACCACCCCGCTCAAGGACCGGGTGGGCCTGCTCCACGACATGCTGGGGGAGTTTGCCCGCCGGGGCATCAACCTGCTGGATATGGACTCGGAAACCGACCCCAGGAGCCAGGAGCTGCGCTTCTATATCGAGATGGAGGGACACATCGAAGATCCCGGCATCCAAGAGGCCCTGCGCCTGATCGCCGACGAAGTGATCAGGGAAACCGGCAGCATCAGGGTGCTGGGCAGCTACCCCCGGGTGGACATGCGCACCAAACGGATCAAGAAATGCGGTTTTATCGGCAGCGGCGAGATGAGCCAGTGGTTTGCCCGCCGCCTGGAGGGGGAGGGTTACCAGGTGCTGCTCACCGGCCGGAACAGCGAACTGCGCCCCGAGGAGATGATTCCCCAGGTGGAGCTGGTGGCGATCTGTGTGCCGATCAGCGCCACTGCGGCCACGGTGCGGGAGTATGGCCCCCTGTTGAGCGAAAAACAGGCCCTGATCCTGCTGGCCGGCGAAGCCGAGGAGAGCGTGGCCGCCGCCCTGGAAGCCACCGCCCCCGGGGTGGAGGTGATGCTGGTCCACAACCTCTGGGGCCCCAAGGCCGCCACCATGAAGGACAAAAACGTCTCTTTGGTCCGCACCCAGCGCAGCGGCGTACTTTGCCGGGAGTTCGAGGCGTTTTTGTACAAGCACGGCGCGACCATTTCCCTGGATTCCGGCCCTGATCACAACCTGCTGATGGGGGTTGGCCAGAAACTGCCCAGCGCCAGCGCCATCGCCTTGGCCATGACCCTGCGCCAGCATGCCCTGCCCTCCCAGGAAATTGAGCGCCACTCCACCCTGACCTCGGCCTACTCCATGCTGGCCATGGCCCGGGTCCATTTTCAGAATCCGCGCACCTACGCCGAAATTCTGGCCTGCCCAGGCCAGGGCCGCCGGATTCCCCGGGATTTCGCGACCAACCTTCAGACCGTGCTGGAGTTGGCCGAAGGGGGAGATATCGGCGCCCTTTGCCAACTGGTTGAACAGAACCGGGCCTTCCTGGGGGAGGATTTCCTCCGCCCCACCATGAAAGTGGCCCTGGAAGTGGACAACCTGCTGGGCAAGACGCGCAACTGAAGGTCAAACTTTTTTTTGGAACCTTTCCGACCTGCCGCTGTCTAATCAAGCAAAAGCCCCTTTCCTCCTTCCAAAGGTTTTGTGCTTTTTACCCTCTCTCCTTCCAAACGCCCTTAACAGGGCAAAGCAAAAAGGCCGTCCCCCGGAAACGGAGGGCGGCCTTTTTCTTTGCCTTTGGGCGCTGTTTAGGCTGCTTCAGCCTCAGCCGCACTGCACCTCAATCCGGCGGGGCTTGGCCGGCTCCACCTTGGGCAGGACCAGATTGAGCAGGCCATCGGCCATGGAGGCCACAATCCGAGCTTGATCAATGGTCTCGGCGATGGTGAAACGGCGCTGATAGTGGCCGGTCTCAAACTCCCGCAGCAGAACCCGCTCCTCGCTGCCGCCATTGCCGCCCTTGTGCCCCTTGATGGTCAGGGTATCGTTTTCCAGGTTAATCTCCACCCCATCCTTGTCCACTCCGGGCATCTCCGCCAACAGATGGACCGCCTCATCGGTTTCATAGATATCAACGGCGGGCACGAAATAACGCTCGGGCTTGGTGGGCTCCCCGGCCTGCCGCACTTCCTGTTTCTGATGGACCTGCATCTCTTTGTCGCTCATATCAAACCTCCTGATGGCATCTTACGCAACGCATCAACTATTCGACCTAATCACCCTTGACCTCGATCCGGCGGGGTTTGACCTCCTCGGCTTTGGGCAGGGTAATCAGCAGAATGCCGTTTTGGCTGGTGGCCTTCACCCCTTCGGGATTGATCCGGGTGGGCAGGGTCAGGGCCCGACTGAAGCGACCCCGTTCAATCTCCCGGCGGTGATAAGAACATTTCTCCCCCCCGGTTTCGAGCCGCCGCTCACCCTTGATGGTCAGGGTGTCACCCTCCACCGCGATATCCAGTTCGGCGGCCTTGACCCCGGGAATCTCGGCCCGGACATAGATCGCGTGTTCATCCTCGGCCACGTTCAGGGCGGGGAAAACCGTGGCACCGGATCCCGGGGGAAAGTCGCCCGGGGCTCTCCGAAAAAGGGTGTCAAACTCCCGCCGCATCTTCTCCAGGTCCGCCCACGGATTACGGAAAACCGGCTGATCATAAAATCTCATAATCGCCATAAGCCACCTCCATAATTTATAATGGTTGATGATCGGCACCATCGCCAGGCTCGTTCTCTTTCCCTTTGCTCGCAAAAAATAAGACCGATCCCGCCGCTGTCAAGATCACCCCAACCCTGTCGGTTCAGCACTTTTTCTCTTTGCCTTGTGGTCTTCCAAGTGGTTAATGTAATAAATCAACACAAAAAACAACGCCAGCTGACCGGAGCCGCGCCATGACTTTTCAGGAGCTAGAGGAAGCACTGTCCATTTTCGGCCTTGAACGGCAAGCCACCCTGGGGGAGATCAAAACTCGCCACCGGGAGCTGGTCAAACGCTACCACCCGGATGCCAGATCCACGACGAAACCTCCTGATGCTCGCGAGGAGCGGGAGATCCGCCGGATCAACGCCGCCTACCGCCTGCTGCTGGCTTATATTTCCGCCTACAGCTTCTCCTTCAGCAAGGAGGAGTTCTACCGCCAGAACCCCGAAGAGCGCCTGCAACATCAGTTCGGCAACGATCCCCTCTGGGGCAACGGCTGGAGTTGACCCACCCCTGAATCTCCCCCCGGCCTAGATGACGGTTGACAATAAATTCCCATCGCTTATGTTAGTAATTAATTACTTACAACTGACAACGGAATCGACGAGATGAAAAACAGCGGCCAAAAGCACCTGCCCGGGGAGCAACGGCGGGAATTGACGGTGGCGACGGTGATCGAACTGGCGGGGGAGCAGAATCCCGAGGAGATCACCACCGGCGCCATCGCCGAGCGGATGCAACTGACCCAGGGGGCGCTCTTTCGCCATTTCCCAAGCAAGGAGGCGATCTGGCAGGCGGTGCTGGAATGGGTTGCCCGGCAACTTAGCCGGCGGGTGGAGAAGGCGGCCTGGCAGGCGGCCTCCCCGTTGGCCGCCCTGGAAGCAGTTTTCAACACCCATATCGATTTCGTCGTCCAACACCCGGGGGTGCCGCGAATGCTGTTCGGACAACTGCAAAAAGCCGGAGATACAGCCGCCAAACAGGTGGTTCGCAGCTTGCTGGCCCGCTACGGGGAACACCTGCAGGAGATCATCGAAGCCGGCAAAGAGCGGGGGGAGATCGCCGCCGCAATCGACGGCACCGCCGCCGCCAGCCTGTTTATCGGTTCAATCCAGGGGCTGGTGATGCAATCCCTGCTGCTGGATGATTTCACCCATGTCCGGCGCCAGGCTCCGGCGGTCTTCCTCCTTTTCCGGCGGGGGATCATGGCATGAAAAGATGGCGAACCGGCTTGCAAGCCGTGCTGGTGGCCATCCTGGTCCTGACCTTGATCGCCTTGGTTGGCTGGCGCCTTTATCGGGTCACCAGGCCGCTACCGCCCCCCCAGGCCATTCACCCCCTGGTGGAGATCCAGACCCTGACCGTGCAGGCCCTGGAGTTATGGGCGGATTACGTCGGCACCGTGGAAGCCCGCCGCCGCGCCTCGGTTTCGGCTCTGGTGGGCGGGCGGCTGGCTGAGCTCCCCCGCCGGGAGGGTGAAACGGTGAGCAAGGACGAACTGCTGATCCGGCTTGACCAGCGGGAGTTGCGGGCGGAACGGGACCGGCTGGTGGCGGCTCTGGCCGGGGCCGCAGCCGAAGTCGTTTTCTGGCGCGAACGCCTGGCCGCCGAGGAGTCGCTCCTGGGCCAGGGGGCGATCAGCCGGCTGGAGGTTGACACCACCCGGCGTATCCTCCAGACCGCCGAAGCCGGCCACCGGGAAAAAAGCGAAGCCCTGGAGGTGGCCCGCCTGCGCCATTCCCATGCCGAAATCCTGGCGCCCTTCGCCGGCCTGATCGCTCGGGTCCATATCGACCCGGAGGAGACGGTGGGTGTGGGCCAACCTCTGCTGGAGCTGGTCTCCCACCGGGAACTGAAAGCGGTGATCCCGGTGCCCCAAAACGATCTGGCCGCCCTGGCGGTGGGCCAAGAGGCGCGGCTGAGCGTGGCCGCCCTGGGACTCGACTGGTCGGCTCAAGTCGATCGCCTCCACCCCGATCTTGATCGCCAGAGCCGTAGCGGCACCCTGGAGATCTTTTTCGGCAACGATTTCAGCACCGCGGCCCAACAGTTGCGGCCGGGGATGGCGGTGCGGGCCCGGATCCTGCAAGCCAGGATAGCCGACACCCTGCTGGTGCCGGGGGCGGCCCTCCGGCAGCGGGGGGATGAGCGGGGGGTTTTCCTCTACCGGGATGGCCTGGCCCATTGGCGGCCGGTGGCGCCCGGCCTGACCGCCGCCGATGGCCGGGTCCAGATCAGCGCCGGTTTGGCCCCTGGCGAGCAACTGATCATCACCCCCCATCCCGAACTGGCCGATGCCCGGCCGGTGCGGGTCAGGTAAGCCGCGCCCATGAGCTGGCCCGCTCTCTCCTTCCGCTATCGCCACACCGTCTATGCCCTGCTGATCGCCACCCTGATCTTCGGGGTGGTGTCCCGCCTCAATCTGCCGGTGCAGCTTTTCCCCGATACCGACCCTCCAGTGGTGACGGTGATCACCCCCTACCCCGGCCTCTCGGCCCCCGATGTGGCGAGGACCCTGAGCAAGCTTATCGAGGAGGAACTGATCGGCATTGACGGCATCCGCCAGGTGGGCTCCACCAGCCAGACCGGCCTGTCGGTGGTGAAGGCCGAGTTCCACTACGGGCGCCAGGTGGCCGCTGCGGCGGTGGATGTGCAAAACGCCATCGGCCGCATCCGTCATCAACTTCCCGCCGGCATCGGCGAACCCCAGGTCCTGGAATTCTCCTCCTCCGACAAGCCGATCGTCACCGTTGCCCTGAAAAGCGAGCTGCTGCCGCTGAACCAGGTCCGGGAGCTGGCCGAAAACCAGTTGCGCGACCGTCTGCAACTGGTGGCCGGGGTGGCCGGCGTCGATATCTTCGGGGGTTGGCACAACCGGCTGGAGGTGGCGGTGGATCCGGCCCGACTGCAAGCCTACGGCCAGACCATGGAGGGGGTCAAAAGCGCCCTGCGGGGCTGGAACCTGCTCGATTCCGGCGGCATCATCAGCCGGGCCGGCCAGGAACTGGTGATCCGTTTCGACGCCCCCTTGACCGAGCCGGAGATGGTGGCGGAGCTTCTGCTGGAGCGGAGAGCGGACCGGGAGATTCGTCTGGGCGACGTGGCCCGGGTGACCCTGCAACCCGACGATACCCCCCGGGCGGCCTACCGCTTCAATGGTGAGCCGGCCATCGCCCTGCAGATTCTCAAGCGGAGCGAGGCCAACACCGTGGCGGTGGCGGCCCTGGTCCGAGCAGCCCTGGCGGAGTTGGGCCAGGCCCATCCGCAACTCAAGCTGGAGATTGCCGACGACGATTCGATCTTCACCGAGGTGGTGATCAACAACATGAACAGCACCATCCTGACCGCCATCCTCCTGACCCTGGTGATTATCCTGCTCTTTCTGGGGAATCTCCGCCAGGCCGTGATCGTCGGGATCTCGATTCCCGTGGCCTTTCTCCTCACCTTTATCGCCATGGCCGCCAGCGGCATCGATCTCAACATGGTGACCATGTCGGCCATTATCCTGGCCATCGGCATGCTGGTGGATGGGGCGGTGGTGGTGATCGAAAATGTCGAACGCCACCTGGCCGCGCCGAATGCCACCCCTAAAAAGGCGGCCATCGCGGCAGCGGAAGAGCTGCTGCAACCCCTGCTGGCCGGGTTAAGCACCACGGTGGCGGTGCTGCTGCCCATGGCTTTCCTGGGGGGCTTTGTCGGCCGGCTTTTCGGCCCCCTGGCCTGGACCCTCCTCTTTGCCCTGACCTCCTCCTTTCTGGTCACCATGACCCTGGTTCCCCTGCTGGCCGCCGCCTGGCTCAAGCCCAAGGTCGGCGGCCCTTCAGGCCGCTTCTTCAACCCCGGCCCCATTCTCCTTGACCACCTGCGGGATTTCTACCTGGCAACCCTGGGCCTGGCCCTCAAGCACCCCGGTAAAACCCTGCTGCTGGTCCTGCTGCTGCTGCTGGGCTCGGGCCGGATCATCAACCTGCTGGGCAGTGAAATGCTGCCCCGCTTCGATTCGGGCAACTTCCAGTTCACCCTGGATCTGGTCCCGGGCACCCCTTTGGCGACCACGGCGGCGGCGGTGGCGGCCATCGAAAAAGAGCTGCTGCTGGAACCCTCGGTGGTGGGGATAAGCTCCTCAATAGGCTATGAAGCCGGGGCCCGCTCCCTGGGGGACCGGGGCGCCATGGACGGCAACCAGGCCCAGCTCACCGTCAACCTTACCCCTCGCAACCAGCGCCAGGAGACCATGTGGGAGGTGATGGAACGGACCCGGCTGGCGGCCCTGGAAATTCCCGGGGTCACCCTGGCGGTCCCCAAGGAGAAGGGCGGCACCGCCCGGGCCACCACCGCTGCCCCCCTGACGGTGCGGATCTCCGGCCCCGACCCCCAAGTCCTGACCCGGTTGGCCCGGGAGGTCCTGGGACTCTACCTAAACATTCCGGGAGTGACCTCCCCTTATGCCAATTGGGCCCTGGACAACCCCCAACTCGAGGTGACCCTCGATCCCCAACGGACCACCGAGTTGGGCCTGGACGGCAAACTGGTGGCGGCGGCGGTTTACGGCGCCCTGGAGGGAGAAACGGCGACCACCCTCTCACGCTCCGACCGCCGCGATCTGGAGGTGGTGGTGCGTTACCAGGCCGCCGATCGCCGGCAGCCGGGCGATCTGGCCGGGGTGCGCATCCCGGTGGCCGGAGGCGGCAGCGTCCCTCTGCGGGAGCTGGCGGAGTTCAGCGAAACCTTGGGCCCCCGGATCATCACCCGGGAAGACCTGGAGATTACCCTGGAGGTACTGGCCTACAATCAGGGTCGGCCCCTTTCCAAAATCGTCGGCGAACTGCGGGCCGACCTGGCGGACCTGGCCGTGCCTCCCGGCTACCGGTTACAGATCACCGGCGAACAGAGCGATTTCGAAGAGGCCCGCGGCCGGATGCTGCGGGCCCTGCTGCTGGGGGCCCTGGCGGTCTATCTGATCCTGCTGGCCCAGTTCCGCTCCTTTCTTAAACCCCTGACCCTGATGGCCGCCATCCCCCTGCAGTTTATCGGGGTGGCCCTGGCTCTGCTGCTGGCCGGCAAGGTGGTGTCGATGCCGGCCCTGCTGGGGATCATCATGCTGGTGGGAACCGTGGTCAACAACAGTATCGTGCTGCTCACCTTCGCCGATGATCTGCGGGCAACCGGCCTGGCCATGCCCGAGGCGCTGCGCCGGGCGGTGGCGGTGCGCTGCCGCCCCATCATGATGACCACCTTCTCCACCGCCGCCGGCATGCTGCCCCTGGCCCTGGAGCTGGCGGTGGGGGCCGAGCGTTTCTCCCCCATCGCCACGGTGATCATCGGCGGCCTGACCGCCTCCACCCTGCTGACCATGGTGGTGATTCCGGTGCTGGCCAATCTGGCCGCTAAGCGCCAGGATCGCGCTCCCGCCAGCATGCCATAACCACCTTTACGCCGCTATCTTCAGACCACAATTATCCAATTGACAGGATGATCAACCATCATTTAACGTGACTCATGGGGACAGTATGCCCCCTTTTCACCGACCACCTTGGCGATCATGGCAACTGACCCATAATTTCGCTGCTAACCGAAAAATCAGACCACAGGAGGTAACAGGATGGGAACCAGCAAGGCTCTGATCATGACGGGACTCATTTTGGTCATGGCGGCCCCGGCGATCTGGGCGGGAGGGCATCTGCCCGAAGAGCGGGGCCAGAAACTTTTTCAGGACCAGAACGCCTTCGGGGGTGAGATGTCATGCAGCGCCTGCCATCCCGACGGTCGTGGTCTGGAGCAGGCCGGCGGTAAAACCGGATTCAGGGTAATGGGCCAGAACCTGAACACCCTGGAGGAGGCGATCAACCTCTGCATCGTCAATGCCAACAAGGGCAAAGCCATTGCCGTTGATTCGGCAGCCATGCAGGATCTGGTGGCTTATATCAAAAGCCTGGCCCCCAAAACCCCGGCCGCTCCCGGCTATGGCGCGCCGCCACGCGGCACCAGCCCCGGTTATGGCGCCCCCAGACCGGCGCCCGGTTACGGACGGTGAGTTAATCAGACCTATGCGGCCTGCAGTTTGGCCAGGAGGAAGGCGGCGCCGCTGCGTGAGAGCCCCAGTTCGGCGGCCAGGGCAACGGCGTCGCCCTCCGGCCGCTTTTTGAGAAAGGCCGCCGCCTCCTCCTCAAGTTCATCCAGCCAGCTTTCAAACAGGTTAAGAATCTCCGGCTCTTCAACCACCGCCAGCAACTGCCTGGAGCGGGCGACCTTGTGAACCAGGCTTTGACACATGTTGGTTGGATCGACACCTTCGTCCAGGCAACGGGCCAGTCAGAGGTTGACCATCCCCACCAGCTTGTCGTCGCCATTATCCCCTAAAAAGCGGGAAAGCCAGGCCTGACGCGCCTCGTCATCCAGGTGGGCCAAGGCCTCCCGCACCGTCGGCAACAAAGTGGTTAAAATCTCCCCAGGCTCAAGATCGACAAGCAACCCCTCCAACTTCCCCATAACAGCCATCTCCTCTTTTCAACCATAAACTAAAAGCTACTCCGGCGGGCCAGCAGATCGGCGGCCAACTCGCCCAAATTATCAAGCAGTTCCACCAGGCGCGGATCGGCCAGGCGGCAGTAGACAAAAGGTCCGCGCCGATCGACATTGACCAGCAAGGCCCGGCGCAGCTCCTTAAGATGGTGGGAAACCAGGGGCTGGGAGATCCCCAGTTCCTCCACCAGCCGGGAAACCGGTTTCTCGCCGCCCCCGGCCAAGGCCCGGAGAATCCGCAGCCGATTTTCATCAGCCAAGCCCTTGAGCAGCACCACCAGGTCCCGGGGACCGACCGCCGTCGTCCCGGTTGGCGACATCAGCTTATGATCTGATTTGTTACTTTTCACCCATCTTCCCGCTTATGTTTAGCTGAGCCGACCAAGCCATCACGGCAGATTACTGAAACCATGCCGCATTTTCCAGAGGAAATAGCGTTCCAGGCCGATCTTGGCCCAGCGCACCCAGCGTCCTTGGGCCAACACCGCCCGCTGGCGGGGCGGCAGTACCGGTTCGGCCAGCATCAGGGCGGCGGTGTTGCCCATATCCAGCATGCAGATCACCATTAAATCGCCCCCGCTGACCGGCGGCTGATTGTCGAGGTCGGCGGCGATATTGTGGGCCGCCGCCTTGGCCATCTGCACGGTCATATAGCCGGTTTTGGGCACCCCCACCGGGATCGGGGTCGGCTCCTTGGGGGCCATGGCCACCGCCACCCCCACCGCGAAAATATTGGGATGAGCGGGATGGCGATAGAATTGATCCACCGGAATAAAACCGCGGGGGTTGCCCAATTCGGCCACCGCCGCCACCCCCTTGAAGGGCGGACCCAACATGGCCAGGCCAAAGGGCAGGCTTTCACCGCCCTCCAGATGGATGCGGTCGGGATCGACCCCGGCCACCGCTCGATTGGTCATGATTTTGATATCGCGGGCGGCAAACTCGTCCTCGATAAAGCGGCGGGAGTTCTTAAGGCCGTCGATCCCCATATGGCCGGGATAGGGCTCCGAGCTGAGATAGGTAATCGGGACCTTGTGCCGCAGCTTGCGGCGCCGCAGCTCATAATCCAGCTCGAAGGCCAGTTCGTAGTAGGGACCGAAACAGCTGGCCTTCTGGGTGGAGCCCAATACCACCGGGCCTGGTTTTTCCAGGATCTGCCGCCAGGCCCGGCGGCTCTTTTCGGCATTCTTCAGGGAGAAGACGCAGTGGGTATAGCCCTGCTCCGGCCCCAGACCGCCAATCTCCTCGCAAGCCAGATGGGGACCGGTGGCGATCACCAGGTAATCGTAAGGCAACACACCCCCTTCACTCTCCACCCGTTGGGCCGCCGGATCGACTCCGGTGGCGGCGGTATGGACAAGGTTGATTCCCCGGGTGGTCAACACCCGGCGCAGCGGCAACGACAACCTCTCGGCGGTGCGGTGACCGGTGACCAGCCAGGGCAGTGAAGGCAGGAAAACGAAACTCTCTTCCCGGCTGACCACCGTGATCTCCACCCGTTGGCCCAAACGGCGGTGAAGCTCCAAGGCGACGGTGAGGCCGCCGAAGGAGCCACCCAGAACGACAATTTTTTTCTTCATTAACTCACCCGGCTTAGAAAGTAAGCACCTTCTCGCTCTCCGCCACCATCTCGTAAAGGTCGGTCATCATGCCCAGAGGACAGGAGGCTGATCCCGTAAGACCACGGGATTTCACACAGGAGCCTCAGACCAGAAAGTTGCCCCCCAATCGGTCGAACTCGGCCAGTTGGCCGGCCACATCGAACTGGGAGCTGTTCAACTGCTCGTATTCCACGCCCCGGCCCAACATGAACATGTTGACACTCTTGCCCCCCTTGATACTGGCGTTGGCCAGCCGCGCGGCGTTGAACACCGTTTCCGGATCGTTGGTCGAGATAATGAACAGCCAGCTCATGGGTCACCTCCTGGTTTTGTGATTGCTGTTTCCCGGGCGCGCCACCATTCGCGCCAGAGCACTCTCATATAAACATATGAGTATATAATTAATACGGCAGTCAAGTTAAAAATGTTTGGCCAGCCTGGACAGCCAAGCATGGTTTTTTCCTGTTCGATCCCGCTAAAATCGTGTATATAGTCCCCTCTTTACTAAAGCTCATTCACCATATCCCCAATAAGTTACGATTGAAGGAGGTTTAACGATGAAACTGATTCTTTTGGGCGCCCCCGGCGCCGGCAAGGGCACGGTGGCCAAAATGCTCACCGCCATCGACGGCTCGGTCCAGATCTCCACCGGCGATATCCTGCGGGGCGAAGTGCAGGCCGGTTCCGATCTGGGCAAGCAGGCTGAAGAGTTCATGAAAAAGGGCGACCTGGTGCCGGATTCCCTGATCATGGGCATCATGGAAAAACGGCTGCAGCAGCCCGACTGCGCCAAGGGTTTTCTGCTGGACGGCTTCCCCCGCACCATTCCCCAGGCCGAGGCCCTGAAGGAGCTGCTGGCCAAGCTGAGTATCAAGCTGGACATGGTGGTCAGCATCGATGTTCCCCGGGATGTGATCCTCGACCGGCTCACCACCCGCCGGACCTGCTCCAACTCCGATTGCCAGGCGATCTACAACGTCAAGAGCCAGCCCCCCAAGCAGGAGGGGATCTGCGACAAGTGCGGCAGCCCGGTGATTCAGCGGGACGACGAAACGGTGGAAGCGATCAGCCACCGCCTGGAAACCTACAACCAGAAGACCGCCCCCCTGGTCGGCTTCTATGAAAAGGAGGGGCTGCTCAAGAGCATCACCGGCACCTCCAGCGACGTCGTGGTCAACGCCATTAAATCCGAACTGGGTCTGTGAGCGAAAAGATCACCATCATCGGCGGCGGGCTGGCCGGAGCGGAAGCGGCCTGGCAGCTCGCCCGCCGGGGTTTGTCGACCCTCATTTACGAGATGAAGCCGGGCGCTTTCAGCCCGGCCCATCGTTCACCCGATCTGGCCGAATTGGTTTGCAGCAACTCCCTGCGCGCCGAGGGGGTCCATGCCGCCGTGGGACTGCTCAAGGAGGAGATGCGGCGGCTCAATTCCCTGATCATGGCCGCCGCCGACGCCACCCGAGTTCCGGCGGGCCGCGCCCTGGCCGTGGATCGGGAACAATTCGCCCGCTTTATCACCACCCGCCTGGAACAACATCCCCTGATCACCATTGTCCGCCGGGAGTTGAGCGAAATTCCTCCCCCGGGTTCCACCCCCCTGATCATTGCCGCCGGCCCCCTGGCATCGGCGGGGCTCTCCAGCTCCCTGGCCCGGCTGATCGGGGCCGAACACCTGGCCTTCTACGACGCCATCGCCCCCATCGTTTATGCCGAATCCCTGGACATGAAGGTGGTTTTCCAGGCCTCCCGCTACGAGGAGGGCCCCGGCGACTACCTTAACTGCCCCCTGAACCGGGAACAGTATCAGACCCTGATCGCGGCCATGCTGGCGGCGGAAAAGGTTCCGTTGCACGATTTCGAGGAACCAAAATACTTCGAGGGCTGTCTGCCCATCGAAGTGATGGCCGCCCGGGGGGAGGACACCCCCCGCTTCGGCCCCATGAAGCCGGTGGGCCTGATCGACCCCCGCACCGGCCGGGAAGCTTACGCGGTGGTCCAGCTGCGCCGGGAAAACCGGGAAGGTATCCTTTACAACCTGGTCGGTTTCCAGACCAAGATGACCCACCCGGCCCAACGGCGGGTATTACGCCTGATTCCGGGGATGGAAAAGGTGGAGTTCGCCCGGCTGGGGAGCATCCACCGCAATACCTTTGTTTGCGCCCCCAAGGTGTTGCAACCCAGCCTGCAACTCATGGCCCGGCCCGACATTCTGCTGGCCGGCCAGATCAGCGGGGTGGAGGGTTATGTGGAATCCACCGCCGGCGGCCTGTTGGCCGGGATCAACGCCGCCCGGCTGACCACCGGCCAAACGGCCACGGTGCCGCCGCCGGAAACCGCCCACGGGGCCCTGATCGCCCACTTGACCGGTACCGAAGCCAAGCTGTTTCAACCCTCCAATATCAATTTCGGGCTCTTTCCCCCGCTGACGGGCAAAAAGATGCCCAAACGCCTGCGAGGAGAATATCGTGCCCAAATCGCCCTGGATGCCCTGGCCCACTGGCAGCAGCAGGAGAAGATCGAACCGGAACCGGCCCCTTGAACGGGGCGGGACCACTCTGCCGCGCGCCCTCCCCTTTCTGCTGCTGATGCTGCTCACCCTGATCTCCTCCCCGGTTGCGGCCGCCCGGCAAACGGGCTGGGTTGAGGATAATTTCCTCCGCCTGCTCAAAACCCAGCTGGCGACCGACCGGGAACAGGATTCCTTAGCCGAGCTGGCGATCGTCAACCCCCTGCTTAGGGAGCAAAAAGGGCGGGTGGAGTTGAGCTTCACCCTGGAACAGGGCCAACCCACGCCCCAGCCCTTGGAACTGCTGCTCTTGATCGTCACCCCCGCACAAAACTACAGCGCCACCTTTACCAGCGATCAGGCCAGCACCCCGCTGAGCCTGCTGCTGGACGATCCCCCCACCGAAATTCGCCTGGACCCCTATTTTGAGGCCCCCCGCCTCCTGAGCCGCCAGGAGACCCCGCCCACCTGGGCCGGCTTCATCAAGGCCCCCCGGCGGCTGGCCATCCTGCCCCAGCAGGAAGCGCCGGGGTCCTGGGCTCCCCTCCTTGCCTATCTGGCCCAACAGGAGGTGGAGGTGGTCACCCCGGCGGAGATCCAGGATCGGGACCTGACCGAAGCCGCGCTGCTCTTCCTCGGTGACGGCACCGCCAGTTCAGCCCGGGGGTACCTGCTTCAACCTGCTTATCCGGCTACCGCCATCACCCTGGAGGCCCGCGAAAACCCCCTGAACCCCGACCTGCCGGCCATTCTACTCAACCTGCCGCCGGCGGCTGTCGCCACCGAGCTCGACTCCCTGCTGAGCCATCTCCGGGGTGAGGGGATCTTCAGCAAGCTGCAACTCCAGGAGGGAGTGGTGCGCCAACACGCCTTGGCCCCGACCGAGGCCGGGATCAGGGTGACCCTGGACCGGGCCCCGGACGGCATCCCCGCCGCCGCCCGGCAGGATTTCCCCTCCATCATGGCCGAACTGGCCGACACCCGGGTGATCTACGTCGGCGAGGTCCACAATCGCTATGAGGACCACCTCCTGCAGTTGCGGGTGCTGCGGGCCATGCATCGCCAGAATCCCAAGGTGGCCGTGGGCATGGAGATGTTTCCCCGCTCCACTCAACCCATCTTGGACGCCTATCTGGCCGGAGAGCTGGAGGAGCCCCGGTTCCTCAAAGAGTCAAACTGGTTTAAGAACTGGCAGTTCGATTATCGCCTCTACCGCGAGATCATCGATTTTGCCCGCCACCACCAACTCCCGCTCATCGCCCTCAACCTGGAAAAGGGGATCACCAACAAGGTCTTCCGCGAGGGGGGCATCTCGGCCCTGAGCCCCGAGGAGCGGGCCGAGCTGCCACCGGAGCGGGACCTGGGCCTGCCGGGCTATCGGGAGCGAATTAAGGCCGCCTTCGGCGTCCACAACCATGATGAGGAGGAGGATCGGCAACAACGGTTTGGCGGGTTTCTCCAGGCCCAGAACCTGTGGGATGAACAGATGGCCGCCGCCATGGCCCAGTTCCTGGCCGCCCAACCCGATTACCGAATGCTGGTGGTGGTGGGCCAGGGCCACACCGACAAGCGCAACGCCATCCCTCCTCGCCTGGCCCGCCGCCTGCCGGTGAGCCAACAGGTTCTGGTGCCGGTGCGGGAAAACAGCGCCGCCCCGGCCGCCGCCGACTTTTTTTTCTTTCTTGAACCCCAAAGCCTGCCGGAACTTCCCTTGCTGGGAGTGCAGATCAGTGATGGGGAGGAGGGGGCTCCCGGGGCCCTGGTTGCCGGAATCAATCCCCACGGTAAGGCCTACGGGGCGGGAGTTCGAGAAAACGACCTGCTTACCGCCCTGGACGAGCAGCAGATCGAAGATGCCGCCGATCTCCGCATTGCCATGCTCTACAAGGAGCGGGGCCAAACCCTCCGGGTCCGGCTCAGCCGCCCCCCGGCTCCGCAACCGGAAGAGCAGGACGAAGAGGCGCCAGAGCCGACGGAAGTGGAGCATGAAATCATTGATATTACGCTAACACTGTAAGCAGCCGGCCAGCGCCGGACCGGCTTCGCCAAAACAAAAAAAGGCCTTGGAACTTCCTTGCTTTTTTCTCCCTCGACCTTCATTATACTTTATGTAAAGGGTCTATCCAGCCATTTCCGGTTCGATGCAATGGAGGTGATTAATGAGTAAATCAACATGTAATATCAAGAAGATCCTGGTGCCCGTCGACTTTTCAGCCAACTCCATCAAGTTGATCAAAAAAGCCGCCGCGGTGGCCGAAGATCTGGGGGCCGGCCTGGAGATAATCCACGTGACCGAATCCCTGGCTCCCTACGCGGGTTTTGCCGTGCCTCACCTGCCCCTGGACAACCTGGGCAAGGATATCTTGGGTTATGCCGAAAAGAAGATGACCAGTTTTTTGGAGGAGAACCTGCACAGCAGTGTTCCCCACAGCGCCAAGGTTGTCGCCGGGCAGGACGCCGCCGCTGAAATTGTCCGCCATGCCGAGGAGAACGGCAGCGACTTGATCATCATCGCCAGCCAGGGTTTTAAGGGTTTGCCCAAGTTTATTTTCGGCAGTGTTGCCGAACGGGTACTGAAACAGGCCCCCTGCCCGGTTCTGACCATCAAGTAAAACCAACAGGTGCAACCATGACTTTAAACTCAGATGAGCCGGTGGAGGGAAACTGGTACGAGCTGCCATCCGGCGAGATCTTCACCGTGGTAACCGTGGATGAGGATGATGGCATTGTCGAGATCCAATACGACGACGCCACCCTGGACGAGATCGAACTGGAGGCCTGGGAGGATCTTGGGGCCGACCCCATCGACCCGCCCGACGAGTGGGCTGGTGACTACGCGGGATTTGATGAAGATGAAGATCTGGATTACGACGTGGATCCGGACGAGATCGAGGAGGAATGAACAACTATGACCACCCAGCTTTCATTCAACAAGGATGAGAACGAACTGCTGCCCGATTACCGCAACAAAATCGGTAAGGCCGAATCAACCGAGGATGTGAAAAAAATATTCGCCCAAACCATGGGGGCTTTACTGACTCGGGTTTTCAACGGCAACTTGCAGGTCGAATATGATGATATAAGCTTGGCCCCCCAAACGGAGGCCCGCCCTTTTACCCTCAGTGATCGCCTGGGTGGACGCTCCGAGTTTGCCGAACTTTGGGAGAAATCCGATCTTCCCCATGTGATTGGCCGCCTGGCCCAAACCGCCCAGAACCGCTACCGGCACCTGGAAAAACACCCGGAAAAGACCAACTCCAAAATCAGGATGTAGCCCCCTCTCGGCCCAACGCTGATCATCTCACGCAAAAAGCCCGGTTTTTTACCGGGCTTTTCTTGTTAATTTAATCAAGTTTGACCAAGGGCGAGAAGCACTCAGGCGATCACCTCCACATCCTCCGCCTGCAGCCCCTTGGGGGTTTCCACCACCGCGAAGCTCACCGCCTGCCCATCCTGGAGGGACTTGTATCCCTCTCCCCGGATCCCCCGATAATGGACAAAAACATCAGAATCGTTCTCTCGCTCGATGAATCCAAAACCTTTGGGGGCATTAAACCACTTTACTCTACCGCTGACTCGTTCCGACATACCATCCACTCCTTCCCAAAAATTTCCGGCGCCTTCCCGTCGCCCAACCGTAACCCCCTTCCCCGGGCCAACAACCGCCACCAACCGACAATGGCTGCGGACCATCGGGGGGTTACACTAACACAACCGACTACGACTGAGTTTAGGGTTGATTTTTCCTCCAACGCAACATTTTTTTTGGGATGTGGTACTTTACCAACCGAGGAACTCCAGAAAGCACTGGGCCAGCACCGATCCAACTACAAATCGGCGAGTTTTAGGGCCATCGGCATGCCGTTCTCCGGTCAATCCGTTCACCACACCGTGCCCCCCGGGAGCATTATACCCAGGGATGCACCGTCTAATTTACTTTGCAAATGTCATATAATTTGCCTATATATGCCTCGGTTCATAATTTTAAGATTAATTCAGGGTCCGAAGCGATCGACAGAGCCATATAGGCTGCCGACCGTGACCGACCCCCGGAATAGACCCCAAAATCAATGGATTCAGCCAAAAAAAAACGGACCATCGACCCCGAGGATAAAGCGCGCCGGATTTTTGCCAGTGCTCGCAAACTGTTCGTCGACAAGGGTTACTACCGGGTCTCCATTCCCGATATCGTGCGCAGTTCCGGGGTCAGCACCGGAGCGATCTACAACCTCTTCGGCAGCAAGGAGAACCTGGCCAAAATCCTGCACAAGAAAACCCTGGGGGACTTCAACGAAATGTTTCTCCAGCGCCTGCATGGCCGGGAAACTACCTTTGATAAGCTGAGGGTTTTTGCCGAACTGGTCTACGAATTGACCGAAGAAGATCCGGCCATGATGGAGTATCTTTTGTTTATGAAACACGCGGAGTTCATGGAAGATGCCGCTCCGGTCTGTTTCAGCGAACCTTTCATGGTGATCCGCCAGATCATTACCGCCGGGATGAAGCAGGGGGATATCCGGCAAACAGATGTTTTCATCGCCGCCGTTTCCTTCACCGGCGCCATTCTCCGCCCGGCCCAGCTCCGTATCCAGTGTGTCCTCAAGGAACCCCTGACCAGCATGACCGAACAACTGATGGCCAACGCCTGGGCGGCAATAAAATCCTGAAAACCCGCCTTTCTAAAGTTTCCGGCAAGCTCCGGCCTTCACCATCCATCCGTCACCACAAAATAGAAAGAATGTCTTTTCTATTGACTTAAGTGGGTTCTTAATTTATTCTGAATTTGTTACCTCCTCTCCGTTGGCTCCCCCCTCTTTTCTCTCCCCAGGAAAAAAGGGAAGGAGCCAACGTTTTTTTTTGCTTGACATCCCGGCTGGTCATCCATAATGTGTGCATATGCACATTACCCCAACCCTCATGAGGTGTCGCCATGAAAGTCGCAGTCAGTTCCACTGGTAAAGAACTCACTTCCCCCGTCGATCCCCGCTTTGGCCGAGCCGACTATCTGTTACTGATCGAAACCACAACCGGAGAGGTTGTGGAGGTGATCGACAATCGGGAGACGGCGGCCCAGGCCCAGGGAGCCGGCATCGCTGCCGCCGGCCGGCTGGCTGAGGCAGGAGCCCGGGCAATCTTGACTGGGGTGGTTGGACCCAAAGCGGCTCAGGTCTGCGAACGGGCCGGCATCGCCATGGTCAATGGCGCCTCCGGCACTGTCGCCGAAGCCATCGCTAAATTCAACGCCACTCCTCCCCCGTCACCGACCGACCAAGCGGTGACACCTACTTCCGTTTCCCCAGGCCGACCCGCCCCTGGAGCCGCCCGGAGTCGCTGTCGGGCTGCCGGCGGTCCGAGCCGCGATGGCCAGAGAGCCCAAGGCCGCGGAAATCAGGGCCGCTGCCGCCGCACTATGCGGACGGCCCGCTGAAAAAAAGAGGTGACCAGTTGAAGATCGCGATTGCCAGCGGCAAGGGCGGTACCGGCAAGACCACCGTGGCCTTGGCCATGGCCCGTTCCTGCCCAGGCCCCGTCCAGTATCTGGATTGTGATGTGGAGGAACCCAACGGTCATCTCTTTTTGCGGCCGACCATTGCGAGCAGCAGGACCATCTCGTTGACGGTTCCCCGACTACTGCCGGAAAGGTGCAACCATTGCGGTCTCTGCCGCGATCTTTGCCGCTTCAACGCCATCAGCAGCTTTGGAGCCGGTCGGGGCGAGCTCCTTGTTTTTCCGGAGCTTTGCCATTCCTGTGGGGGCTGTTTTCTGGTCTGCCCGGAAAAGGCGCTGGCGGAAGAAGCTCGCACCTTGGGCGTGGTGGAACTGGGTCACAGTGGCGGAATCGCTTTCGGTCACGGCCGCCTGCGGGTGGGAGAAGCCATGGCGGTTCCCCTGATTCAAGCGGTGCGGGAGCAGGCGGCCGAAGAGGGGCTGGTGCTGATCGACGCCCCTCCCGGCACCTCCTGCCCCTTCCTGGCCGCGGTCAAAGGAACCGATTATGTTATCCTGGTAACCGAGGCCACCCCCTTCGGCCTCCACGATCTACAACTGGCGGTGGCGGTGCTGCGACAACTCACCCTGCCCTTCGGGGTCATCATCAACCGCAGCGACCTCGGGGATCAGCGCACCGCCCAGTGGTGCCGCAGCCAAGGGGTCACCATCCACCTGCAGATCCCCTTCGACCATAAGATCGCGGCGGATTATGCCGCCGGCCATAGCCTCATCGACAGTCGCCCAGAACTTGAAGCGGTATTTGGCGCCTTGCTCGAAGAGGTATCCCGATGAAAGAACTTCTGATCCTCAGCGGCAAGGGGGGAACCGGCAAAACCACGGTCACCGGAGCCCTGGCCGCCATCATCAACAACAAAGTGATGGCGGACTGTGATGTCGATGCAGCCGACCTGCACCTGCTGCTCAAGCCTCGAGACAGTGTGGCACACGAGTTCTGGTGCGGAGCAGAGGCCAGGATCGATCCCCAGCGGTGCTCCGGCTGCGGAACCTGTTTCGAGCTGTGCCGATTTAAGGCCATAGAACTGAAGGACAAGGCCAGACTGCTGCCCTTTGCTTGCGAAGGATGCGGGGTCTGCGCCCAATTCTGTCCGGAAGGAGCCATCAACATGGTGGACAAACTTTCCGGCAGCTGGTTTGTTGCCACGACCGATCACGGGTCTCTGGTCCACGCCCGCTTGGGGGTGGGTGAAGAAAATTCGGGCAAGCTGGTCGGTCTGGTCAAGAGAAAAGCCCGGGAACTGGCCACCAGCCAAGGAGCCCAGTGGTTGCTGGTGGATGGCCCCCCCGGCCTGGGCTGCCCGGCAATCGCCGCCCTGGCTCAGGTCCAAGCCGCGCTGCTGGTAACCGAACCCACCCGCTCCGGCCTCCACGACCTGCAAAGAGTGGCGGAACTGACCGCTCATTTCCGGGTACCCACCGCCGTTTGCCTTAACAAATGGGATCTTCACCCCGAGCAGGCCAGCAAGATCGCTCAATTTTGTCGGCAGCAACAACTGTCACTGGTGGGGAAAATCCCCTTCGATCGAGCCGTGGTCGATGCCATCGTTCAGGGATTGCCCTTGCCGGCTCATGCCCCCAACGCCCCGGCAACCATGGCCATCGAGCAGATGTGGGCTGAACTAGAAACATTCCTGGCGCGGGAAGAACTGCGAATAATCAGTTAAATCGGCCCGCCTGTCGGGCGCAACCAATAAAGGAGAAGCGACGTGAGCCAGTATCTGATTCATCCCATCCCCATGGGCAGTAAGGTGTTCGACAAGGGAATGATGACCTACCAGTATGGGTATGGCGAACCATACACCATCCCCATCTACTGCTGGTATCTGGAGGGGGGTGACCGGAAAGTGCTGATCGATACCGGCGAACTCAATCCGATCCAATCCGAGGATCGGCAGCAGAAGATCGGGGGCCGGATCTATACCTTTGAGGAGGGACTGGCCAAATACGGTTTAAAGCCCGAGGATATCCAGGTGGTGATCCACACCCATCTGCATCGGGACCACTGCGAAAATGACTACAAGTGCGTTAATGCCCAGTTTTTTGTTCACCAAAAGGAGATCGAGACCATTCGGGCCTACCACCCCCTGGACTATCGCTATGTGGAGGATTTTATCCTGGAGGTGGAGCAGAACGGCCAGCTGACGCTGATCGACCATGATCGGGAGATCCTGCCGGGCATCCGGGTGGTCCACACCCCGGCCCATACCCCCGGCGGGATGAGCGTGCTGGTGGAAACCCCCGGGGGAAGGGCGGTGATCACCGGTTTTTGCACCATTTTCGAAAATCTGTATCCTCCCCAGGCGATCCGGGGCATGGATATGGAGGTTATTCCCCCGGGAACCCACGTTAACGCCCATGAGGCTTACGATATCCTGCTCAAAACCAAAGCGCTGGGCGACTACCTCCTGCCGCTCCATGAACCCCGTTTTGCCGGCCTGGAGACCATCTCCGGCCCAGTGCCCCATGACTAAAAAGACCGGGATTATGCGTCCACGATCTGATACTGCTTCATCTTGCGATAGAGGGTGCTGCGATCAATCCCCAATAGTCGGGCGGCCTTGGCCTTGTTGCCGTCGGTCTGGCGCAGCACCCTGACGATCCTCTCCTCCTCCCCCTCGCCATCCACCCCGCCCACCCTCTCCACCAAGAAGGACGCACTCCCACTCTCCCCACCATCCGCCAGCGACGGAGTACCTGAATCGCCCAGCACTTCGACCGAAAGCTCGGCGCTGGTGATGGTGCTGCCGGCACAAAGCACACAGGCCCGCTCGATCACATGTTCCAGTTCCCGAACATTACCCGGCCAGCGATAGGCCATGAGCAACTGCAGGGCCTGGTCGGAGATGGCGGTGATACTTTTGTCCAGCTGTTTACTGAAGCGTTCCATAAACAGCCGGGCCAACAACTCCAGGTCGTTTTCCCGCTCCCGCAGTGGCGGCAAGTGAATATCCACCACCCGCAAGCGATAGTACAGATCCTCCCTGAACTCACCCTGCTGCACCTTGCGCCGCAGATCGGCATTGGTGGCCGCCACCACCCGAACGTCAACCGATACCGGCTGATCGCCTCCCACCGGATAAAAGGTGCGCTCCTGGAGAAACCGCAACAACCTTACCTGGTTGGCCAGTGAGATATCCCCCACCTCGTCCAGAAAGAGGGTGCCACCATCGGCCTGGAGGATCCGGCCCTCCCGGTGGCGATCGGCCCCGGTGAATGACCCCCGCTTATGGCCGAACAGTTCGCTCTCCAGCAGGTTTTCGGGGATGGAAGTGCAGTCCACCTTCACCAGCGTCATCCCCCGCCGGGGGCTTTCCGCGTGCAGAGCCTCCACCACCAGCTCCTTACCGGTGCCGGATTCGCCGGTGATCAGCACGGTGACGTCCACCGGACCGACGTTTTCGATCATGGTATACACCGCCTGCATGGCGGGGGATCCGCCGGCCAGCCGATGGAAACGGGTCCGGCGGGTCCGCTGCTCCTGGTACTCGGAACAGGTCACGTCCCGAAAGAGCAGCATGGCCCCGATAAACTGTTCGCTCCGCCCCTCCAGGGGAACACCGCTGATCCGGAAGACCACGCGCCCCAGCTTGTCCAACTCCAGTTCCACCTGATGCTCCTCCACCTCCCGGCGGGATTCGAGCACCCGGCTGGCGTCATCAACAAAAACCCGAAAGGGGGCCGGCAGCTCCTTCAGGCTGCTGCCCACCTCCAGATCAAGCTCCAGCGCGGTGGCCCACTGGCGGGCCCGCTCATTGATTTGGGAGACCTTCAACTCGGGATCGACGGTGATAATCATATCCCGGACGCTGCGGAAAACCGTTTCCAGATCCTGCCGATAACGCTCCATTTGCCGGTCGGCCCGCACCTTTTCCCGCCACAAGGCAAACTGCTGCAGGGCCATGCGGGCGGTCCGCAGCAGATCATCCTTCTTGACCGGTTTGGCCAGATAGTCGAAGGCGCCCAGGCGCACCGCCTCGGCGGCGGTACCGATGTTGGGATAGCCGGTGACCATCACCACCGGACACTCCTTGCACAGCTCGCGAACCCGCCGCAGCAGCTCGATTCCCGACTCTCCATCCATGACGATATCGCTGATGATCAGATCAAACTCCTCGTTGTTGATCAGCTCCATGGCTTCTTCAAAGGTTCCGGCAGTCTTTACCGGCCCGTATCCTTCCCGGCTCAAAAACATTTTAAAGGTCAGGCGGAGGCTCTCCTCGTCATCAACCACCAGAATCCTGCTGCTAATCTTTTCGGGCTCCACCATGGTCAGCCTCCTTTATACGTATTTATCATGCCGCCTCCATCTCAGGAGACCGGCAGATCCACCATCATAGTGGTATGTTTACCATACTCGCTTTCAACCCGCAGAAAACCACCAAGCTCGCGCATAATCCCCTGGCTGATGCTTAATCCCAGGCCGGTTCCCTCCCCCGTCTTTTTGGAGGAGAAAAAAGGCTCGAAAATATGTGCGATAATCTCCCGGGGAATCCCGGTACCGTGGTCGGTGACGGTGGTCCGGATATATGGGTTGCCGTTCTCGGCCCAGCGCCTGGCCCGAATCTCCACGCGCTTGTCGGGATCCTTGCCGGGATAACGCTGGTTGAGGGCATGACGGGCGTTACTCAGCAGATTGAGAAAAACCTGCTGCAATTGATGCGGGTTAACGGAGAGCAAAGGCAGATCCTCGTCGAGGTCCACCGAAAGGGAGATTCCATCCTTGAACATTTGATGGGTGTAAAGAGCCAGGGCGTTATCGATCACCTCCCCGATCATCACCGGCTCAACATCCTCGGTACGATGCTGCCGGGAAAAAGAGAGCAGATTGCGAACGATATCGGCAACCCGCTCCCCCTCCTCGATGATCCGGGCCAGCATTTCGCGCCCCTCCCCGTCGGGATGGTCATCGACCAGCAACTGGGCGAAATTGATAATTCCGTTGACGGGATTGTTGATCTCATGGGCCACTCCGGCGGCCAACTCCCCAATGGCCGCCAACTGACCGGCCCTCATGGTTTCCGCCGCCCGTAATTTTTCTTCGGTAACATCCTCGAAACTGCCGATGGCCCCCACCACCTCACCATCGGGGTTCCGCAGCAGCCCGGTATCGATTCGCAACAGGCGCAGTCGCCCATCCTTGAGGGTCATTTGGCACTCCGAGCCGCTGAGGCGGCCGATCCGGGCCAACAGTGCTTCCCCGGATTCCTTTCCGGGGCAACCAGCAAGATCGAGGGCGGTAAAAAGCGGGCAGGGCCGCCCCATCACCTCCCAGCGCTGATAACCGGTCGCCTCCTCGGCCCGATCGTTCCAGCTGCTCACCAACCCCTGGCCATCGACGGTGAAAATAGCGCTGGGACTCACCCGGTAGAGCAATTCCGCTTTCTCCTTGGCATGCAGCAGTTGGGCGGTCCGCTCCCGGACCCGCCGTTCAAGTCGCTCCTGTTCATCACGGAGCATAACCGCCATCTTCTTGCGGGTGGTAACATCCCGCAGGGACTCGACAATTCCCCACACCTTCCCGTCGTCATCAAACAGCGGCGAGGCCAGGACTTCAAAAACCCGCAGCTCACCAGCGGCCGTATAGTGCTCGTGCTCCACCTGCACCCGGCGGCGGGAGCGTAAAACCTCCTGGAGGGGACAGGAGCGCCCCACCTGATCGCAGGGACGCTCCAAGCCGAAAATGAGCTGATGGCAGTGGGGCAACCGGGCCACCTCCCGCTCGCCACTGCTGGCATACTCGCGGGCCGCCCTGTTCATCAGTTTGATATAATAATCGGCCCCCACCACGATAATGGGATCGGCCACCCCATCCAAAACGGTCTGCCAAAGATCCTGTGGTGATTCCTTGCATCCTTCCGGCAAAACAACACCTCACGGGCGGGTTTCATCACCGGCTCCAGCCGCGGTCCACATCGCCACTCAACAGGGAAATTCGATCTTCACCGTCACCTCAGGGCCGGCGGTATCCAGTCGCAACTCTCCCCCCTGCTCCGCCACCACCTCCTGCATTCCGGCCAGCAGCTCGGGATCAATCCGGGAAGACTGGCCGCTGAAGGAGAGGCGCAGGCAGCGCCCCTGTTTGCGGCTGCTGAGCTCTCCCTTGATCAGCAATTTTTTATTCTGATCCTTGGCGGGATAGCGCAGGTCCAAGGTACGGCGAGCCTGCTCGCAGAGGAGCATAAACACCTGCTGCATCCGCCGGGCGTTAACCGGCAGGGGCGGAAAATCGGCGGGCAGGTCCGGTTCCACCAGAATTCCGGATCCCTTCATGCTGAAACGGCTAAGGGTGATGGCATCGGCCAATACCTCGCCCAAGGGCAGAAACTCCTCATCGTGCCCCCCGCCCCGGCTGTAGAAGATGGTTTTCTTCATGATCCCGGCCAACTGCTCGCCGGTGCCGATCAGTTTGGCCGCAATCTCCCGCTGGGTCTGCTGCTCCAGGGGCTCGTCGGCCAAAATCTGGGCATAGTTGATCATTCCGTTGGCCAAATCGCTCACCTCGTGGGCGACCCCCGCCATGATCCCCCCCGACTCGGCGAGGTTGAAGCCCAGCAGCTGCCACTTATGTTCCCGACCGGGAGCGGTGGCGCTGAACTGACGCAAAGCCATTCCCACCGCCGTGGCCACACCTTGGAGAAGATCCACCTCATAGGGGGTAAATCCCTCGGCGGCGGTGCTGAAAACGGCCAGCACCCCCACCAGCCCTTCCTCCTCTTCGCTCAAGGGGAAAACGCCGTAGGCGGCCCGGCGCCCGGCCAGCTTGGTATCCTGCAGCAATCCGGGTGAAACCGTGGCCAGATAGTCGGGAATAACCACCGGTTCACCCGCCGCCAGAGCCCGTTGCACCGGACCCGAATCCTTGCCCGGCTCCCGCCCCGCCACCGGCAGACCGCTCACCAGGGCCAGATTGTCCGGTTCAACCAAGCCCGGGCCGGCTCCGGCCACCCCCAAAAGCTTGAGGCCATGGGGTTGCAAGGGGCATCCCAGCCAAACCAGAAAGTAGTCGGAATTATGGCGCAAAGCACGACAGACCTCAATTCCCAGCTGCTCCATGGTCCGGGCCTGGGAGAGGGCCGCAACCGCCCGGCGGCCCATGGCGGCCAACGCCACCTGCCGCTCCAGACGGCCAGCCATTTCCGCGTCATGACGCAACAGGTCATTGACCATGGCGACCACCCCCGACAACCACCGACCGTCGGCCGGGCAGGAGATCTCCAGGCGCTCACCATCCAATACTTCCTTCCCCTGGGAGTTGAGGCAAACCAGCGGCAGCACCACCCGCCGGTAACCAAGAAAAAGGGCAACCAGAGCCCCGAAAAAGAGCAGGGCCAGGGTGCCGATCAAGACGTTCTGAAAACCGACCAGGCGGCGCTTGGCCTGCTCCACCACCAAGCGGTCAAAGAGCAGCAACCGCTCACCCAGGATTCGCATCTCCCGGTTCAGGTTGCGCCGCAACTCCGGGGCGTGGGGGCGAGCCTCAAGCTGGCGGACCATCACCACCATGCCGGAAATATCCACGGCCTGCATGAAGCCCAACTTGTACTCATCGGCGATCCGGCGGTCCGCCAGCACCGAGGACAGGGAACTGTTGAACTGCTCCAGGGACCGGGAAACGTTCTCCAGATTACCGTTCTCGGCCTGCAACAGTTCATCCATAAGTTGTTCGCGGATGATGGTAAAACGGAAAAGCAGGGTTTCGCTTTGATCGGCAATCGCTTTATGACCCGCGTAAAGTGTGTATTGGCGGGCGCCTGAGCCAAGCAGCGCCACCAGGATCAAGCCCAATCCCAGAACTGAAAACCAGATTATCCGTTGCAAGGCCATGGTCCGATCCTTTTTGGGATTAAGCGCCGAGCAACCGTTTCCCGACGCCCCGGGTTGGGAAAACCGGAAGGGCGCGGAGGGGATTACCCCCTCCGCGTTTAGCCGTCATTATACCCGTCTCAAGATTTGTCCTTCCAGGTGAAAAGAATCGGCAACCGAGCCAGCACCGCCCGGTAAACCAGGATATAGGTCGCGTAAACGGTGACGGTGATCACGAACTCCCGCCAGTGGGGAATCTCCTGATAAAGATTCCAGTTGAAAGTGATGAGCGAGGTGTTGAGCCGATTCAAGGCAATCCCCACCACCGCGAACAGAGCCGCCCAACGGGCCGTGGTGGCGTTGTTGTTACGCACCGCCGAGGTGAAAAGCACCAGCGGCACGATTACGCCCAGGGCCATTTCGAACATGAACCACTGTCCCCAGCCGCTGAAAAGATACTGCCAGTCATTATCGTGGGCGACCCCGATGAACTTGATCACCAGATAGGTGACCAGGGCCAGGGCGGCCCCCTTGGCGATTCCCACCGTCAGGCGGTCCAGGCTTTTCAGGAAGGTCTCGTCACAGCGCCAGCGCATAAACCACTTGGTCAGGGTGCTGACCACGATCAACATGGAGAGGCCGGCAAAAATCGCCGAGCAGATGAAATGGAACCACTGGAAGGCGGAGGAGTACCAGAGCGGATGGACCTTGCCCGGAGCGTAGGTGAAAAGCGCCCCCAGGGCACCTTGGTGCAGGGTGGAGAGAATAATACCGGCCACGGTCAGACCAATTACGATCTGTTTGATAAAACGTTTGGCCTTGGGCCAGCCCATCCACTCGGAAACCGCCGGCACCAGCTCGGCGACCTGCACCGACAGGTAAGTGGCCACGTGCCAGGCCACCAGGAAGAGGACCGCCGCCGGGCCCAGGGAAACAAACATCGGATAGATCAAACGCCAGGGCTGGCCCAGATCCACCTGGAGAAACATGACCGCGAAGAAATAGCCCAGCAATCCATTGAGCAGCCCCAACCGCTCGATGGGTTTGAAATCCTTGCGGCCGAACAGCTCGACGGTGGTCCCCATCATAAAGCCCGAGGCGGACAGGGGAACCATCACAAACAAGCCCCAACCCAGCAGCAGACCCCAGGGATAATCGTAGGAGCTATGGGTGACCCAACCCAGGCCGAAGATGAAGCGACCGACAATGATCGGCAGCCCCACCGCGAAAATCGCTGCCAGAATCCAGTTGAAGGGATTGCGTAACTGGGCCGCCCAATATTCCTGGGAACTCAATCCCAGCATCATCTTCTCCTTGAAGCTCCAAGGAGTACCATCCGGTTTGTGCAGCGTGTCGATCGGCCGGAAGCCCTTTGCAAGCATTCGATTCATGATTTGCCCCCCTCTCCCCTGTTGTTATCTTTTTTGCCGGCTTCGGCCTCCTCCTTACGGGTGGCGAGCAGATGAAATCCGGTGAACAGCGCCGGCCAGATGGTCAGCACCATGGGCACGATGGTCAGGAACTCCTTAACATAGGAGATTACCGGTTCATTGCCGAGGGTGGTGTTGAAACCGAGCTCCTCAAAGGGCACTCCCGAAAGGTAGAGCCAGGAGGTCCCCCCCATCTCCTTTTCGCCATAAATATGATCGACATATTTATTGGGGCGTTCCTTGATCCGCTGCCGGGCAAGGCGCAGCATATCGGCACGCTTGCCGAAGACCATCACCTCCTGGGGACAGGCCTCGACGCAAGCCGGGGGGCGGCCGAACTGGAGCCGGGTATCATAACAGAAGATGCACTTCTTAATGATGGGGTTGATCGTGCTGGAGTAGCTGTAGGCCGGGATATGGAAGGGACAGGCGATCATGCAGGTCCGGCAGCCGACGCAAACCTTGGGATCGTAAATCACCGCTCCTTCCGGGGTTTTCTTGTAGGCGTTAACAAAGCAGGAGGTTAGACAACCGGGCTCATTGCAGTGATTGCATTGAATTTTGCGGTAGACCGGCCCCCCCGACTGGGTGTCATAACGGTTGACCACCGTATAGGCCTTCTCCGTGGGCTGCCGGGGCATGCCGCCATGTCTGGTTTCCTCGAACACCGAGGTGTCGTTAAAAGGTTTGGCCGGTTCCGGCAACCCCTGCTCCTTGTTGCAGGCCGCCTCACAGGTACGGCAACCGACACACTTGGTCAGGTCGACCAGGACCCCCATACTGTCGGGGTAACCCTCAAACGAGGCGGCCTTACCCGAGGCCGCCTTGCCGGTCACCGCCAGGGCGGCAGTCCCGGCCAAACTGCCCTTGAGAAAGTTTCTGCGATCTATCTTCTTCATCACTAAGCTCCT
Source organism: Desulfurivibrio modestus (assembly GCF_044068625.1). Taxonomy (NCBI): domain Bacteria; kingdom Pseudomonadati; phylum Thermodesulfobacteriota; class Desulfobulbia; order Desulfobulbales; family Desulfobulbaceae; genus Desulfurivibrio; species Desulfurivibrio modestus. The sequence continues at coordinate 186,567 of NZ_JBIPKH010000001.1, forward strand.
CTCCTCTATTTTTGCTGAACCCAGACCCGGCTCAATTTCAATGCTTGTCGTCAGAACCACCTTGGGGGGCGTAATCACCGCTGCGGTAGAAAGCATCGCCCTTTTCGGTGCGCACATGGCAGTCGGTACAACCGTAGGCAACCCCAAACTGCTGATGACAGCCGAGGCACTGCTGATGGAGAGCCCCGAGCAACCCGGGCCGGCCGGTGTGATAGAGGTAGGGATCCTGCTCCAGCTTCTCCAGGTAGGCGGAGGAGAAACGATCCTGGGGATGACAATCCTTGCAGGCCACTGCTCCGGCGGGGCTACCTCCCTGGTGACAGCGCAGGCAACGTTCATCCACCGGGGCCTCCCCCAGGGTGTGGTGATGGCAGGTTACACAGGATCCGGTTATCATCACGTGAAAGTTGTGATCAAACGTAACCGGACCATAGAGGTCACCCAGCTCATCCATAACAACGGTGTCCGGTGCCGCTCCCAGCAGACCCGGAAGGGCTCCGCCCATCAACAGGGCCAGCCCCAGCGCCAGCAGCTTCTTTCTTGATCCACCCATTCCGTCTCTCCTTTGCTGATAGTTTATAAAAACAACCCGACCCGAATCGAATTCCATACCTCTTGTTATCGCTGGCCCACGCGTTTGCACAGATAGTGCCAAGTAAAAGAAGGGTTATTCTGTAACCAGCTAAATGGGCAACAACTCTGTCTTCTGGACCCACCTTTCCCCACGGCAAAGTGTTTCAAGAAGTGTGGCATGCAACACTTCTGTTGCAACAGAAGTGTTGCATGCCACACTTGCAGGCCCCACTGGATTTACTCCTTGCTGGCCGGCTCGATGCCCACCGGGACCGTCTCCTGCTCGATCTGAGCGCAACCCATGATAATATCGGCCTCTTTGCCATCAATGGTCTCATGCTCCAACAAAATGGCTGCCAGTCGATGGAGGTATTTGATCTTGCCCTCCAGGATAATCATCGCCTCCTGGTAACAGGTTTCAATCAACTGGTTGATTTCGGCGTCGATGGCCCGGGCGATCTCCTCACTGTAGGGCCGCGATCCGGCATCTCCACCCAAAAAGCCTGTGGCTTCCTTAATATAGGCCCGAGGACCCAGAACCGAACTCATTCCCCACTCGCAGACCATGCGAGTGGCCAGATTGGTAACCGCCTGGAGGTCGTTGCTGGCGCCGGTGGAAAATTCCCGGAAGACAATCTCTTCGGCAGTACGGCCCCCCAACAGGATTTTGATGCGGTTCATCAGGTACTCCCGGGAGTAGGCATGGCGATCATCCAACGGCACCTGCTGGGTCACCCCCATGGCCCGGCCCCGGGGGATAATGGTGATTTTGTGAACCGGATCGGTGTTGGGCAGCAGTTTGGCCATGATGGCGTGCCCCGCCTCATGATAGGCGGTGACCTTGCGCTCTTCGGCGTTGATCACCAGCCCTTTCCGCTCCGCCCCCATCAGAATTTTGTCCCGCGCCTCCTCGATATCCTCCAGCTCCACCTCCTGCTTATGCTTGCGGGCTGCCATCAAGGCCGACTCGTTAATCAGATTGGCAAGCTCGGCCCCGGTAAAACCTGGGGTACTGCGGGCCACATCGGCCAGATCCACCGAATCGGCCATCTCAACCAGGCGGGCGTGAACCTCAAGGATCTTGATTCGGCCATTGATATCCGGTGGCAAGATATTGACCTGGCGATCAAAACGTCCCGGTCGCAACAGGGCGGGATCCAACACGTCGGGACGGTTGGTGGCCGCCACAATCACCACCGTTTCATCGGAACGGAAACCATCCATCTCCACCAGCAGGGCGTTCAAGGTTTGCTCCCGTTCATCCTGGCCGCCGGCACTGGCCGCCGCGCCCCGGCTGCGGCCCACCGCATCGATCTCGTCAATGAAGATAATGCAGGGGGCATGTTTCTTGGCCGCCTTGAACAGCTCCCGCACCCGAGAGGCCCCCACCCCGACAAACATCTCAACAAAATCGGAACCGCTGATACTGTAAAAAGGAACCCCCGCCTCACCGGCAATCGCCTTGGCCAGCAGGGTCTTGCCGGTTCCCGGCGGCCCCTGCAACAGAACCCCCCTGGGTATCCGCCCACCCAGCCGGGTGATACTTCCGGGATTGCGCAAACAGTCAACAATCTCCTCCAACTCCTCCTGGGCCTCGGGAATGCCGGCCACATCGGCAAATGTGACTTTCTGCTTGGAGTCCAGCGGGGTGGGCAGATTTTTTTCGGAAAACCGGGACAATCCTCCCCGTTGTTGAAGAACCATGAAGATCATCACCCCCCCCACCAGCAACAACACCGGGAAGGTACTGGTCCAGAAAGAGGACCCCCGGGGCTCAGGACGGGCCTCGATCTTGATCCCCTGCTCTTCCAGCCTGGGCAACAGGGCGGCGGGGGCCGGAGCATATGTTGAAAAGGGCTGATTTAAACGATCCAGGCCGGTTATCTGGCCACCCCGCAAGGTAACTTCCCTGATCTCTCCCTCATGCAGCCTGGCCAGGAAGCTGGAATACTCCAGATGGGGCGGTTGCCCTTCCATCTGATGGATGTTGTAGGCGACCACCGCCACCGCCACCGCAAAAAGTAACAAAAGATAATTACGTACATATTTGGCCATACCCCAACCTCCATCACTATAGATGCGAGTTAAGTGTCCAACTTCTTTGGCCTTATTTCTCTGCAACAACCACGCCAACTTGGCGAATACTTGAAAATCCCCCAGCCCGGGCCAAAAAAAATCCGGGATCATCCCGGATTTTTTACAACCGACCAGCCAACCACCGGCCTCGTTATTTTAGCGTCTAACCGCTACAGTCTTCTCCTGGGGACGGTTGACATATTTGAAGAAGGCGGGGAATGCAACCAGAAAGGCCAGGCAGATAATGTATTCAACCCCCTTGATGTGAGAGTAGAAATCCACCAGGGTCTGGAACTCACCGATCGCTCCGGTGGCCACCAGATAGCTGCGCAGCAACTCGGAAACCTGCCAGTTAACCTGGGAGAGACTGAAGAGAACCACACCCATGGCCCAAGCGCCGACCATGACGCCCACGCCAACCATCATGGCCAGGAAGAGCTTACCGCTGCGATTTGTATTGTTGGTTGTCATTGTTCCATCCTCCATGTTGCGTCATCGTCACTTGCGATTGGTTCATGGTCCGGCTAAGTTCTATTGTCCGGTCACTGCGGTGATTAAACCCCTGACCAGATCAACCGCCCCGGCTTCCATCACTCCGCCCGCCAAGCAGGCGAGGCCCCAAGCCCCGATCAAGGCGGCCAGAATCACGACAATCCCAATTCCAGCTTGCCCGGCACCCTCGGCAATCGCTCGACCATCGATCCGCGCCCCTGCCATTTCCTGTCCGATTCCAGTTGCGTTCTTCATGGTGTCCTCCTTATCTCTTTGTCTTGACTCCTCTAATCACCTCATCGTTTCTCTTTGACCAGCTAAGAATGCACGTGTCGTGCCAAGCCTTGAGGCTTTTTTCACCTCTAAACGATTTACCACAAATAATTTTCGATAAATCGGTTAATTACCTATTAGACGATTTCAACTGCCAGCCACTAAACAACCAGCACCACACAACTGTTGGCCAAAGAATAAATCAACGAAAATACATAGATATAACCATATCTCTGACCGTCTCGAACGGCAAGGGGTGTAAACACCGCCACACAACACAAATGTTGCATGCCACACCTCACCGCGACACCTGTGCGTCAGTTGACTGTTGCAAAAGGGAGAGGAGAGGGAGATCACCGCAGTAGCCGGGCTAACCCTTGGCCCAGCATTAGGAACAGACGGCCATGAACACAAAAAACTCCGGGGATAGTCTCTACCCCCGGAGTTGGCCTTAGCGTCTTAAGTAAGTTACGATCAGCGGGGCACGGCCTTCGGCGCACGGTTGACATATTTGAAGAAGGCGGGGAAAGCCACGAGAAAGGCCAGACAGATAATATACTCAACCCCCTTGATGTGGGTATAGAAATCCACCAGAGTCTGGAACTCACCGATTGCCCCGGTGGCCACCAAATAGCTGCGCAGTAACTCGGAAACCTGCCAGTTAACCTGGGAGAGGCCGAAAAGCACCATTCCCACCGCCCAAGCTCCGATCATGCCACCTGCGCCCAGCATCATCACCAAAAAGATCTTACCGCCGCGATTTTCGCCTTTACCAGTCATCACCCTCTCCTCCGTTCAATTGTTGTAATTTAAAACTTTGGCCCCGACTGCCCCGTAATTTTTCAAACTCCAATTACCGCACTGAAAAAACCCCGGACCAAGTCGCCGACTCCGGTTGCCATCACTCCGCCCACCAGGCAGGCAAGACCCCAAACACCAATCAAAGCGGCCAGAAGAACAATGATTCCAATCCCGGCTTGTCCGGCACCTTCGGCAATGCCCCTGGTGTCAACCACATCCTTGCCCAACCGTTCCTGCCTGATTTCAGTCGTGTTCTTCATGGCGTCCTCCCTATCCGTCTGTCTTTACTAACCTAATTGCACCAGGCTAGTGTTTGATCAGGGACTTCTGCACGGTGCGTGCCAAGAAAAATCGCCACCAGGGTAAAAAGGGCTACCAGACAGCGGTTACTGAGGCTAACCTTATGATTTAAGGCTAAAATTAAATTATGCCGGCCTGAAACCAAGAAATAAGGGGGAAGATGCCACAGGGCTGTGGCAATAAAGGAAATAGCGCCCAAGAACATGGAGAAAAGCAAGCTAACCAGGAAACCGATCCGCCCAGAACCCCGTTTTGCCTGTTAAGGCAAAAGTGTTGCGCGCCACACCCCCTGCCACAGCTTTGCTACGACTTGTTGTGGCAGAGGCCCCAGATTCTTCACCACCTGAGTGAAGAAACAAAAACGCCACCGTCCAGGCGATCTTCAACCTGAACGGTGGCGTTTTACTGGTAAAGGGGGGCTGAAGCAGCCCCCTCCAGAGAGGGAGTTACCTGCTTTTAATGATGACCGCTGTACCGGAAGGCCTTACCGAAGAAGCGTTCGCCCAACAGAAAACCGGCACCAACCACCCCGAAGCCGCCCAGACAGATCAGCAGTTCCACCAGGGAGGGTTTATAGGCCAGATAGGTGGGAAGGCTGTCCCAACCGGCATAAACCGGGACCAGCTGGCCGGCCACCACCAGATCGTAGCGCTGAAAATAGGCGCCCACCAGAATCATGATCGCCGCGTAAAATAGAACTTTGTAGTTCTGCATCCGGGTGAGGAGCAGCAACACGAAGGGCAGGGCCATCCCAATTACGGTCTCAAAAACCCAGAAGTTGAAGGAGAGCGGGCCCTTGAGCAGACTGAGGGCGGCCATTCTGCCCTCCTCGGTCCCACCCACGAAGGGGGCCACGAATTTCCAAACCGTGGCCACCGCGATCAGTACCAGGGTCAGGAGCATAACCTTGCCCGCTCCCTGCAAGCCCTCCCGGGTGGCGGCACTCATCTCTTCTCCCCGCATCCGGTGGGCTATGGTGGTGAACATGATGATCGCCGCCGCGCCGGTCATAACCGCCGAGGCCAGAAAATAGATGGGCAACTGGGAGCCGTACCACAAGGGCCGGGCGGGGATGGTGGCAAATACCGCCCCCAGGGTGGTGTTGGCGGCAACTTCAGCCAGAGCACCCAGCACCCCCAGGGTCACCGCCAGGGCATATCGCTTGGAGAGGATCAGATAAAACTCCACCAGCATGAATCCCACCGCCATGCTGTAGAGGGTACCCATCCACCAGATATTGGAAGTAATGTTGGGGGAGAGCATATTGTAGAGCAGCATTCGATGGGGGTTCTTCAATTCCAGGCCGATGATCAGAAAGGCGCCGAAAATAACGATGATGGATAGGAAAACCATCCGGTTGGCCAGGGGGGCCAGCCGGTTACTGCCGAAAATGTGGCTCACCACCGCCAACAGACAGAGACCGGTGGAGATGATGGCGAAGTAAGCGTAGTTGGAGATCAGGATCCCCCAGGCCACCTCCCGGGTGTTGTTAAATGCCGCCAGGTGACCCACCACCTGGGCGTAGAGCCCGGCACCAACTCCCAGCAGGATAAACACCACAAACATGATGGTGGCTTTATTGATGGCAGGAGTCCCGACCTCCGGCTCCGCCAGCTCGTCAAAGGATAATGTTTTCAACATGAAATTCCCTCCCTAAGGAAAATATAAGCTCAATTAAGTAAATAGTCTGTCCTGTTACAATCACCGGATATATGGCGATCAATCCTGGCCGGTTAAGCGCCTAACTCCCTTGACCCCGATATGGCAGGTGGTGCAACGGGTGCTGGCGGCAAAAACCACAACACCGTTGTGACAGGCGCCGCAATATTTACCCTGATACATCGCCTCCATGGTGAAATCATCCTGCTTTTCGGCGGCCCCGGCCTGATACTCGAAAAGGTCGGTATGGCAGTGATGACATTGGAGGCCGGCATCCCGAGTATGGGGAAGATGCTCGAAAACCACCCCCTCCACCGGTTTACTCCAGATGATGGGCTCCTCGGGGCCGTAATATCCGCCACCGATGGCCTGGCCCAGGCCAACCAACAGAAATCCCGCCACCACGGCCAGGCCCAGTACCCTCGTTAACTTTCTTTTTTCGCGCTGCATAATTGTCCTCATCTATCAGAAATTAGCAAAATTACCGTGGAGTTGGATCAAGCTCAGGCATTCATGTAGAAGACGTTGGGCAGCGCTCCGGTTTCCGGACGCAGCACCCAGATCACCCGCTCGGGGGTATGGATCAATTTGTAAGCCGGGCTGTTTTGGTCGGTGAGATCACCGAAAACCCGCACCCCGGCCGGGCAGGCTTCGGCGCAGGCAGTGGTGGTTTCCCCCTTGGAGAGCCGGGAGTTCCAGCAAAAATCACACTTATCCACGGCCCGATTTTTTTCCTTGAAATAGCGCGCGTTATAGGGGCAGGCGACCATACAGGTCTTGCAGCCGATGCACCGCTTGCCGTCCATGATCACGATCCCGGTCTTTTTATCTTTATAGGTGGCGGTGGTGGGGCAAACCCGCACGCAGGGAGGACGGTTGCATTGGTTGCAAAGCACCGGCATAAAAACCGTTTCGGTACCCCCGCGCTGAATCGGCCGCTGCTGCTCCATGATGGTGGTCCGATAACCGTAGGAGGGAACATCATTGGTCCGCACGCAAGCCTCCATGCAACGCTCGCAGTCGATACAACGGTTCTGCAGCATCACCATGGTATAATGGGGGCTGTAAGGGAATCGGCCGGCGGCTGGCACCACGCCCGTGCTGCTCTGGGCAAAACGGGTGGAGGTCAAGGAGAGTACGGTTCCCCCGGCAAAAACACCCATAACCCCCAAACCAAAGCGTAAAAAGCGACGCCGCTCCTCGGAGGGAAGGTTTTCCACCCCTTCGTTTTCCAACTTCTCAAAGTCAGATATTTTCATCCTCATTTCTCCTCTAATCTCATTTTATTGGCATGCGACATGTTGCACCCCCCCGGAGCCCAGCTAACATCCTTAAAATTAAAGGCTTTTATTTTCAGCCTAATTACCTTGCAATAAGCCCCGGGCATTTTAATTTGACAGTTCAACATGTCAAGATAATTTTCGGAGAGTTTACCGGGAATTTACCTGCTTCACCCTTCAGGCCGCGACATAAGAGTGTGGCATAACGCTTCGTATTCAGATTATTCTAACCTGAACCGTCTCGACGAATTTACCGCCGGCCAGGATGTCGGAAAGAATGATTACCCGTTCACCATCGCGCACAATTCCTTTGGTCAGCAACTGTTCGAGGGCGCGCTGAATGGTAATTTCGGGATCGCTGGAAAGCTGAACCTTAAAGGCGTTAACCCCCCAGTAGATTCCCAGCCGCCGGCGGACATGGGTGGTGTTGGTAAAGGCGAAGATCGGCGCCCCCGGCCGGCAGCGCGCCAGCAGGGCCGCCATCAAACCGCGCCGGGTGATCACCACAATACCAGCCACCTGCAGGTTGTTGCCCAGCATGGCGGCGCTGCGGGAGATCTCCTCTTTGGAACGGACACGTTCTTCGGCCGCCGGGGAGGGGCCCGCCGGGGTTGGCCCTTCCGGCACCACCGGACAGCCGCTGTTGCGGCAATCCCGGCCCAAAAGGCGGGAAGATGACGGACGCTCATCCCACCCTCTACCCCGACCCTCGACCAGATGACGCTCGATCCGGCGAGCCACCGTGTCCATCACCTCCAGGGCCCGGTAGGGATAACGACCGGTGGCGGTCTCCCCGGAGAGCATGATCGCGTCGCTGCCCTGCTGCACGGCGTGGGTTATATCGGTAACTTCGGCCCTGGTGGGGGTGGGATTGACAATCATCGACTCCAGCATGTGGGTGGCCACGATCACCGGCTTGCCGCCCAGCCGGCATTTCTCGACAATGGCGTCCTGGAGCAGGGGGACATCCTCATAGGGCAGCTCCGCTCCCAGATCGCCCCGGGCGACCATCACCCCGTCGGCCACCGCGATGATCCGGTCCAGCACCGGAATCGAGGCCGCGCTTTCAATCTTGGCCAGTACCTCCACCGAGACCCCACGGGTCTCCAAATGCTGCTGGAGCTGAACAATGGGCTCGGGACTCCGGACAAAGGAGAGGGCGATGAAATCAACCCGCTGCTCGATGCCAAACTCGATATCCAGCCAGTCCTGCTCGGTGATCGCCGGCAACTCGGCACTTTTGCCCCGGACATTGAGGTGGCGCCGCGAACCCAGCACCCCCTCATCCAAGGACTGGCAGCGAACATCGGTGCGGCCAACCTCCAACACCTTAAGCCGGAGCATTCCACCATCCACCAGGATGATATCCCCCGGGGCCACCTCGGCCACAAAACCATCGTGGCTGACCTCAACGCAGTAAGGCTCCAGTTCGGCCTGCCGCCGGGTGGTCAGGGTCAGGATATCACCCACCCGCAGGGGTAGGTCCTGCTTGAGATCGCCGCTGCGGATCTCCGCCCCCCGGGTATCAAGCAGAATGGCCACACAGCCGGCAAATTTTTTGTTGTAGCGCTTAATGTTATTGATAACTTGGCCATGCCATTCCCGGCTGCTGTGGGACATATTGAGCCGGGCCACGTTCATCCCCTGCTCGGCCAGTTGCCTGATCGCCTCGAATGATGCGGTTTTAGGCCCGATGGTGCAGACTATTTTGGTTTTGCGCAACGGGAGTCGCCCCGCCTCTGCCTGCTCAGTAAACATCACATTGCTCCCTCTGCCGTTGACTTTTGCCCGCACCCGCAGCAAAGTGTGCCTCCGCTCCTGAATTGGGCATCCGCACTGTAGCAGGTTATGGCCCGGCAGAGCAAGCCCGGGATCACCAACATTTGAACCAGGCGCCCAAGGGCAACACATGACGATGGCAAAAGATAACCCCCCGCTTTTCCGGGATAAATACTTAACGGAACTAAGAGAGCTGGCCAGCCTGAGCCTGCCGCTGATCCTGGCCCAGCTCTCCCACATGGCCATGGGGTTTGTCGACACGGTGATGGCGGGGCGGGTCAGCCCGGCGGATCTGGCGGCGGTGGCCATCGGCGGCAGTGTCTGGTTTCCGGTCATGCTCTTTGTGGCCGGCATCCTGATGGCCATTACCCCCATCGTGGCCCAGCAGTTTGGGGCCGGCAACCACCGAGCCATTCCCGCCGCCCTCCGCCATGGCCTGTGGATCGCCCTGGCCCTGGGGCTGGCCGGTTTTGTCCTGCTGCGCAACATGGGGTGGCTGCTGGAGCTGCTCAACCTGGAAAGCGAGGTGCGGAGGCTGGCGGCGGGTTACCTGCAAGCGGTGGCCTGGGGTTTTCCCGCCCTGGCCCTCTACCAGGCCATGCGCTCCTTCAGCGAGGGGGTCTCCCTGACCCGCCCCATCATGCTGATCGGTTTTTTGGGACTGGCTTGTAATATCCCCGCCAACTACATCTTGATCTACGGCAAACTGGGCTTGCCCGCCCTGGGCGGCGTGGGCTGCGGCTGGGCCACCGCCCTGGTGATGTGGGTGATGATGCTGGCCTTGGGAGGCTTGATCCTTTATGGCCGCGGCTACCGCTTTCTCCCACCACTGCTGAGCTGGCAGCCTCCCTCCGTTGTCCAACTGGGGCGGATCTTGCGCCTGGGCTTTCCCATCGGAATCTCTTTTTTTATCGAAACCAGCCTCTTTGCGGCGATCGCCCTGCTGGTGGCCTCCCTGGGGGCCGAGGTGGTGGCCGGCCACCAGATCGCCCTCAACTTCACCTCCCTGATCTTCATGGTGCCCCTCAGCTTCTCCATGGCCATCACCATTCGGGTGGGCCAGGCCATCGGTCGCCGCGACCTGGAGGCGGCCCGCTTCAGCGCCCGGAGCGGAATTTTTACCACCATGCTCATCGCGGCCATCTTTTCCAGCGCCATCCTGCTTCTGGCCCCGGCCATCGCCGCTCTCTACACCCCCGATCCGGCGGTCCGCCAAGTGGCCGTGAGCCTGCTCTTCTTCGCCGCCCTGTTCCAGATCTCCGATGCCCTCCAAGTCAGCGCGGCCGGCGGTTTGCGGGGATACAAGGATACCCGGATACCCATGGTCATCACCTTCATCGCCTTCTGGTTCATCGGCCTGCCCATCGGATATCTGCTGGCCCTTTCCGAAAGGGTGGGGCTGAAACTGGGGGCCAGCGGGTTCTGGATCGGCCTGGTGGCTGGCTTAACCACGGCGGCCCTGCTGCAAAGTTGGCGACTGTGGTCGGTGCAACGAGGCAACCGGGCCGGCTTGAACAGCTGACCCCCTTTTTTTGTCCTAAGAGAAATTATTATTGAATTTGGCTGCAAATTATGATTGTTAAGAAAGCCGTGGCATAATGGTCAGTAAAAGTTTGAGGCAATGATGCCTTTCATCAGGTATCTTTCTGTGACCACGGCGTTTTTCGCCAAAATTACCCCAAGGAGGTAGCAGAATGCAAGGTGGTTCCGAACAAACTACACCGACAACCCAAGAAAAGAGCGTCCTTTCTAGGCGGAAGTTTTTAACCGCCGCCGGAATCGTGGCCGCCGGCGGGGTCCTCACCGCCCGCAATCTCATTTCGGCCGAACCGCCGACGGCGGCGGCTCCCCCCCCCCTGCCCTGGCGTTACACCAAACTCGATCCCCTGGAGGCGGGCCGGCGGGGTTATAAAAATTATCTTGAAAAAGGTGGCTGAGGCTCCGGCGCCTGGCTGGGGGTCCTCAGCCTTATGAAGGAGCAGATCGGTTATCCCTACACCATGCTGCCCGACGACATGTTCCAACACGGCGGCGCCGGTTACGGCGGCCAGGGCACCCTCTGCGGGTCCCTGGGGGCCTGTTCGGCAATCATCAACCTGGTGGCCATGGATCAGCACTTCAGCCACAACGCCATCGTGGCCGACCTGATCAACTGGTACGCCTCCGCCACCTTCCCCACTAGCCGCTTTGACGACATCTGCCGTTTCCCCGAGCAGATCAAGGTCTCCCCCAACTCTCCCCTCTGCCATATTTCCGCTTCCACCTGGACCGTGGCGGCCGGGACCAACGTGGATTCCTACGAGCGGAAAGACCGTTGCGCCAAGGTGGCTGGCGAAGTCGCCTACCAGACGGTGCTGCGGCTCAATGCCTATGTGGATGGCAGTTACGCCCCCAGCGCCCCCGGCCCCTCCGAGGCCACGGCCTACTGCCTGAACTGCCATGGCCCGGCGGCCTTCAACAACCAGCAGGGCAAAATGTCCTGCATGTTGTGCCATAGCGACCATACCAAGTAAAAGCTAAGCTTTACGGCCTTGGGCAAAGGCCGGCGGGTAAACAAAAAGGGCGAATCAAGCTTAATTGTTTGATTCGCTTTTTTTCGTGGCGAGCGGAACGAGAGATAGGGGTTGAGACTTTATTTTTGCTATGAATTCAAGCTGATGGGGTGGCGCAGGTTCATTCGCCGTTCACCAGAGTAGAATTGGGATATCCCGAGGACTTCACCGACGCCGGCGGAGGGATCGGAGGTTTCACCGCGACCTATTGCCCCTTTGGCCGGACGCTCCCCTTCGGGTGGCGGTGACAGTAAGATTCTGTCCGGCTTTTGCAGCCTCGTTTCCGGTTGACGGGTTTGTTGGCAGGGGTTAGAAGGAGGTGGGGCGGAGGCCAGCCCTGCCGCCGGACTGCGCTTGGCTGCTCTTTGTACGCTGCTGTGCAACAGTTTGCGTGAATTCATTACGAGCTTGTGATGTTTGTCGGCGTCACAAAAGTGGCGATGACGGGGCGCGCTTCTTAGCCAGCTGCTTTTGCATCAACGATCACCAGGTTTTGTAACTTTTTTTCGGCATTGCTGCCGATGATCGACAGCGAGGTTGTCATGTTTGAGGTCGCCGAACTTGGCCGCAAGGTTACCAAGTCCGAGTTCAAGGACGCTTTGCCGCAGCTGCGGGCGGAACTTACCGAAGTTCAGCGGCGGTTACGGGACAGCGGCGTGGCGGTGCTGGTGATTGTGGAGGGGGTTGAGGGGGTCGGAAGGGGAGAGGTGGTCAACCGGCTCAACGGCTGGCTGGATACTCGCGGCACCGAAACCCACGCCTTTTGGGATGTTTCCAGCGAGGAACAGTCTCATCCCAGGTACTGGCGGTACTGGAAGAGCCTGCCGGCCCGGGGCAAGATTGGTCTGTTTTTCGGCGGCTGGTATTCAGAGCCCCTGCTGCGCGGTTGCAACGGGGAGTGGGATGAGGTCAGGATTGCGGCCGCCGCCAGCCGCATCCGGGATCTGGAGCGGATGCTGGCCCTCGAAAATGTCCTGATCGTCAAGTTCTGGTTCCATCTGCAGCGGACCCAGCAGAAGCGCCGCCTCAAGGAGCTACGGGATGATCCGGCCAGCCGTTGGTCACGCACCGGGCGGGATGGCAGCGTCCTGGATTATCACGATTTCCTGCGAACCGGGGAGCGGGTTATCCGGGAAACCGATACTGCTTTGGCGCCGTGGTACCTGATTGAATCCGGCGATTCCCGCTACCGGGATCTCACCGTTGGCCGCACCCTCTACCAAACTATCCGCGAACGCCTGGATCTCGGCTGCCCCGACTGCGAGTCTGAAACCCTGTCCCATGCCCCCAGTCTGCCGGATGCCGCCGACGGGCGGCTTACCATCCTCGATCATGTTCCCTTGCATAAGCAGGTGGACAAGGCTGATTATACTAAGCGGCTGGCAAAATCCCAGCGGCGGTTGCGGGCACTGACTTGGAAAGCGTACAAATCGGGTCGGGCCAGCGTGCTGGTGTTTGAAGGTTGGGATGCGGCCGGCAAGGGTGGAACCATCCGCCGCCTGACGGCGGGCATTGATGCCCGTCTCTATCGGGTGGTGCCGGTGGCTGCCCCCAGTGATGAGGAACTGGCCCATCACTATCTCTGGCGTTTCTGGCGCCATGTGCCGGCGGCCGGCCGGATGACCATCTTTGACCGCTCCTGGTACGGGCGGTTGCTGGTGGAGAGGGTGGAGGGACTGGCCGAGGCGAATCAGTGGCGCCGAGCCTATCACGAGATCAATAAATTCGAGCAGCAACTGGTGGAACATGGCATTCTGGTTCACAAATTCTGGTTGCATATCAGTGAACAGGAGCAGCTTAACCGTTTTCTGGCCCGTAAGGATATCGCCTACAAGCAGCATAAACTGACCGACGAGGACTGGCGCAACCGGGAGAAACGCTCTTATTACGAGGCGGCGGTCAACGAGATGGTGTTTCGCACCAGTACCGAACAGGCGCCCTGGACGTTGGTGGCCGCCGAAGATAAACGTTTCGGCCGGCTGGCGGTGATCGACACCCTTTGTGATCGTCTTGAAGAATTGCTATGACCGACGGTGGGTGCCGGAAAAGTGGATCGCCGGTTTGGGAGTGAGGGTCGCCCTGTTTCAAAGGAAATTCCTATTACCCACTCTTGGACCACAAAAAATAAAAACGACCGGTTTTTGGGCCAATTTACTGGCAAAAAACAAAAAGGGAAACCAAGCCTATATGCTTGATTTCCCTTTAGTTTTCGTGGTGAGCGGAGCGGGATTCGAACCCACGACCTTTAGCTCCGGAGGCTAACGCTCTATCCAGCTGAGCTACCCGCCCACGAATGCGAGCCCGCAGTTACTGGCCTGCGGATTTCACGAGGGCCTGATTACCATGGATCGGCCCTCCCGTAAAGATTTTTATCGTGCCCCCCGGCGCCGGGGACCGGGGATGCCCCGGCTAAATTTCAGCGTCTCACCCTCCTTGCTCACCGTCACGCCGGCGGCCAGATGGGCAAGAACCCCATCTTGGGGGCGGCCGGCCCCGGCCAGCAGCTGCTCGATCTGCCGGACGGAGGGGCGCAGGGCCAAAGCCCAGAGGGCCTTCTCCAGCAGCCGCCGTCGCAGAGCAACCGGCTGGGCGTTGAAAACGACCAGGTCCAACCCCAATTGGTCAAGTCGCCCCCCGCCCTCCGGTCGGGCCAAAACCCGGGCTTGCCGATAAGCCTCGTCGGCCAGGTGTCCCAGCAACTCCTCCTCATCCCGCAGCACCCCGGCGGTTCGGCGCAGGGTTTCCCGGACATTGGGATTGAAACGCTCCTCCAACCAGGGCAGCAGCTCCAGCCGCACCCGGTTGCGCAGGAAACGCAGATCGTGATTGGAGCTATCCTCAGCATAAGCGAGGCCACGTTGACCCAGGTAGTTCAACACCTCAGCCTTGGTCACCGCCAGCAGAGGGCGAATGATCTTCAACCCGGCCGGCACCGCCGCCGACTCTCCTGCCCGCCGCCCAGCATGGCGCAAACGCTCCATCCCGCCCAAACCCTTGCGGGCGGTACCCCGCAACAGTCGCAGCAACAGCTCTTCGGCCTGATCGTCGGCGGTATGGGCCACCGCCAGGCAATCGGCCCCCAGTTGGGCGGCGATGTCGGCCAACGATCGATAACGCAGCTCACGAGCGGCATGTTCCAGGGAAAGACCCTCTTGCCGGGCATGATCGCGCGTCGCCACCTTACCGTTACGCCAGGGGATTTTAAGCCGGTGGGCGGCCGCCGCCACCAGCTCCCGCTCCCCTCCGGTTTCCGCCGGTCGCAGGCCATGATCGACGTAGGCCGCCGCCAGCCGGAAGCCACCGGCGGCCGCGAGAGGTCCCAAGGCGTGGAGCAGGGCCATGGAATCGGGCCCGGCGGAAACCGCCACCAGGACCAGCTCCCCGGTCTTGATCAGCCGGTAACGCGCAATCTCCCGACCCACCTTTTTTTCCAGCGGATGCATCACCACCGACCTGATTTGCCAAGATAAGGTTCAATAACCAAGAAACGGTTGCCAAGCGGGGCGTTCTTGAACATACTGTGTACTCAGTACGCCGCCCGTGGCGACCGAGCCTGCCGGTAAAGAGTCAAACCCAGAGAGGAGTCTTAACCATGAAAGTTCGCAAGGCCGTTATTCCCGTTGCCGGGCTGGGCACCCGTTTTCTCCCGGCCAGCAAGGCGATCCCCAAAGAGATGCTGACCATCGTCGATCGGCCCACCATTCAGTATATCGTGGAAGAGGTGGTGGCCTCCGGCATCGAGGTGATCATCTTTATCACCAGCGAGGGCAAATCCGCCATCGAAAACCACTTCGACTACAATTTCGAGCTGGACACCCTGCTGCGCCAGAAAAACAAGATCGACCTCTGCGAAGAGGTCTGCCATATCTCCAACCTAATCGATATCATTGCGGTCCGCCAGAAAAAGCCCCTGGGTCTGGGACATGCCATCTGGAGCGCCCGTAACGTGGTGGGCAATGAACCCTTTCTGGTTTTACTGGGCGACGACCTGGTCCTTTCCGACCAACTGCCCTGCTGCCAGCAGATGCTCAACCTCTACGACGAGGTTCAGGAATCGATTGTAGCCGTCCAACAGGTTTCCCCGGAGGAGGCCAGCCAGTATGGAATCGTCGAGGGAGAGCTGGTCCGGGAGGGGGTTTACTCGGTGCAGCGCATGGTGGAAAAACCGGCGCCCGGCACCACCGATTCCGACCTGGCGATTATCGGCCGCTATCTGTTGCAGCCCGATATCTTCGATATTCTGGAGAAGACCACCCCCGGCCATGGCGGCGAGATCCAGCTCACCGACGCCCTCCAGGCCCTGGCCAAGAAACGGCCCATGTACGCTTACCAGTTCCAGGGCACCCGTTTTGACGCCGGCGACAAGCTGGGCTATCTCAAGGCCATTGTGGCCTTTGCCATGCGGCACCCGGCCCTGGGCAAGGATTTCAAAAAACATCTCAAAGAGGTCTGCGCGGCGCTGTAAGCGACCAGCTCGCCATGTCCCAAGATCCTCCGCTCTACTTCGAGGTGGCGGTTTTAGCCCCGATTTACCACACCCTGACCTATGCCCCGCCCCCCGGGGTGAGCCGGCTGGCCCCCGGCCACCGGCTGCTGGTCCCCCTGGGCCGCCGCCAGCTAACAGGCTATCTGTTGGCCTGCGGCACCAACCCGCCGGTCGTCAAACCAGGGAAAAAAGAGCCCGCTGAACCGGAGGAGATGGCGGCCGGCAAAATCAGGGCCGCCCTGGCCGTCCTTGACCCGGAACCCCTGTTCCCCGGCAGCCTGGTCCCCTTTTTCCGCTGGGTCGCCGACTACTATCACCATCCCATCGGTGAAGTGATTCAAACCGCCCTGCCCGCCGGACTCAGCCGTCGGAGCGTCAACGTTATCAGGCTGACCGCCGAGGGCGCCAAGACTCTGGCCGGTCGCGGCCAGCCCGATGAAGCTCCGGAGTGGCTGGAGGAGCTGCTGACCGCGGGCGAGCTCAGCCCGGCCCGCAGTGCCACCATTATCCGACGGCGGCAGCCACCCCTGGCCCGCTGGCAGAAGCGGGGCTGGCTGGAGATCGCCAGCCGTCTCAAACTGGAGAATGTTCGCCCCAAGAGCGAAACGGTGGTGATCCTTCCCAATGCCTCCACCGAACCCCTCGACCGACCGCTCAAACCATCGGAAAAAAAGACCCTGGCCCTGGCAAGGAAGCTGGCCGGAGACAACCCCAGCGGCCTGCCCCGGCGGGAGCTGGTCAGGGAGTATGCCGGCGCCGCCCGGGTTTTGAAGAATCTGGCGGCCCTGGGTCTGGTCAAGCTGGAGGAGCGGCGGCTCTACCGCGACCCCTTTGGCGAACCCCCGCCATTTTTCGCCAAACCCGACCGGCTGACCGCTGAACAGCAGAGGGTGATGGCCCAACTCCTGCCCGCCATCCAGGCGGGCGGTTACGCCCCCTTTCTGCTCCACGGCATCACCGGCAGCGGCAAAACCGAGATCTATCTGCGGGCCGCCGAAGCGGTGCTGGCCCAGGGACGCCAGGTACTGGTGCTGGTGCCGGAGATCGCCCTGGCCACCCAGCTTGAAGGCCATTTCTGCTCCCGCTTTGGGGAGGCGGTGGCCCTGCTCCACAGCGGCCTTTCCGCCGGTGAACGCTTCGACCAGTGGAGCCGGCTGCTTGGCGGTGAAGCCCAGATCGCCATTGGGGCCCGCTCGGCGATCTTTGCCCCCCTGCCCGACCCCGGCCTGATCATCGTCGACGAGGAGCACGATCCGGCCTACAAGCAGGAGGAGCAGTTACGCTACAACGCCCGCGACCTGGCCCTGCTCCGGGGCCTGCAACAACAGGCCACGGTGATTCTCGGTTCAGCCACTCCGGCGGTAAGCAGCTATTACCAGGCCCAAAAAGGAAAGTTTCGCCTGCTGACCATGGGGGCCAGGATCGATGACCGCCCCCTGCCGACGGTGGAGATCATCGATCTCAAAGAGGTCAAAACCGTCTCCGGCTATCCGCCCCTCTTCTCGCCGCAACTGGTCCGGGCCCTGAAGGAAAACCTGGCCGCCGGCCATCAATCCCTGGTGTTCCTCAATCGGCGGGGCTGGGCCAACCTGATGCTCTGCAAGGATTGCGGCCGCCCGGTCCAGTGTCAGCACTGCCAGGTCAGCCTGACCCTGCACAAGCAACGGGGGCAGTTGCTTTGCCACCATTGCGGCTATCACCTGCCCCGTGATCTCCTCTGCCCCAACTGCCGCTCCGGCTCCCTGGTCTCGACCGGTTTCGGCACCGAACGGCTGGAGGAGGAGTTGCGCCGGCTCTTGCCCAAGGCCCGCATCGCCCGCCTGGACCAGGACACCACCAAAGACCGCAGCCAGTTCCTCAAGGTACTCAAGGCGGTGCGGGATCTGGAGATCGACATCCTGATCGGCACCCAGATGATCACCAAGGGGCATCATTTCCCCCGGGTAACCCTGGTGGGAATCGTCTGGGCCGATGCCGGGCTGGGAATTCCCGATTATAAGGCGGGGGAGCGCACCTTCCAACTGCTGACCCAGGTCACCGGCCGGGCCGGCCGGGGCGAATTTCCCGGCCGGGTGCTGGTCCAAACCCTCCAGGCCGACCACTATTCCATCACCATGGCCCAAAACCATGATTACCAGGGGCTCTATCAACAGGAGATCGCCCAGCGCCGCCGCCTCAACTTTCCCCCCTTGGGACGGCTGATCAATCTCCGCCTGGATGGGGAACAGGAGGAGCGGGTCCGGGAGCTGGCCACAAGCCTGGGCGCGCTCGCGATCCGGCTCAGTGGCGGCCGGATCGCGGTGCTGGGACCCTCCCCGGCGCCTTTGGCCCGGTTGCGGGGGCGTTATCGCTGGCAACTGCTGCTCAAAGGGAGCGGGGTTGAAGAGCTCCATCGCCTCTGCGGCCGGATTTGCGCCGAATATCCCCGCCTGCCGGGGGCTTCCACGGTTAAATTGAGCCTGGACGTTGACCCCGAAAACATGGTATAGCATTAACCGTCCAAACCGCTTGGCGATCATCGCCAACTCTTACTGACAGGCTCACCCAACGAAAAGATCATGGCTATCTTACCGATTGTTAAATTTCCCGAGGCGGTATTGAAGGGCAAGGCCAGGCCGGTTACGGTTTTCGACGAGCAGTTGCGCCGGCTGGTGGCCGATATGATCGACACCATGCACGCCGCCCCCGGGGTGGGGTTGGCGGCTCCCCAGGTGGGGGTGCCCCTGCAGCTGGTGGTGATCGCCGGCCGGGTGGCGTCCCGACCCGGCGAGCCCGGGGAGGAGCGGGAAGCAGAAGCGCCCCTGCCCGATGGTGCCGATGATGCTGATGATGCGGATGATGCCGCGGAAGAGCGGCGCCGCCCTTCCCTGGTGCTGATCAATCCCCGAATCGTCTCCGGCGAGGGCCAGCAGGTGGATGAGGAGGGTTGTCTCAGCGTCCGCGATTATTGCAGCAACGTGAAACGCCTGGCCAGAATCCGGGTCGAGGCCCTGGACCTGGAGGGCCGCCCCCTCAACTTCGAGGCGGAGGATTTCTTCGCCCGGGTGATCCAACACGAACTCGACCACCTGGAAGGAACCCTCTTCATCGACCGGATCAGCTCCCTGAAACGCTCGCTCTATCGGAAAAAACTGAAGAAAATTCTGGCCGACCAACAGGAAGAGCTTTGATGCGCATCATCTATCTGGGTACCCCCGAGTTTGCGGTCCCGCCCCTGACCGCCCTGCTGGAGCATGGCGAGGAGGTGGTGGCGGTGATCACCCAGCCCGACCGCCCCAAGGGACGGGGCAAGAAGTTGAGCCCGCCGCCGGTCAAGGAGCTGGCCCTGGCCCACAAGATTCCGGTGCTGCAACCCAGCAAGATCCGCACCCCCGAATTCCTGGCCGAGATCGGCGCCCTGCAACCCGACTTGCTGGTGGTGGTGGCCTACGGCCGTATCCTGCCCGGACCGTTGCTCAACCTGCCCCCCCACGGCACCATCAACGTCCACGGCTCCCTGCTCCCGGCCTACCGGGGAGCGGCTCCCATTCAGTGGGCGATCCTTAACGGCGATGAGGAGACCGGGGTAACCATCATGCAGATGGATGAGGGGATGGACACCGGTGATATCCTCCTCCAACGCCGACTGGCGATCAAGCCCGACGACACCGCCGCCAGCCTGGCCGCCAGGATGGCTCCCCTGGGGGGCACGGCCCTGGTGGATGCCCTGGAACTGCTGCGGGCCGAGGCCCTCCCCCCCCACAAGCAGGACGACGCCCAGGCCACCATGGCCCCGCTGCTCTGCAAAACCATGGCGCCCATCGACTGGCAGCGATCGGCCCGGGCGATCTCCTGCCAGATTCGCGGCCTGGACCCCTGGCCCCTGGCCCGAACCAACCACGACGAGACCACCCTGCGCCTCTTCAAGCCGGAGCTCGCCGCCGAACCGGCGGGAGCGCCCCCCGGCACCATCACCATGGTCCAGCCCAACCTGAACCGCCTGGGAATTGCCACCGGGGAGGGTTGCCTACTGGTGGGCGAATTGCAACGGGAAGGGGGTAAACGCCTGGCGGTGAGCGATTTCCTCCGCGGTTATCCCTTGAAGCTCGGCGACCGTCTCGGCTAGCAATGTCCAGCCACACCGCCTATCTTGATTGCTTCTCGGGCATCTCCGGCGATATGCTGCTGGCCGCCCTGCTGGACGCCGGTCTGCCCCTGGCCCTCCTGGAGGAGCAACTGGCCCGGCTGCCGTTGTCCGGTTACCAGTTGCAATTCAGCCGGGAGCGGCGAGGGGGGATCAGCGCCGGACATCTACAGGTCAGGGTCGAGGAAAAACAGAACCCGCGCGGTTGGCGGGAGATCAGCGCCCTGCTGGAGCAGGCCGAACTGGCCGCCCAAGTCAAGGAGCTGGCCCGGCGGATCTTCACCGCCCTGGCCGCCGCCGAAGGCAAAATCCACGACTGCCCGCCGGAAAAGGTCCATTTCCATGAGGTGGGGGCCCTGGACTCCATCGTTGATATCGTGGGAGCCGCCATCGGCTTGCACCATTTCGCCATCCGCCACCTGGCCTGCTCTCCCCTGCCCATGGCCCGGGGCTGGGTGAACTGCCAGCATGGCCCCCTGCCCCTGCCCGCCCCGGCCACCATGGAGTTGCTGCGGGGCCTGCCGGTGTATGGCGTGGACCTGGAGATGGAACTGGTCACCCCCACCGGGGCGGCGGTGGTCAAGGCCCTGGCCCAGGAGTTCGGCCCCCTGCCCCCTTTGACCCTCTCTGCCATCGGTTACGGCGCCGGCAGCCGGGAGCGGCCCGACGGCCGCCCCAATCTGCTGCGGCTGCTGATCGGCCGGCCCAAGTTGACCGATGAGAGCCAGGAGGTGGAGGTGATTGAAACCCAGCTTGACGACTGGGCGGCCGAGGGTTTCCCCCATCTCTGCGAGCAGCTCTTTGCCCGCCGGGCCCTGGATGTCTCCCTGACGCCCCTGCTGATGAAAAAGGGGCGGCCCGGCTATCTGCTGCGGGTACTGGCCGACCCGGCCCACGCCCACGACCTTAAAGATTGCCTGCTCAGCGAAACCACGGCCATCGGCCTGCGTTTCCACCGGCAGCAGCGCCTCACCCTGCCCCGCCGACCGGGCCGGGTAACCACCCCCTGGGGGGAGATCGCGGTCAAAAAGGTGGAGACCCCCCAGGGAAGCGTACTCTACCCCGAGTATGAATCCTGCCGGGCGGCGGCCCGGCGCCACCAGGTCCCCCTGCTGCGGATCCACAGCCACGTGGCCGCCCTGCCCCCGGAACAGTGCAAGGAGGAGCAGGATGGATAAGCTGATCATGCTGCTGGCCACCGGTTTCGGCCTGGGCCGTCTGCCCAAGGCCCCCGGCACTTGGGGCACCCTGCCCGCCTTCCCCATCCAGCTCCTCTTGCTGACCCTGGCTCCGCTCACCTACGCCCTGGCCTTGGTCGCCATTTTTATCCTGGCGGTGGTGGTGGCCGGGATGGCGGAAAAGATTCTGGACCGGCCCGACCCCGGCATGGTGGTGATCGACGAGATCATCGGCATGCTGATCGCCCTGATCGCCGTACCGGCCACCCCCCTGGCCTGGCTGGGGGCCTTCCTGCTCTTTCGCTTCTTCGACATCCTCAAACCCTGGCCGATCCGCCTGATCGACCGCCGCTGCCACGGCGGCCTGGGCATCGTCCTCGACGATGTGCTGGCCGGAGTTTACGCCCTGGCCTGCATCCACCTGCTGCTCCATCTCCTGTAGGCCCAACACCAGTTTAACCAGCTTCCAGGCCCCCGCGGCGGCAAGCTCCAGTAGAGCACTCGCCATCCCCAGCCGCCCGTCATGAGGAGGAAAGCTTTTCGACAAACTCCCCGGCCACCCAGCCCCTGACCTTTACCTCCACCTGGTACCAGCCCTTTTGCTCATCGAGGATCTGAAGCTCGGTGTTGCGGGACAAAGGCTGGACGATGGTGGGGCTGTTGACTGAAGGCCCCGAGCGGACGTTGAGGGCTTGGGCCCGGACGATGCCGGAGGCCCGGGCCTCACCGCCGGCCTCCGGCTCATCTTTTCTGTTATCATGCAGCAATCTGTCCCGGAGCTTGTCCAGGGGGAAGGCCGGACCGGGATCGATCTTGCGCCCCGGGGAGATCTCCTCATGGCCGAGGATGTGGCAAATCTGGTAACTGCTTTTTAAAGCCTGGCACAGGCTCAACACCGCTGCAATCTGCTCCTGGGTGAACCGTTCCCAGTATGCTGGTTCCTCCTCGTTGCGATGCACGGCCCTGACCACCTCCTCTTCCGGGTAGCTCCGGCCGAACCAGGAGCGGTAGAGCCCACCGCTTCGCTCCAGTTTGCCGGCATTTACCACTTCAATGCCGATGGAGTAACTGTTCAGCCCCCGCCGGTCCAGGTAGGAGCTGGTGCCGGCATGCCAGGCGATCCGGTTAAAGGGGACCAGCTGCACCAGCCGGCCATCTTTGTCAACCAGCACATGGGCCGAAGCGCTGACCTGGGGATCCTTAAAGGTGTTGAGGGCCGACGCCAGGCTGCCCCCGCCGGTGTAATGGATCACAACGGTGTCCGGGAGGCCGGGGGCAAACTTGCCCCCGCTCTTGTCAACCCAGTCATGGCCGGCAAACTCTGCGGCCAGCCGATGGTCCGCGATCTTCATCATATCATCCCCCCCAGGGTTTAATTAGCGTGGCCACCTATAATCCCACCCCTTTTTCCAGCTCCGCCGGCCGCCAGCCATCGGGGCCAGAGTCCAGCCAGAGAAAATCGGCGTCATGAACCGAGGCGCTGGCGCGATCGATCCGGCCGGGAATCTCGGGCATCACCACCCGGTAGCTGATCGGGGCGTCGCTTACGGCCGCCAGTTGAGCGGGAATCCCATGCTTCCAGGCATGGCCGTTGCCGACCAGCACCACCACCCGATGCTCGGGATTGGCCGCCAGAAAGCGCAGTAGATTGACGGCCATGACCCGATCCCAGAGCAACTGGGCCTGGCAAAAGTTGGTGAAACTGCCAATTCTGGTATGGGCATGGCCCCCCAAGGCCCGGCGGATAAACTCCTCGTAGGCCGGACTGACGAAGCAGCTGAATCCGCCCAGCCCCAAATCCCGGCGTTGCTCATCGGTCAGACTGGCAAAACCCTCCCGGGCCACCCGGCCGGAGATCTCCCGGGGAATGTTGAGCCCCAGCAAGGGGATCCCCTTTTCACGGGCATGGAGAAAGATGGGCCGATAGAGCGGCCACATACTCCAGTTGGCCTGGTAAATCGGCAAAAATTCGGCTTCCTCCAGTTCCTGGGCCACCCACCGATCCAGGGCGCCCTGGTCCTCTCTTTTAAACATCTCCAGCCCCACAGCCACCGCCCCCCCTCTTTGCCCCAGGGCGCGAATGACCTCCAACTGCATCTGGTGGTGCCCTTCATGGTCATGGAGCTCCCCGACAAAAACCAGCCGCACGCCTTCAAGTTCGTCCATAAGCTCGGCAAAGGTGATCTCCCCCTCACCAGCCAGAGCGAGGATGTGGGGGTGCCCCCAAGCCGGGCCGGCCCCAAGAATGAAAAGCGTTGCCGCCAGAAGCGCAACAAAACGAATTCGCATATCTGCCTCTCTATGCTTGCCTTGGTTTGGTTTGTGCCTCGGGGGACTGCCCCCCCTCCGCCTGACGATCCAGCAGCGCCCTGACGGCCCGGACCAGCTCCATCATCTCCAGAGGCTTTTGCAGATAGAGATCGACCCCCTGGGCCTCCGCTCCGGCCTTGCTGGTTATTTCGCTGTGGCCGCTGCAGAGGATCACGGGGGTGCGCGGGCGCAGAGCCTTGACCTCGGCCGCCAGCCGCAGACCGTTCATGGCGGGCATGGTCAGATCGGTGATCACCAGTTGGTAGCGATCCGGGTTCTCCCGGAAACTCTCAAGCCCTTGGGCCCCGTTTCGGCAAACGGTAACCCGATAACCATAGAGGGCCAGAACCTCCCGGCCCAGCTCGGCAATGTTCTCCTCGTCATCGACCAACATGAGCTGTTCGCTGCCGACCCGCAACGGGGCCTCCACCACCGGGGCGGGGATCTGATCGGGCTCCCGATCGACAATGGGCAGATAGACATGGAAGGTGGTCCCCTGGCCCGGCTCACTGTAAACCTTGATGACTCCCCGGTGGCCGCTGACAATGCCGTGGACCACGGCCAGACCCAGGCCGGTTCCCCGGCCGATCTCCTTGGTGGTGAAATAGGGCTCAAAGATCTTAGTCAACGTCTCCGGGGCCATGCCGCAACCGGTGTCACTAACCTCCAGGCGCAGGTAGCGGCCCGGAGGCAGCATGATCAGTTCCGGCCGCCGCTCGTGGGCTGCGACCACGATCTCCCGCAGGGTTACCCCCAACACCCCGCCGCTCTCCAGCATGGAGTGGTAGGCGTTGGTGGCCAGATTCATGATGACCTGATGGAGCTGGGTGGGATCCCCCAGAATGGTGGCGGTACTTTCCAGGGATTGCCGCAGTTCAATGGAAGCGGGGATGGAGGAGCGCAGCAGTTTCAAGGCCTCCTTAACAATCGGGGCAACCTGGACCGACTTTTTCTCGTGTTCCGTTTGACGGCTGAAGGTAAGAATCTGGCTGACCAGATCGGTGGCCCGCTTGATGGCCGCCCTGACCTGGACGGCATTTTGGGCGATCCGCTCATCGTGGCCGACCTTCAGCAGGATCAGTTGAACATAGCCGGCGATGGCCGTCAAAATATTGTTGAAGTCATGGGCAATACCGCCGGCCAGGTTGCCGATGGCCTCCATCTTCTGGGCCTGGCGCAACTGACGCTCCAGGGCCAGCTTCTCGGTGATATCCTTGGCGATATGGACAATTTGGGTAAATTCCCCCTTTTCATCGGCCACCGGCGAGGTGGTGATCAGGAAGGTTTTACCCAGCTTGTCATGGTGGATCTCCGCCGAACTCACCCGGCAATGCTCCATGGTCGCAACCCCCGGGCAGCCTTCACAGGCGGCCGGCAGGTCGGCGAAAACCCGGTAACAGTGCTGGCCGATGAGACTGCCGGGCTCGGCCCCCAGGATGCGGTGGGCGGCCTTATTGGCCCGGATAATCTGGAGATTGCCGTCCATAATGGTAACGATATCACCGATGGCATCAAAGGTCCGCTCCCAGGCGGCATGGGAACTGGCCAGCTTACCGATCAGCCTGCTGAAACTGAGGTGGAGAACCGTCAGGGTAATGCCCAGCAGAATGGCGGAAAAGAACAGGGAGCGGGCGATGAAGGTTCGCTTGGCGGCCAAAGCGCCGGTGATCTCCTGCATGACCACAAAACCACCCAACGGCTCACCTTTAAAGTCGTTAAAAGTGGGAAAGGTATGCAGCAGATAGGTGTTGCCGTCAAGGGTGAAGCGCTGCTCGGCCAGGGAGAGATCCAACTCCCGGGGCAGTTGCCGGAAAAGGGGCTCGCCATGGGTCAGCAGGGTATGCTGACCCAGAACGATGCTCTCCCGGTCGGTGATGACCGCCTGCCAGTTGTCGGTCAGAAAATAGGTGGTGATCGGTGATTCCAGCAGCTTCCGCAGGGATTCCAGCACGGTATCGACCCGGATCCCCAACTCAACCACCCCGGCGTAGGAGCCCTGATGAAAAACCGGCTGAATAACCCGATAGAAGGCGTCGTAGATCCCGATTTCGTAGCCGGTGATCGCTTTTTGTTCCCGGTGAACCTGCTGGATGGCCGGCCGGATCCGGCGGAGATCGTCGCCAAACTTCTCCGGGGTGTGCATCCGGAGAAAGGAGCGGCCATCGGGCAGGTGGTAATGCATGATATATAGATTGGGGTTCTCACGCAGCAGAGCCTGATAAAGGGGGAGGGTCAGCCGGTAAAGCCCCTGGCGGTCCTGGTTGAACAGGGCCGCGCCAATCCCCGGGTTGAGCTGCAGGAGGCTGTGCAGGCGATTTTGGTAAGGGGTGAACGAATAAAGATCGACATTGTTGATGGTTAGTGCGATCGATTCCTGTTGGTCGTGAATAACCCCCTCGATGGTCCGGTCGTGGAGCAGCATCCCCTGGTAAAAAAAAGCCGCCGCCAGGGTGACCACGACAACGGCAACCAGGACTGTGGCCTTTTCCTTCTCATCTTTGGGCAGCAGATTCTTAAGGCGCATCTAGTCCGTTAGTCAAGAGTGCGGTGACAACCGCCCACCGCCTTGCTCCCCCTGGAGTTTAAGAGTCCCTTACGCTTTGCCGCCCCTCCGACAAAACCGTCCAGAGGCATTGTAGAAAAAATCCGGCCGCACACCAATAAAAAAAGTAATTTCCTTACCCTTTGGTTTTTTCAGTAAGGGCTGCTATCATAGGCCTTTAATTTATGACAGTACCGTTTTTTTCAACCAAGCAGGGAAAGAAACCATGGCCGGAGATGAAGCAACCCCTAAAGGCAGCAGTAATCAAGGCAAAATCTTGCTCCTGGGCTCCAAGGTGCGGATCACCAACATGCCGGTCAAGGAGGTCAGCCTGTTGCAGGAGGGCAGCCTGCCGGCCTACGGCTACAACCCCGGCGACCAGATCGAACTGCTGGCCGGCGCGGTGGGCATCGAACATGGCCGCCTGGAGCAGACCCACACCTGGCTGACCGCTTTCCTGGGGGACGCCGCGCCGACCCCGGAGATTGACTCCTTCACTTACGGGGAGCAGAAGGAGATCTACCAGATTTTCCGTAACCGCCTGGCCACCCCCGGCAGCAAAGCGGAAAAAGGCTGGTTCATGTTCCAGCAGTTCCTGCCTCCGGAGGGCCGACGCGCCAGCACCCACGATCTGGAGATCACCGCTGCCAACCGGGGGATTATGGGCGGTAACCGGGGGATCATGGTGGTGGACGACTCCGGCCACCCCCCCGCCGCCAGCGCCGAGCTGGCCGCGATCAACCCCGGCGCCTGGGTGATCGCCCTGGGGATCGGCGTGGCCCACTGGCGGGAATGGGCCCAGCGCTTCGGGGAAAAATTCTGCCTCTTCTGCCGGCTCTCCGACCTGGAAACCACCCGGATGGAGATGGACAGCTCGGTGATCTGGGAAACCATCGTGGCCATGGCCCTGCGGGCCCTGCGCACCTCGGAGGTGGGTCTGTGGGAAAACGATCGTTTTCTCTGCCATATCGTGGTGGAGATGTACCCCCATGGGGTGATGTACGTGGGGCCGGAAGGGGGCTTTTTCCGCCACCGGCGGGGTTGCCTGCCCGAGAAAAGCTCCCCCCGCCACAAGGGTTCGGCCCCCTGCTACGACACCCTGGCCACCTCGCTGCTGGCCGGTGACTGGCTGCAGTGCGGCGCCCCGCTGTTCTCCCGCAACGCCTTCTTCGACTACTCCACCCGGCTGCTGAAAAACTGGCGGCAACTGCACGAGGGCGGTTACGCCTTCGACCAGGCCCTGCGCCTGCCGGAGCTGGATTTCGCCTCGGTCTTCCCCGATGGTCGACCCTGCTCCTATCTGGAGCGGGAGGAAGACCCCTGCTTCATCGAGCTGCCGCCCCTGACCCCCGAGTTCGAGGGGGTGCTGGAGCTGGTCTCCTGTCAGCAGTGGCACGAGAACAAAAAGGAGGCGATCCGCGGCTTCTTTCCCTGGCCCGCCAGCCCCTTTGTCCGCCAGCGGATGGGACCCATGGCCGGCGATTGCATCGGGGTGATCGCCGAAGTACTCCACTATCTGAAAAACGAGGTAAGCTGGAAAAAGGGGTTTGAGGAGCTGCGGATGTTCCATGTCGGCCATCTCCGCACCACCGACCCGGCCGAGATCGAACCGGTGGTAACCCTGCAGAACGTGATGGACTCCTACGTTTCCCGCGAGCAGGTACAACGACCGCTCTGCGTGGGGGTTTTCGGCCCGCCGGGCTCGGGCAAATCCTTCGCGGTCAAGGAGGTGGCCCGGGTTATCGGTCGCCGTTTCGATATCAGCCCCTTTGATTTCTTTGAATTCAACCTGACCCAGTTCGACGGGCCGGCCGAGATCAACAGCGCCATCGACGCCATCCGGGCCTCGGTGGCCAAGGGCAAGGTACCCATCGTCTTCTGGGATGAGTTCGACTGCCGCTACGACCGCCATGAGTTCGGCTATCTGCGCTATTTTCTCCCCGCCATGCAGGACGGCATCACCTATGTCCACGGGGTGCCTTACAACATCGGCCGCTCCATCTTCGTCTTTGCCGGCGGGGTCAAGGCCAGCTACGACGGCATGGCCGCCCTGCTTAATCCCGCCCAACCGGAGACCCTGCAACTGGCCCGCACCCTTAAAATTCCCGATTTCCTCAGCCGGTTGCGGGTGGTGCTGGATATCGACGATATCGTCATCCCCCCCGAACTGCTCTGCGGCAAGGCCGGCCCCCAGGAGCTGGCCCGGCTGCGGCGGATCCTGATCAAAAGAGCCTTCATCATCGCCCACCAGATGGACACCCACTGGAAAAAGGCGGCTCGCAAAACCTCCGGCCTGCTGCTGCGGCTGCTGCTGGCCGAATACAAGTTCGGCGCTCGCTCCATCGAGGCGGTTATCGAGGCCTCCGGGGCTTCCGATCGTCTGGTTTACGGGCTGCCGGAACTGATCGCTCCTTCCGCCGCCCGGGTCCATGCCTCCTGGCAGACGGAACTGGAGCGGTTGGTGGATCTGGCCCGCAAGCAGCAGGGTCTGCGTGAGGTCTGGTGAACGCTCGGGAAAAACTTGACAATAAGTGGCTGCCTAAATTATTTTAGTGGTTCCGAAAACAGTTCATCGAGGAACTACAATCATGCCCAAAAGCGGAAAACGTCTCAGTGCCAGCCTGGAAGATTACCTGGAGACCATCCACCATATCGTGGCCGAGAAGCAGGTGGCGCGGGCCAAGGAGATCGCCACCCGGCTCAAGGTGAGCCGTTCGTCGGTGACCGAGGCCTTTCGCTCCCTCTCCCAGAAAGGGTTGATCAACTACGCCCCCTACGAGGTGATCACCCTGACCCCCGCCGGGGAGAAGGCCGCCCGGGATGTTATTCAACGCCACCAGGCGTTGAAGGACTTCTTCCTGCGGGTCCTGGCGGTGGATGAGGAGCTGGCGGAAGAGGGGGCCTGCCAGATCGAGCATACCGCCCCCCGGGAGATCATTGATCGCCTGAGCCTGCTGATGAATTTTGTCGATGAGTGCCCCCGGGGTGGGGCCGACTGGATCAAAAGCTTCAGCCGTTACTGCCGGGGGGGCAAAACCCCGGAAAAATGCCAGGAATGTATCACTCTTTGCCTGGACAAATAATGACAAGCCCGGGCGGTCACCCCATGGGGCCGACCGTTGAGCGCCGCAATCCGCAAGTAACAACCGAAAGGGAAAGAAGAGGGTAAAAAATGGAAGGATCTTTTCGCGAGGGCTGGTTCAAGCACCCCACTCTGGGCTTGATTCGCATTTTCATCAAGGGCCCGGACTGGGTCTACGTCTGCTACACCAGTAATGGCGAGAAGGCCCTTTCCAAGGAAAGGCCGCTGGACAGCTGGACCTGGGCTTTAAGCGAACCCAGCGGCGCCACCCACTGAACTGACCCCACCACCGCCCAACGGGGGATGGACACCCCATCCCCCGGCTTTTTTTTAGCTCAACCCCGCCAAGGCTTTGGCCAGTCTTTGCATCCCCGCCTCCAGGATCTCCATCGAAGTGGCAAAAGAGAAACGGATAAACTGGTCGGCCCCAAAGGCCGCCCCCGGCACCGTGGCCAGCAGGGCCTCCTCCAGCAGATAATCGGCCAGGCTCACCGAATCATTGATCACCTTGCCGCTGCTGCTCTTTTTGCCGAAATAGGCCGAAACGTTGGGAAAGACGTAGAAGGCTCCCCGGGGACGCACGCAGCTCACCCCCGGGATGGCGGTCAAGGCGCCGATGATGAAATCCAGCCGGGGCAAAAAGGCATCGCGCATCGCCCGGGGAAAATCCTGGGGGCCGGTGAGGGCCGCCAGGGCCGCCTTCTGGGCCACCGAGGAGGGGTTGGAGGTGGCCTGACTCTGAATCTTGTTCATCGCCGCGATGATATGCTTGGGGCCGGCGGTGTAGCCGATCCGCCAGCCGGTCATGGCAAACGACTTGGAGACCCCGTTGAGGATCAGGGTCCGCTGGGCCAGTCGGGGGTCCACATCCAGGATGTGGGGCAACTTCCCTCCCCCATAAACGATGGTGTCGTAGATATCATCGGAGATCACCACCCAGCCCCGCTCCAGGGCCAGCTCTCCGATGGCCGCCAGGGCCCTGGCGGAAAGCACCGAGCCGGTGGGGTTGGAGGGGCTGTTGAGAATAATGCCCCGGGTCTTGGCGGTGGCGTAGCGGGCCAGCACCGCCGGGTCCAGGTCGAAATCGCTCTTTTCATCCAGGGGCACGATCACCGGGGTGGCGCCGGCCAGCTGAATAATCGGCGGATAACTGACCCAGTAGGGGGCCGGCACCAGCACTTCGTCGCCGGGGCCGAACAGGGCCTGGGCCATGTTGTAGAGCCCATGCTTGCCGCCGCAGCTGACCTGGATCTGGTCGGGTTGATAGTGCCAGCCATGATCGGCGACCATCCGATCGCAAACCGCTTGGCGCAGGGGTAGAATGCCGGGAACCGGGGTGTAACGGGTGAAGCCCTGATCAATGGCCTCCTTGCCAGCCTCCCGCACATGGGCCGGAGTGTCGAAATCCGGCTCTCCGACGCTGAAGTTCAACACATCGGCGCCCTCGGCTTTCAACGCCTTGGCCTTGGCATCCACCGCCAGGGTGGGCGAAGCCTTGATCTCTTTCACCCGGGCCGCCAGTTCAACGGGAGCATCCATAATCGTCATTACCTCCAGTGGGTTAGCTGATATAGTTAAAATTCAGTAGTAAACCTGCCACAGGGTCAAACCGCAGGCCGGGGCAGTGGGGCCGGCCAGGGCGCGATCACCACCGGCCAGCAGTTCGCCGAGGGATTCCGGGCGCCGTCGGCCCCGGCCCACCTCAATCAGGGTTCCGGCAATGTTGCGCACCATATGGCGCAAAAATCCGTCACCGGCCACCAGCAGGCGATAGCTCTCCCCTCCCGCCCGACGCTGCTCAACCATGGGGCCCCATCCCCTTTCATCCCGCTCCAGAGTCAAACGGCTCAAGCAACGCACCGCGCCCCGCCCCCGCTCGGCCTCCCCAGGGCCAGCCAAGGTGCGAGAACCGGTGGCCTCGAAGGCGGAAAAATCATGTTCCCCGATAAGTAGGGGCAGGGCCTTCCGCGCCGCCTCCAGATCAAAGGCGCCGGGGAAATGGGCGCAATAGAGGCGCCGACTGGGGGGCATGACCACGGCGGTGGTAAAAAAATAGAGATAGGCCTTGCCCCGGGCGCTGAACCGGGCGTGAAAACCGCTCTCGACCTCCTCGGCCGCCAGGATGCGAATATCGGGGGGCAACATACTGTTCAGGCCCCGCCGGTAGGCGTCCAAGGGTAAGCTCCGTTGGGGCTGAAAATTGGCCACCATCCCCAGGGCATGGACCCCGGCGTCGGTCCGGCCGGCCCCATGGACCACCACCCGCTGCCCCAGCATCCGCCCCAGGGCCGCCTCCAGCGACTCCTGGATGGTGGGACGATGGCGCTGACGCTGCCAGCCGTCATAGGCGGTGCCGTCGTAGGCGATGGTCAGCTTGACGTTGGCGGCCATGGAAGCCCTTAAGGAAACAGCGGCACCAGATGCAAACCCTGCTCTTCGGGGAAACCGCAAAGCAGGTTGAGATTCTGAACCGCCTGGCCGGCCGCGCCCTTGACCAGATTATCGATGGCCGAGAGCAGGATCACCCGGCCGGTCCGGCTGTCCAGCCGCAGGGCCAGATCACAGAAGTTGCTGCCCCGTACATACTGGGTGGCCGGCAACTGCCCGTCGGGCAACACCCGCACAAACGGTTCCCCGGCATAAAAATCGGTCAGCAGCCTGGTAAGACCGGCCTGGTCGATTTCAGCGGTCAGCTGGGCGTAGATGGTGCTGAGCATTCCCCGGGACATCGGCACCAGATGGGGGGTAAAACTGACCGCCAAAGAGCGGCCACAGAGCTGGCCCAGCTCCTGTTCGATTTCGGGGGTATGGCGATGCTCGGCCACCTTGTAGGCCCGAAAACCGTCGGTCACCTCGCAGTAGAGGGTACCCACCGCGGCGGCTCGCCCCGCCCCGGAAGTACCGCTTTTGGCGTCGATAACCAGGGTATCGGGATCGATGCATCCCGCCTTGAGCAGGGGGGCCAACGCCAGCAGAACACTGGTGGGATAGCAGCCGGGATTGGCAACCAGCCGGGTCTTGGCAATGGCCTCCCGATGCAACTCCGGCAAGCCGTAGACCGCTTCGGCCAGCAACTCCGGGGCCGAATGGGCCTGGTACCACTGTTCGTAAACCTGCTGCTGGTGAAGACGAAAATCGGCCGAAAGATCGATCACCTTGGCCCCGGTGGCCAGCAGGCCCGGGACCACCGCCATGGCGGTCTGATGGGGTACGGCGGTGAAAAAAAGATCGGCCCGGCCGGCGGGATCAAGACCGGTTGGGTCCTCGCAGACCAGATCGGTTTTCCCCGCCAGATGGGGAAAAACCTGGGCCAGGGCCTTGCCGGCGTACTGGCGGGAGGTGGCCAGAGTGAGTTCAACCTGGGGATGGTTGACCAGCAGGCGCACCAATTCGGCCCCGGTATAGCCGGAAGCCCCGATAATTCCAACCCTTATCATTAACAATTCCCCCTTCTCTTCTCAAAATAGCCCGGGGACGACCCGCCCGGGAGGTACAACGCAAAAAAGGGAAGGAGCTCTTGGCGAGCGCCTTCCCTTTTGCCGTCGTGCATAGGCTGACGATTCCGAGGCCGAAAAGGCGGCCCCGCCTCCCTTTTAACGCTTGGAGAACTGGAATCTGGCCCGCGCCCCGCGCTGGCCATACTTTTTCCGCTCCTTGCTCCGGGGATCACGGGTCAGCAGGCCGGCCCGCTTCAGGGTGGTGCGCAACTCGGGATCAGCCTCGGTCAGGGCCCGGGAGATCCCATGGCGCAGGGCCTCGGCCTGAGCGTTCTTGCCGCCGCCGCGCAGGGTGGCCATGACATCGAACTTAACCTTGGTCTCGGTGATCACCAGCGGTTTTTCCACCACCGCCCGCGAATATTCGCCGCCATCGAAATAATCTTCCAACGCCCGCTTGTTGACCAGAATCTGGCCGCTGCCCGGCTTCAACCAGACCCGCGCGATTGCCGTCTTGCGCTTGCCGGTGGCGTAAATGCTGTTATCTGCCATGATCTCTCAAACTCCTGAATGGGGTTGGACTACAACTTGAGGGCTTCCGGTTGCTGGGCCGCGTGGGGATGTTCGGAACCGGAGTATACCTTGAGTTTTTTCAACTGTTTGCGGCCCAGGGAATTCTTCGGCAGCATCCCCTTCACCGCCCGGATGATGAGCTCCTCCGGCTTGCTCTCCCGCAACTCGGAAGCGGTTTCCTGCTTCAGTCCGCCCATGTGGCCGGTGTGACGATAGTAAACCTTGTCGTCCCACTTGTTGCCGGTGAGCTTCACCTTGCCGGCATTGAGCACGACGACAAAGTCGCCGGTGTCCATGAAGGTACTGTAGATGGGCTTGTGCTTGCCGCGCAAGCGGGTGGCAATCTCCGAGGCCAGACGACCCAGGATCAGCTCCTCGGCATCAACCACGTACCACTTGCGATCAATGTCATTGACCGGCACCAGATGGGTTTTCATGTGCTTCCCCTAAAAAAAATATTGGAGCGGGAAACGAGATTCGAACTCGCGACTTCAACCTTGGCAAGGTTGCACTCTACCACTGAGTTATTCCCGCTCAACGGCTGCGTTTAAAGGGCGACTATATACCAGTGGGGCGGCCCCTTGTCAACATAAAAACCGGCTAAAACTTACCTCTCCCCCACCATTTTTTCACCACCCAAAGCCCGGGGGCCAGCTTAAGCTCTTGCCTTTACGGCCGGGTCACGGTTAAACTGCCCACCGGCTCCACAACCGATCAGCTCAACCGGGAGGAAAACTGCGAACATGAGCCCCAAAACCCGTCGCGGCGAAATCCAGCGCCGCACCAAAGAAACCGATATCAAACTTGCCCTGTCCCTGGACGGGCAGGGAAAAACCTCCATCAACACCGGGGTCGGCTTCATGGATCACATGCTGACCCTGCTGGCGGTACACGGCTTTTTTGACCTGGAGATCTCCGCCAGCGGCGATACTGAAGTTGACGACCATCACACCGTCGAAGATCTGGGGATCGCTTTGGGCCAGGCCTTGAGCCAATCCCTGGGCGACCTGGCCGGGATCGCCCGCTACGGCGCGGCGGCGGTCCCCATGGATGAAGCCCTGGTCCGGGTCACCCTGGACTGCTCCAACCGCCCCTTTCTCCATTACGGAATCACGGTGCCCGACGCCAAGGTGGGCAGCTTCGACACCGCCCTGGCCAAGGAGTTCCTGCGCGCCTTTTCCCTCCATGGCGGCCTCACCCTGCATCTGGAGATGGCCCACGGCGAGAACAGTCACCATATCCTGGAGGCGGCCTTCAAAGCCTTGGGCCGGGCCCTGGACCAGGCCACCCGCCCCGAGCAGCGCTTGCGGGGAGCGCTCTCCTCCAAGGGCAGCCTCTAACCATCAATTACAATGGGCGTTCCCAGCGAACCTGCCGTTAACTCGACGCCGGCAAACGACCCTGGCGTGATCCCCCCGGAGATCAACCGCCTGATCGGCCGGGCCATGCACAAGTACCGGATGCTGGCCGACGGCGACCAGGTGATGATCGCCGTTTCCGGCGGCATTGACAGCCTGGTGCTCTGCCGCCTGCTGGATCTCTGGCGGCGCAAGGCCCCGATCCACTACGAGCTGCTGGCAGTCCATCTGGACATGGGGTTTGCCGGCTACCGCCCCCGGGCTGAGCTGTACGGCAAGCAGGGCCCGGGCCTTCCCCCCGCCGAGCCCCTGCCCGGCACCTCTACCGCGGTGCGGGTTCAACTCGAAAAACTGGGCCTGCCTTACTATATTGAAGAAACCCCCTTCGGCCCCGAGGCCATGGAAGCCGAGGCGGGAAAAAACGGCTGCTACCACTGCTCCGCCCGCCGCCGCAGCCGCCTTTTTGAACTGGCCCGGGAGCAAGGGTGCAACAAGCTGGCTTTGGGTCACCACCAGGAAGATATCATCGAAACCTTTCTCCTCAACCTGCTCTACGGCGGCAACCTCAGCACCATGGTCCCCCACCAGCGCCTCTTTGCCGGCCGCCTGCGAATGATCCGCCCCCTGGCCCTGCTGGACAAAGCGATGGTCCGGCGACTTGGGCAACTGTTTGCCGTGGAGCCGGTGGCCAACCCCTGCCCGCTCACCGACAACTCCAAACGCCACGAAATGCGCGACCTGCTGGCCACCATCACCGGCAACGACCCCCGCCGCCGGGCCAGCATCTTCGCGGCCCTGGGCAACGTCCGGACCGACTACCTGCTCTAGCTCCTCATTCCTTGGCCCGGGGCAGAAAGGAGCTCCTCCTCATGGTTGGTCAGCGATAATTTTTTGCCGGGTCCGGAGTAACTCCTGCCGCCAGATTCCGTCCAATTCCAGGGCCTGCCGGATCACCACCAGGGCCTCCTGCCTTTGCCCGGCCGCGGCCAGGGCCAGAGCCAGGTTGTTCAACACCGCTCCGTTGGCGGGCTGAAGCAGGAGCGCCTGGCGGAAAGCCCTTTGCGCTAGCTCGTAGTCCGCCAGCGCGTACCGGGCATTGCCCAATCCGACCCGGGCGCCAAAACTGCCGGGCCAGCGCTCCAGGGCCGCCTGGTAGGCTAAAAGCGCGGCCGACCATTGCCCGGCCTGCTCCAGACCCGCCGCCGCCGCCAAAAAGGGGGTTTCCCCGGCCGTGGCCGGCAAGCGGTCCGGCGGCAGCACCACCACTCCCCAATGGCCGCCGCGAGCCCAGGTCCGCTCAAAAAGCCGGGCCGAGATCTCCATGGCTTGCTGCCGGCCAGAGTGGAGAAA
This sequence comes from Desulfurivibrio modestus, assembly GCF_044068625.1. Classification (NCBI taxonomy): domain Bacteria; kingdom Pseudomonadati; phylum Thermodesulfobacteriota; class Desulfobulbia; order Desulfobulbales; family Desulfobulbaceae; genus Desulfurivibrio; species Desulfurivibrio modestus. The sequence goes on from NZ_JBIPKH010000001.1 coordinate 222,791, forward strand.
AATCCGGTTCCGCGCCAAATCATGTCCGATAACCACCGCGTAGTGCCAGCGGGGCAGCCGGGAGAACCCCAGATTCTGCAAAACCAGCACGGGATGGCCGGCGGCCAGTTCGGCGAACAGAGCTGCCGGCTGGTCCAGGGGGTAGACCAGATAACCGTGCCGGCGAGCCGCCGCCACCATGGCCGGCTGCAGACTCCCCTCCAGGGAAGGGGAATAAACCTGGTCGCTCAGGGCCGGCAGGGAGAGAGCCTCGTCGTTCCAGGCCAACAGCATGGCCAGGGCCGCCGGGCCACACTGATAATCTTCCTGGGCATAAAAGGGGGTGTCGAGGAGCAGCACCCGCTCCCGTGGGCTCCGATCAGCGAAAAACCCGGGCCCCAAAGCGCCACATCCAGCAAGGACCAGGACCCCAAACAGCAGCAGCAAGGGGATCGGTCGGCTCAGCTGGCCCATGGAATTCCCCGCAATAAAAACTGACAATAAACCATTTTCAGCCTCCAGTTCCAAAAAAACCGGGAGATCAGGGAAATTTCCCGAGTGTCCTGCCGCAGACTAGGCTAATATCCTTACTGTCCAACCTTGGATGGTGTGTCCATAGAAACCTGTATCCATCGGCAACCCGCAACAGATCGGCATGGCACCAAGAAAAAGAACCTTATTCAAGAAGTCGCGGCGGCCCCGCAGATCATCAAGAGTTATTACCTGGCAAAAACTGCTGGCCGCCACCGCCCTGGCAACCTTCCTGCTCGCCGCCCTTTACACCCAGCACCTGGACCGCCAGGTGCGCGCCCTCTTCGAGGGCAAGCGCTGGGAGATTCCCGCCCGGGTTTACGCCCGGCCCCTGGAACTGTACACCGGTCTGCCGTTAACCGCCACCAGTCTGACCAGAGAACTTGATCTGGCCGGCTACCGCCTGGACCGGCAGCTATCCTCCGCCGGCAGCTACTACCATCAGGCCGACGACGGCACCCTGCACCTGGTGACCCGGGCCTTTGATTTCGGGGACAGCCGGGAGCCCAGTCATCGATTGACCATCCGTTTCGCCAACCAGCGGGTGGCGGCCATGGAGGCCGGCGACGGCACCCCCCTGAGTCTGCTCCGTCTGGATCCCGCCCAGATCGGCAGCTTCCACCCCCTGCACCATGAAGACCGGGTCCTGGTCGGTCGCCAGGAGATCCCCCAGGCCCTGGTCCATGCCCTGCTGGCCATCGAGGACCGCAGATTTCACCGCCACTACGGCATCGACCCCCGGGGGATTATCCGCGCCCTGGCCGCCAATATCCGGGCCGGCTCCACGGTCCAGGGCGGCAGCACCCTCACCCAGCAGTTGATCAAAAACATGTACCTGACCCACGAGCGCACCCTGGGGCGCAAGGTCAACGAAGCGATCATGGCCCTGCTCCTGGAATACCACTACAACAAGGAGGAGATCCTCACCGCCTATGTCAACGAGGTTTTCCTCGGCCAGGACGGCCAGCGGGCTATCCATGGCTTCGGCCTGGCCAGCCAGTTCTATTTTCGCCGCCAGCTCAATGAACTTGACCTGCCGCAACTGGCCCTGCTGGTGGGACTGGTGCGGGGGCCCAGCTACTACGATCCCCGGCGTTTTCCCCAACGCAGCGTGCAACGGCGTGACCAGGTCCTGCAAGCCATGGCGACCGCCGGTTTCCTCTCTCCGGCTGAGACGGCAAGCGCCCAAGCCACGCCGCTGGAGCAGGATCTGCACGCCACCGGCGGCGACACCCCCTTCCCCGCCTTTGTCGGGCTGGTCCGCCGCCAGCTGCGGGAGAGCTACCGGGAACAGGATCTCACCGGCCAGGGCCTGAAAATCTTCACCACCCTTGACCCCCAGGTTCAGTGGCAGGTTGAGGAAACCATCAACACCGCCGTTGCCAGGCTGGAGCGGCAGACCGGCCAGCAGCGAATCCAGGCGGCGGTGGTGGTCAGCCGTTACGATTCGGGGGAGATCGAAGCCCTGGCCGGCAGCCGAATCGCCGGAGAGGCCGGGTTTAACCGGGCGGTGGACGCCCGCCGCCCCATCGGTTCCCTGATCAAACCCGCCGTCTATCTGAGCGCCCTGGAGCAGGGCTATACCCTGGCCACCCTCCTGGAGGATGTTAAAATCACCGTGGACAGCGGCGGCGGCAAACAGTGGCAGCCCCGCAACTTCGATCAACGGGAACACGGCCCGGTCCCTCTCTATGAAGCCCTGGCCAACAGCTACAACCTGGCCACCGTCCGTCTCGGCATGGATGTGGGCCTGGATCGGGTGATCAACACCCTTACCCGGCTGGGCCTGCAACAGGAGCCCCAACCCTACCCCTCCTTGCTGCTGGGAGCTCTCTCCATCTCGCCCCTGGAGGTGAGCCAACTCTACCAAACCCTGGCGGCCGGTGGTTTTTACAGCCCCCAGCGGGTGATTCAGCGGGTAATCGCGGCCGACAACCAACCCCTGGAACGTTTCCCCATCACCGTTGAACAGCGACTGGCGCCCGAGCACGCCTTTCTGCTCAACACCGCCTTACAGAAAGTGGTCAGTGACGGGACCGGCCGGCCGCTCTCCCGCTATCTGCCCGGCTCCCTGGCGGTGGCCGGCAAGACCGGCACTTCCGACGGCCTGCGCGACAGCTGGTTCGCCGGATTTACCGGCGACCGGCTGGTGGTGGTCTGGCTTGGCCTGGACGACAACCAACCCCTGGGCCTGACCGGTTCCACCGGCGCCCTGCCGGTCTGGGGAGAGCTGATGCGGGCCCTGGAGAGCAACCCCCTGGTGCTGACCAAGCCGGCCGCCGTCGAATGGGCCTGGTTCAACCCCCAGCGCCAGGGCCGGGCGCGGGCCCGAACTCCCGGAGCGGTTCAGCTGCCCTTTCTCAGCGGCACCATTCCGGCCCCCCCGGAAGAGACGCCCCTGGTCCGGGAAGAGCGCGAGGGCGGCAGCTGGCTGGGACGAATTGTTGATCGGGTTTTCCAAAGGGATAAAGAGGGGGAGAGATAAAAATGCCCAACTTCTTTGCCGGCCGCCGCCTCCTCTGGAGCTGCCTGCTGCTGATTTTGCTTTTGCCTGGCTGCGCCCTGCTGGAACTGAAACCGACCAGGCCACCGGAACCGGAAGCGATACCGATCTCCCCCCAGGCCGCCCCCCTGTTGGCCAGCGCCCGCCAGGCCCTGGACCGCCAGGAGCCGGCGGCGGCCGAGGGTTACCTGGAGCGGGCCATCCGCCTGGAACCCCGTAACCCCCTGCTGTGGCACACCCTGGCCCAAACCAAATACCAGCAGGGTGACTACGCCCAGACGATTCAACTGGGGTTGCGCTCCAATGCCCTGCTGCCCCAATCCGCCCCCCTGGCCCGGGAAAATCTGCGGCTGATGGCCGCGGCCCATCGCAGGCTGGGCCAGGAGGATAAGGCCCGCCAACTGGATGAGCAACTGAGGTGAACCATGCCCGCCCATGAAGAGAAGATCGCCGAACACCGGATTGCCGCCAAACCGTTCTATCTCCCCCAGGGAGATGAGGTGGAGATCGCCAAAACCGCCCATGCCAACCAGCTGCCCCTGTTGCTCAAGGGTCCCACCGGCTGCGGCAAGACCCGCTTCATGGAGTTTCTGGCCTGGGAGCTTAACCTCCCCCTGGTCACCGTCTCCTGCCACGACGATCTCTCCACCAGCGACCTGGTGGGCCGCTATCTGATCAAGGGGGGAGAGGCGGTCTGGGTTGACGGCCCCCTGACTCTGGCGGTAAGGGCCGGGGCGATCTGCTATCTGGATGAGATTGTCGAGGCCCGCAAGGACACCACCGTGGTGATCCACCCGCTGGCCGATGATCGCCGGGACCTGCCCATCGAGAAAAAGGGGGAACTGCTGACCGCCCCACCCGATTTCATGCTGGCCATCTCCTACAATCCCGGCTACCAGAGCGTACTCAAGGATCTCAAGCAATCCACCCGCCAGCGTTTTGTCGCCCTGGAGTTTGATTATCCCCAAGCCGAACTGGAGGCCGAGATCGTCGGCCGGGAGTCGGGGGTTGACCAGGCCACCGCCCGGGCCCTGGTCAGGGTGGCCGCCATGACCCGCGCCCTCAAGGACTCGGGCCTGCCCGAGGGGGCCAGCACCCGGCTGCTGATCCATGCCGGCAAGCTGACCCGCAGCGGCATTGCCATCCGCACCGCCTGCCGGGTGGCGATCACCGGCCCCCTCAGCGATGAACCGGAGCTGCTGGCGGCCCTCGACGAAATCGTCAGCTCCGTCTTTTAGATGGGCCCCTCGGAATTGACCGCCCGGCTGGCCGCCCTGATCGAGGTGGACGCCCTCAACTACTGGGAGATTGAGGATTACGTCGAGCAGTTGGCCACCCAGCCCCCCGAAGTGCAGGAGGAGGTGCTGCGCCAGGTGGGGGTGATCTGGCCGGTCAGCCAGGCCCTCTGTCTCGATTTTCTCGATCAGGTCCAACGGGGCTTGAGCTGCCTGCCCCATTCCCGGCTGGGAGAGTGGGTCAACGCCACCCTGGACGTGTACGAAAAGGATGGCCTCAAGCAGGCCCAACGGTTTCTGGCCGAGGTGGAGAGCAACTTCCTCTGCCAGATCCGCGGGGAGAACGGCGTCAGTCTGGCCCAGGCCGGGGGACGCCTGCTCCCCTATCTGCGCGGCTTGGCCGGCCGGGCCTTGGATCTGGCCACCGCGCCCATCACCTACACCGACTCCCAAACCATCTTCCTGCCTCCGGAGATCACCCTGTTCAAAGAGCAGCGGGAGAACTTCCTGACCTACAAGCTGCTGGCCTCCTGGCAGTGGGGCCTGCTGGCCGCCGGCACCTTCAGCGCCCACCTTAGCCCCGAACAGACTTTAATCCAGGAACTTATGGCCCGCCATGGCCGCCGGTTCTCCAGCGAGCAGCCCTTCCCCGCCAATTTCTACCACCTGTTCCCCGACCCGGAACTGGCCGGCGATCTTTTTCTGCTGGTGGAAACCGTGCGGATCACCAGCCTGCTGCGCCGCGAGTTGCCCGGCCTGATGCGTGACAGCGCCCCGGTTTTGGCCGAGCTCCGGCGACAAAGGCCGACCTTGAGCGGTTTAGAGGGCAAAGCCCGGCTGCTGGAGGCCCTCAACCACTGGGTCCTGACCGCCGCCCTTCCCGAAAGTGAAGCGGAGACCTCCGCCAAGTTCTACACCCAAGCCGTGGAACTGCTGCTCCCGCTGGCCGATGCCGGCAAAACGGTGGCTGAGTCACTGGGGCTCACCGCCCAGCTCTACCGGTTGTTTGAGCAATTGCCCGGCGAGTACCGCCCGGAACACCCTCCCCTCCTCGGTGGCCGCCTGCAGCCGTGGGCGGTGGCGGCCGTCCGCCTGCATCGCCGGGAAGAGAGCCGGCAGCAGTTTATCAAGGCCCTGGGGGCCATGCTGGCCTTGGAAACCGGGGAACATCCCCCCCCGGAGCAACACGCCGCCCGGCGGCAAAAACCCACCGCCTTGCCCGACGACGCCGCCGCGGCCCTGCTGCCGCTCTCCGCCAAAGGGGACGAGGGAGAACAGCCCCTGAGCCCACCCCAAGCCGAAGAGCCCGAATATATCACCATCGGGGGCCGGGAAATCAAAATCCCCGAATCGCTGCGGGAGCTGGCCAGCGAGATCCGACAGGATCTGGGCCGGCTTCCCAACCGCTACATCAGCGCCGCCCTGGATCAAGCCGGCCGGAACGCGGTGGGTGGCCCCGGCCCGGACCCCGAGGAGGGTCCCGAGGCCACGGGGCCACTGCTCTACGACGAGTGGGACTACCGCCGGGGAGGTTTCCGCAAAAACTGGTGTACCCTGCTGGAAAAGCAGTTGCTGCCGGTAAGCTCGCCCTTTGTGGAGAATACCCTGGAGAAATACCAGGGCCAACTGCGGCTGCTCAAACGGCAGTTCGAAATGATGCGGTTGCAACAGCGATTTGTCCGTCGGCAAAAGGAGGGGGATGAGATCGATCTCGACGCGGCCACCGAGGCCCTGCTCGATATCCGGGCCGGTTACCCGGCTTCGGAAAACCTGTTTGTCCGCCTGAACCGGGATGAGCGCAACATCGCCGCCATCTTCCTGGTGGACATGTCCTACTCCACCGAGGGCTGGGTCGGCACCGCCCTGAAAGAGGCCCTGGTGCTGATGTGTGAATCCCTGCAGGTGCTGGGGGATCGCTATGCCATCTACGGCTTTTCCGGAATGCGGCGCACCCGGGCCGAACTGTACCAGATCAAGCACCTGGAGGAGCGCTACGACCGGGAGGTCAAGGGCCGGATCAGCGCCATCATCCCCAAGGATTACACCCGGATGGGCCCGCCGATCCGGCATGTCAGCCGGATTCTGGCGGCCAGCGAGGCCAAAATCCGGCTGTTGATCACCCTTTCCGACGGCAAGCCGGAGGATTACGACGACTACAAAGGGGAGTACGCCATCGAGGACACCCGTCACGCCCTGATCGAGGCCAAGGCCGCCGGCATCCACCCCTTCTGCATCACCATCGACCGGGAAGCCCAGGAGTATATCCCCCACATGTACGGGGCGGTGAACTACATCTTCATCAACGACGTCAAACGGCTGCCGCTGCGGATGCCGGAGATCTACCGATCCCTGACCACTTAATCCTCCGAAGATCTTGCCCGGCCGCCGCGACCCTGGCCGAATGATGCCATGGCGAACTCCACCCGCTGAGCCACGGTGGCATGCCTACTCCTTAAATTCTCCAATTGCCGCAAGCGCGACAACAAACCATGGTCGCTGGCCATCTGAATGGCAAGACCGGGACGAGCGTTAAGTTCCAGGACCAGCGGTCCCCGCCGCCGATCCAGCACGATATCCGCGCCAAGATAGCCCAGGTTGGTCATCGCATGACAGCGGGCGGCCAGGGTCAGGATCTCGGGCCAATCGGGAATCTTAAGCCTGGAGAAGTCGGCACCGGTATCGGGATGCACCTTGAGGGGCAATGAGTGCTGGACCGCCAGCAGACAGCGTCCGGTGGCGATATCCAGCCCCACCCCCACCGCCCCCTGGTGGAGATTGGCCTTGCCATCGGACTCATGGGTGGCCAGACGCAGCATGGCCATAACCGGATACCCCCGGAAGACAATGACCCTAATATCGGGAATCCCTTCATGGGAAAAACCGGCGAACCTCTGATCCAGTTCGATCAGCTCTTCGACAATGGCCACATCGGGGGTCCCGGCCAGGGAATAGAGCCCGGCCAGGATATTGGAGATATGGCGTTTGATATCCTCCAGGTCCAGACGGCGCCCCGAAGTTTTGACATAAACGCCGTTTTCCTGCCCCTGGATCACCAGAATCCCCCGGCCGCCGGAACCCTTGGCCGGCTTAACGGCAAACCCGGTTAAGGGGCGCAACATCTCCCCGATCCTTTTGACCCGAAACTGCTCCCGCAGGGCAAAATGGAGCTTGGGAACCGGAATCCCTTCCCTTTCAGCCAGGACCTTGGTCTTGAGCTTGTCATCCACCAGGGGGTAAAGCCGACGCGGATTGTAGCGACCAATGAAATCCAGGTTGCGACAGTTCATCCCCAGAATGCCCAAACTTCGCAAGCGAGCTGGCCCGACCCACCACCTCATGGCGCATCCCGCCGAGCCAGGACCCTGAACCTGTGCAGCTCCAGGAGTTTATAGCCGGTGTAGTTGCCCATCAGCATAATCAGGGCCACGATGATCAGATTGATCTCGGGAAAGTAAAAGCTTAAGTGGGCCATCACCGGCCACCGCATCAGGAGATAGGCCAGGACCGCCACCAGCAGACTGCCGCCGCCCTGGACAAAAACCTCCCAGGGCCCCTCATCCTCCCAGAGGATCGACATCCGCTCGATGGTCCAGGCAATGATGATGATGGGGAAAAAGTTGACGGTCATCCCGGTGTTGAATCCCAGCCGATAGCCAAAAAGGCTGGAAAAGACGATGATAAAAATGACAATGATGACGATGGTGGCAATCCGGGCCACCAGCAACAGGTTCAAGCCCGAAAGATAGCCCCGCAGCAGCAAACCGAAAGCCACGATGGAGACAAAACTGATCAGGCCGGGCAGCAGAGTGGTCTGCAGAAAGGCCAGGGCGATGAGAATCGGCATAAAGGTGCCCGAGGTCTGCACCCCAACCATGATCCGCATGAAAACCAGGACCAGGGCGCCGGCCGGCAACAGCAGAAGCATCTTGAGCATGGCCTGCTCCTCCACCGGCAGGCTGTGGACCCCAAACAGGGCAAAGGGCGAATCGGCGGCGGTGATGCCGGCCAGTTGCGCCGCCGGCAGATTCTGGCTGAGCATGGCGAAACGAACGTGGGAGTTGTGGCCACCGCTGAGATCCAACAAGGATCGCCGATCCTGGTTCCAGAGCAGAAAATTTTCCGGCACCCCCTGGTGGGCTGTGCGGGGATCAAAGAGCAGCCAACGATCACCCACAAAGACCTCCAGTTTCGGGGTCAACTGCTGGTTACGCCGCCCATCCTCCAGATAAAGGCCATTGACGATCCTGGTGGGCAACTGGCTGTAGTTGAGCAGTTTTTCCAGCAACGGCACCAGGGGGGTGGCGGAGAGCAACAGGGCGGCGTTCTGCTCCGGCTCGGAGGCGGCCAACAGCTTGATCAGCTCGCGGGTCATGCTCGCGGGATTGCTGGAACGTTCTCGGGCGATGGCCAGCAGTTGCCGGGCCGCCACGATCTCCGCTTCCTCCCAGTGGACAGTGGTGGCTGCCGGGGCGACCACCTGCCCACCCCGGCTGGTGGCGGTCAGGGGTACGGGAACCAGCTGGATCTTGTAGTAGAGAGTCTGGGGGCCTTCTGCCTGACGAATCGACCACTCACCCCGCCGGTTCCCATTCTCTGTCAGAATGAAAAAACCATAGCCCGGGGAGGCCGTCTGTTCGCCCAGGAGATAAAAACCGGGGGGATCGTCGGGGATATCCAGATTTACGGTCACCGGTTCCCCCCGGGCCGTGAAGTCCACCCGAACCTCCACCAGCCAGACCGGGGCCTGGACTCCCGGCAACAGGGGCAACTGGGTCTGCAGGTGGCGCTGCCAGGCGATGGCACAACCGGCCACAACCAAAGCCAGGACGATAAGATAAAAAAAGAGACGCGACCTCAAGGAGTTGCCTCTACATCCGCTGGATCGGGAAAGCCGGTCGGCAACCGGGGCGGGGCGATATTGGTCCGACCCACGTCAACCACCATGATATCCAGCAGAATGTTGCGGCCGATCAGTACCGGATGTTCCAGGTGGCGGCGATCGGAAAGGGTGAATTCGGCGGTCTGGGTGTTTTCTCCCAGGGTCACCCCCAACTCCACCACCGGGCGCCGCTCGGCCTCTTCCGTCACCGCCTGGATAATGCGGGCATTACGCACAACCTTGCGCTCCAGCGTGACCCGGCTCTCATCCTCGGGGTTGCTCAGAGTGAACCGAACCCAGCCCTCGCCGTCCCGTTCAAAACGTTCAACCTCGTGGACATCCAGGGAGGAGGTGGTGGCTCCGGTATCGATCCGGGCGGAAAAAAGGACCCCCGGCGGGGAGAGAAAGACCTTCTCCACCGCCCCGACCAACTGCTTACCCCCGGGCGTCTGGAGCGAGGGCGGCAACATGATCGCCAGATCCTCCCGGTCGGCCCGTTCCTGGCCCCGGGTGTTGCGGATGAACTCTTGCCATTCCCGCTGTCGCTCCAGCATTTCAGCCTGCTGCCCGGCAACCCCGGCAAGTTGTACCGTCACTTCGTCGAGTTTTTCCGCAACTTCATGATGGGAATTCAGCAAGGCACCCAGGATCTCATCCTGGGTGGAACCCAGCGACTCCAGGCGCTGCTCTTGAGCCGTCGTCAACCGATCAAGCCGCTCAAGACTTTCCTTTTCGACCAGCAAAGCACCACAGCCGGCCAGCAGCAAGCTACCGGCCGTAAGCATGGCAAATACCTCCTTCAACACCACCAACTCCCTATTAAAACAGCCGCAAGCGGCTTGGTTGAACATCTTGGCCCCGGCGGGGCTTCACAGCAGTTTGGCCATCTGTTTGGCAAAATAGGTCAGAATGATATCGGCCCCGGCCCGGCGGATGGAGAGCAGACTTTCGGCCATCACCCGCTCTTCGTCGAGCCAGCCCTGGGCGGCGGCGGCCTTGAACATGGCGTATTCGCCGCTGACCTGATAGGCGGCGATGGGATGATCAAACTCGTCCCGCAGCATCCGGATAATATCGAGATAGGCCATGGCCGGTTTAACCATCAGGATATCGGCCCCCTCTTCCACATCCAGGGTGGCTTCGCGCAGGGCCTCACGGGCGTTGGCCGGATCCATCTGGTAGCCCCGGCGGTCACCCTCCTGGGGCGCGCAGTCGGCGGCGTCACGGAAGGGACCGTAAAAGGCGGAGGCGTACTTGACCGCGTAGGACATGATCGCCACCTGATCAAAATTATTTTCATCCAGGGTGGCCCGAATCTCCCCCACCCGGCCATCCATCATGTCGGAAGGGGCCACCATGTCGGCCCCGGCCTGGGCGTGGGAGAGGGCGGTGCGGGCCAGCACCTCTAGAGTGGCGTCGTTGTCCACCTCTTGCTGGTGAATAATCCCGCAATGGCCGTGGCTGGTGTATTCACAGAGACAGACATCGGTGATCACCGTAACCTCGGGAACCTTGTTCTTGATCTCCTTGATCGCCCGTTGGATGATACCGTCGGGAGCATGGGCGCCGGAGCCCACCCGATCCTTCTTCTCCGGCAAGCCGAAGAGAATCAGGCTGTTGACCCCCAACTGGCGGCACTCCTTGGCCTCGGCCGCCAACTGATCCACCGAAAGGCGGAACACCCCGGGCATGGAGGAGATCTCCTCCCGCTTCTTCTTGCCGGGCATCACAAAGAGGGGATAGACCAGCGATGAGGCGGAGAGGGTGGTTTCCCGTACCAGGGCGCGCAGGTTTTCATTACGGCGCAGGCGACGGGGGCGATATTCGGGATGCATCATGGCGGGTTCTCCTAATCCAGTTTGAAAGTTTGGCTGACCACCCGATTGATAAACTGGTCGGGGGCATCGATACCGGCGGCGGTAACCACCAGTTGGGGGGCATCCTGGCGCTGGCCCAGCAGGCGCAGGCCATATTCCATGGCCCCCAGGATCTGATCGCAAACCTCGCCCACCGTGGCCTGATCCCGGGGCTGGCGGGCCAGAATGCGATCCACCGCTTCATCGCTGAAACTTAAATCCACCCCAAAATTATGGGCGATGCGATCGGCCCGCTGGTTGATCAACCCCACCAGCTCGACAAAACGCTCACAAACCTCGGCCGGGTCCAGATCGTCATCCTGGGCCTCCCGGGCCATCATCTCCAGGCGGGCGGGGGTGGGCAAGACATCGTGGCTCTCCAGATACTCACCCAACCGGCTCGCGATAAAGGCGCTCAGACTTTGCAGCTCCTTAGCGGCCAGGTCGGCGCAACGTTTGACCTGGCGCTGGCGGTGGCGACTGTCCTTAAGCAGCTTGACCAGGGTTCCAGCCGGATCAGCCACCAGTCCGCCATCCACCACCAGATGACGGATATCGGTGGAGGGCAGTTTCCGCTCAAAATGGAGCAGGACCCGCTCTACCACACTGACCAGGGCCCGGGCCCCGGTGCGCTCCCGGGCGGCCAACCGGGCCAACCGGCGCAGGGCCTCCTCTTCAAACCGCAACTCGATGCCGTAGGCCCGGAAATCCTGTTTTTTGCTGACCACCACCGAACTGTTGGGGTTGCTGAGAATCTGGTAGAGATCATCCTCGCTCAATTCATCCAGCACCGCCAGCACCGGCAAACGACCGATAAACTCGCTCTCAAAACCGTAATCCACCAGATCCTCGGCCTTGACCTTCTTGAGGAAAAGGCCGGACTTGCCGCCGTCGGCGGCGGCCACCGTGCTTTCAAAGCCGATGGAGCGTTGCTGCAGGCGACGGCGAATGATCTCCTCCAAGCCGTTGAAGGCTCCGCTCATGATAAAGAGAATGTGGCGGGTATTGACGGTCTGGCGGCGGCGCTTGCCGGTGAGCCGGTAATGCTCCACCGCCTCAATCATCGAGACCGGATCGTGGGGCACCTTCATCTCCACCTCGGTCTCCTCCATGGGCTTGAGCAGGGCCCGCTGCACCCCGCTGCGGGAGACATCCAGACCCCGGCGCAGCTCGCCGCCGGCGATCTTATCCACCTCATCAAGATAAACGATCCCGAAGCGGGCCCGTTCCAGATCGTTGTCGGCCTCCCGGACCAGGTCACGGATCAGATCCTCGACATCGCCGCCTACATAACCGGTTTCACTGAACTTGGTGGCATCCCCCTTCACAAAGGGCACCCCGATATGACGGGCGATCAGCTTGATCAGAAAGGTCTTGCCCACCCCGGTGGGACCGATCAGCAACACGTTATTCTTGATGCGACCGACATTGCGGCCATCGTCGCGGGCCGCTCCCGGCCGATTGAGACTGCGGCTGATCCGGTTGAAGTGGGTGCAGATCTTGGTGGCCAGAACCGCCTTGGCCTCCGACTGGCCCACCACGTACTGATCGAGGTAGGCGATCAACTCCTCGGGGGTCAGATCGAAACGAAACCGCTCCCGCTCCGCCGTTGCCGCCCCCGCCTCCTCCCCCTCTTCGGGATCGACCACGGGAAAATGGCCGGCGGAAACAATCCGGACTTTGCGACCATACTTGTTGCTCAAATATTCACTGATCTCCCGTTCCAGCTCTTTCTGACTGGGAAACGCGCCCTTTTCCTTGTCACTCATCACCGATTCCTTTCATTTCTTCCGACTCCAGCGACTTCAGTTTCTTGTGGAGATGACTCCTTTCCAGGCCAATCTGTTCCGCGGTCCGGGAAATATTACCACTATTATCATCCAGGCACATCCGCAGATACTCCCGTTCAAACATCTGCTTGGCATCTTTGTAGCTGAGTCCCCGAAATTCACCCAGGCCGCCCCGGCCGGCAACCTCACCCGCCGTTGCCGCCCCCAGCAACTGGCGGACAAAACCCGCCTCAATCCGTCCCTCGGGCCCCATGATCAGGGCCCGTTCGATAAAATTGCGCAACTCACGGATATTCCCCGGCCACCGGTACTCCATCATCACCGCCAAGGCCTCCGGCTCGATCTTTTTGCCGCCCAAACCCTTGCGGGCGAACTCCTGGAGGAAATCGGCCACCAAGGCCGGAATATCCTCCCGCCGCTCCCGGAGTGGGGGCACGAAAACCGGTACCACATTGAGCCGGTAAAAGAGATCGGCCCGGAAGTTGCCCCGCTCGATCTCCTCCTCCAGATTCTTGTTGGTGGCCGCCAGCACCCGGACATTGACCCGGATGGTCTTGCTCCCGCCCACCCGCTCGAACTTCTGCTCCTGGAGGATACGCAGGATTTTGGCCTGGGTCTTCAGGCTCATATCACCGATCTCGTCGAGAAAGAGCAGGCCGCCGTCGGCCAGGTCGAATTTACCCCGCTTGGCAGAGGCCGCCCCGGTGAAGGAACCCTTTTCATGGCCGAACAGCTCCGATTCGATCAGCTCCTCGGGGATGGCGGCACAGTTGAGTTCGACCATCGGCTTATTGGCCACCGGCGAAAGGCGGTGGATGGTCTGGGCCACCAGCTCTTTGCCGGTGCCGTGCTCCCCACGGATCAGCACCCAGGCGTTGGTGGGGGCCACCAGTTCCAGTTGGCGGCGCAGGTTGCGGATGAGGGCGGATTCTCCAGTCAGCACGTGCCGTTTGGCCTGCTCCCGCAGAATTATATTCTCCTCCTCCAGCCGGGAAAGGCGCAGGGTGTTGTTGATCGCCAGGATAACCTTGTCGTAGGAGAGCGGTTTTTCGATGAAATCGTAGGCGCCCAGCTTGGTGGCCTGAACCGCGGTTTCGATGGTCCCGTGCCCGGAGATCATGATCACCGGCAGGCGGGGATAAAGTTCCCGGATCCGGGCCAGAATCTCCAGCCCGTCGGGCCCCGGCATCCAGATGTCGAGCAGGACCAGATCCACCGCTTCGGCCTCCAGCAACCGTAGTCCGGCCTCGCCATCTTCAGCCGTCAGGGGGAGAAAATTCTCATCGGCCAGGATCCCGGCCAGGGCCTCGCGGATCCCCGCTTCATCATCCACCACCAGTATCCGTTGCTGTTCCTTTTTCATCACCGCTTCCTACTATCCCCGGCCAGCGCCGTCAAGTCCGTAACCACTGGACAGCATCGGCAATTTATGGTTGATCATTGCTTTGCTTCCGCCGCCTAATATGTTTCATTGCTGGAGAATGGTCAAAAAACAACCGCCGCACCATATAACATCGCAAGGAAAAGCGCATGGGAAACCCGTTGAAGGATCAGTTGCTCAAGGCCGGGCTGGCGAGCAAGAAACAGGCCAGAAAGGTGGAACATGAAAAGCGGCTCCGGCGCAAACAGTCGCCGGAGAGCCCCCCGGCTCAGCCCGGCAACAGTGTCCAGGCGGAACGGGCTGCCCAGGAGCAGCGCAACCGGGAGCTGAACCGGCAGCGGGCGGAGGAGCAGCGGCTCCGGGAGCGGCAAGCCCAGATCAAACAACTGATCGAAAACAACCGCCTGGACCGGGATGAGCGCGGCGAGCCCTACCACTTTCCCGAACAGAACCGGATCAAGCGGATCTTTGTCTCTGAAGAGATGACCGAACAGCTCAGCCGGGGCCAACTGGCCATCGTCAAGCTGGGCAATGCCTACGAGGTGGTGCCGGCCAGGGTGGCCGACCAGATCGCCCAACGCGATCCGGAGGTGATTCTGGCCTGGCACCGCAAGAAGGGCGGCGAATCATAACTGTCCTGAGATAGTATTCACCTGACAGTCCGCCTTAAAAAAAAGAAGAGGTGGTCATGCTTCCCCTGGCTGAGGTAAGGGCGGAGTTGCGAAGCTTCATCATTAACCTCAATACAGGCGAGAATCATGACCACCCGAAACAAGGTAAGTTTGCCACAAATAACGAGGCATTGTAAGCATTATAAGGAAAGGGATCGGCAAACGTTTCGGCAAACGTTCAGGAGGCCTGAAATACGGGCTTGGGTCAAATTCAAGGCGGATATCCGGTAAAGGAGTCTTCCTCTCCCCAATGTTTTCATGTCCTAACAAGCCGCTCTCAAACCAGTCTTTTTTCTTTTTGGGCATTTTCGCTATTTTCTCCTGCTCCTTTATGTCATTCTCCGTTAATCTAAAACCTTCCAGAAACTTAAGATGTTTTTCTAAATTTGGCTGGTCTTGTTCTCCCAGCTTCAGAAAGCATCCTTCCCTATAGTTCGTTGCACCCTCCAACCACCCGTCTTTCCAAGAGAAAACACTCATTGTTTTCTTAACTCTAAGTCGCTGGGGCGACCTGACTTCAAAATGCATCCAGTCTGCAGCACCGTATCTTCCGCCACCGCCACCTTTCTTCATGCCCCTCCAGCCGCCTCCCCAAACAAAATAATCATTCAATTCGGAAAAATATTTTTTTTGAATTTCCCTAGCTTTCAAAGCAAAAAGGGCATATATATTAGCAGTTTGTGGTGTTTGATATGAAGCAATTGGTTTTCCTGCTTCATCAAATATTTGAACATCTACAGCAAGACCTTCACCGTGAGCCCCCTTTTTCCCTCTGTGAGCAGAAAACAGTCTGACTCTAAGGGGAAACTCCCTGGCCGTTAACTCAATAATTCGCAATAGCTTTGCTCCTTTGGTTAATTCTCCCCCTGCTGTTATTCCCATTTTTTTTAAACTAACAGGTTGACCAAACCGGTTTTGCATCTGAAATTGGTCTCTTTGTTCCTCTTCAGCACGCTGCAATATATTTGACCATGTCGAAGCGAAGGCGGGAGTACCTCTGGCCATACCGGCAAGAAAAAGTGGTACACCATGGGCTGCGCTCATCAGCCCCGGAGGTTGTTGGTTCCACTCTGAAGCAGGGTGACCTCTTGACGTTTTTCCCATTTTCCTTGCTTTAAAAGCATTTTTCATCATCTGCCCCTTTGATCAACCCGTAACTCGACCGGGAACTGGCGGCCCAGCTTGCGGTATTCACTGAGCAGCCCTTCCACCACGTCCTCCATGGTGATCTCCCGGTCCGCCTCCCGGGCGGTCACCGCCGCGCTCAGTACCGCGTTGCGGATATCACCACCGGCCAAGTCGCAACCCACTGCCAGTTGATTGATCTGACTGGGGGTCAGCCGGTGTCCACTGCCCAGATGGCTCTGCCAGAGCAGCCGCCGCTCCTGGGGAGAAGGCAGCGGAAAATCGATGATCTTATCCAGCCGCCGGGTAAAGGCGGTATCGAATCGTTCACGGCTGTTGCTGGTCAACAGGACGATGCCCCGGTAAAACTCGATTCGCTGCAGCAGATAGTTGGTCTGGGAGTTGGCGAAACGGTCGTTGGAGTCCTTGATATCGGTCCGTTTGCCGAACAGGGAATCGGCCTCGTCGAACAGCAGTACGATCTCGCTGTGTTCGGCCCGGGCCAGCAGAGTGGCCAGGTTTTTCTCGGTTTCACCGATATATTTGCTGACCACCGAGGCCAGATCGACCCGGTAGAGCGGCAAACCGAGCCGGGTGGCCAACCAGCCGGCGGCCAGGGTCTTGCCGGTGCCCGACGGCCCCACCAACAGGCAACGCACCCCCTGCTGATGGCGAGCCTTGATGGTAACCCCCAGCGACTGGTCCAGGTCTTCGCGGCAGCGGCAACGGGCCAGCAACTGCTGCATCTCCCGCGCCACCGAGCGGGAGAGCACCAGGGCCTCATCGGGCACGGCGGCGGGCAGGGGTTGAGCCAGACTGTCCAGCGACCCGGCCTCCGCCTCCCAGGCCGCCCGGCGCAGATCGGGCAGTTCCGGGCTTGAACGCCCCATTAAACCGGCCTCGCGCTCGGCCAGCTGAGCCAGTTCGGCAATGCGGCCGCTGGAATGGATATGCTCACGGGCCAACCTTTCGGCCAGCTCCGGTTGCCCCAGGTAATCGTTCCACAACCGTTGCCGCTCTTCCCGGCCGGGGGGCAAAACCTGCCACTGGCTGATCGAGCCCCGCTCGCTGCGCACCTGCCCATCGGGCCCGGCCAGCACCAGGCGGGGGCCGTGATAGGCAAACAGTTCCGGCACCACCATCTGTTCACCAACCTGTACCCCGAATTCAAAAACCGGCAGGCGGCGGCCAAGCAGGCACACCGCCCCCAACCCCTTAAGCTCGGAAGCGGCGGCCGAGATCAACAGGGGGGTCAGGCCCAACCTGGTCGCCACCTCGGCGGCCAGGGTCCGGGCCTCCCGACGCGAGGCGGAACGGATCACCAGCACCGAATGATCACCGCGCCCCAACGCCCGGGCCTGGCATTGGGCCATCTCCAGGGCCGAGGGGGGCAAGCGCAGTTCCACGGCCGAGGACCAGGCTTCGGTTCCCGGCCAGACCAGGGGTCGGCCCCGCAGCACCAGAACCAGCCCTTGGGGCACCTTGACCATCTGTTCCGGCAGGGGAGCCTGCTCGTTGAGCAACTGCAGCACTCCCGCAGCCACCGCCGGCCCGGCCAGCAGATCGCCGACCAGCCAGCGGGACGGACCGGGGGCCAGCGGGGCCAAGGCCAACTCCAGCAAGCCCAGTGAAGGCCGAGCCCCTCCCACCGGGGCCTGGAGATGGGCCAGGGTGCGCCCCACCATGGGTTCCTCTTCCACCAGCAGAGCCAAAACCAGGGCGAGCACTTCCGCAGGGCCCAAGGCGAGCAGCCGGGCCAGTTCCACCACCGGCTCCTCGCCGGACGCCGGCCTGATCAGCGCCCGCTCCAGCGCGGCGGGCAGATCCCCCACCTCCTCCAGCCGCCGATAGTGGTTATAAAGATAGCCCTGCTCGGCCCCGACGGGTTCCGCCCGTGGGTCGGCAAAAAGCAAACCACCGACACAGGCCAGGGCCAGGTCCCGCAAGGTCGGCCCGGGCCCGCTCACCTCACCCCGTTGCCGACCTGGGGCCTTGAAAGTCTCCGGATTAAACATGAAAGACTCCTTTTCAGTCATAGTGAAACTGCACCACTTTGCCCAGCCAGCTTACCCAGCCCGGATCACTATCCAGGGCAACCCGGCGCAGCCGCAGATCGACCTGATCCAGCTGATAAAACAGATCCCAGTGGGTGGCGGTCAGCGTTACCCGGCCCGGCCTGGCCACCAGGGAACGCAGCGACAGACCGCAATGGCGGCGCAACCAGCATCCGGAGATCAGTTGGAAGGCGGCCAGCAAATCGGCCAGGGTCACCGGATCGCCCGAGCGGATCTGGAAGCTGGAGGGCAACGGCCGATCACCGGTTCGAAGTCGCGACCGCCAGAGGTCCGGAGCCACGAACCCCTCGATGACAGGGGAAGCGTCAGGAGCAAGGTCGGTCAGCAGCTCCCAGGTTGGGTCCTCCTCGGCCAATCGGCAGCGCATCGCCACGGTCAACAGTAACCGGCGGGGAAAATCCAGCTCCCGAAGCCGGGGGTTGGCGGCCAGCAATGGGGCCATCCCCAAACGTTCCCAGAGGGCGATGAGCAGGCCAAACCCGGCTTGTGGGGAGAAGAAGGGTTCCAGTTCCTCTCCATGGGTCCCCGCTTCAACCCGGGGACCAGTCACCGACCCCTTACCTCCCGGCCCCTCTTCCCCGCCTCTCCTGTGATCCCTCTCTGCCCCCCCGGCTTCGGTGAGATGGGCGGGGCCGGGCACGGCAACTCCGGCAGCCGCCGCCAAAGTGGATCCAGCCCCCGGCGCCACTCCCTCCATTTGCCCAACCGCCTCCGACAAAGAGGATTCGCTGTCCCGCCGGGCAGGTGCCCCCCCCGCCCCCATCTCCCCGGCGGCGACCTTGCCGCTCCGGCCCCTGGCGGGGAGCGCACCGGGAAGCTCGCCCCAATCCACCCGCCACTGGGCCAGGTTAATCCGCGCCAACAGATTACGCTCTTCCAGACAGGCCGGAAGCTGCTTGCTCAAGGCAAGAGCGGCCATCCAGATGCTCCTGGGATCACGCTCACCCCAGCGGCGCATTGCCCGCTCCAAGGCCCGGCGCCAGGAGGGTCCCAGGCTGGGGGCGGGGATTGAAGGCGCCGGGCCGGCGAGCTGAAGGCTGTCTTGGTCACCCCTGGCGGCGACGCTTGGTTTCGGGGACGCAAACGGCCTGAACCCTTGCGCGATGACCACCTGCCCGACCATCTCCCGGCTGAGCAGGGCAAAAAGAGAATCCAGCCGCCGTGGCTCAAGACAGTGGTGGACCAGCCAGGCCGGAGCCAAACCCCGCAAAGGGGTTCGACAGGACTCCAACAGCAGGCGGGTAATCGTGGAGGAAGTGGAGGAATCGGCCACTCCAGGCCGCAGCCAGGGGAAGAGGGTTAGCCAGTACCATTGCCGCGGTGGACGGCCGTCCAGCAGACCGGTCAGCAACACACGATAGGGTTGCAGGGGATCACTGAACCAGACCAGATCGGCACTCTCCCCCCCGCCCCCATCGACGCAGAGCGCCCCACCGGCCAGATTCCTGACCAGTTCGCTGATCCGGTCACTCAGCTGCCCCGGCGACTGCCGGAGCGAAATCGCGCCCAAACTGAGGCGGCGGATCAACACCTGGGCGTTGGGGGGTAAGCCGGGCAGCGAGGCGATCCTGAAGGCCTCCTCCAGCCGCGCCTGCGCCTGGCGCAACCGGGCCGGGTCGGAACCGCGTAAGCGTAATTTACAAATTCGCCGTTCATCGTGGGCCATGGATCCCTGTCCAGGGAGCAAAGCATCTGCCCAAAGCTAATGGGCAGGGGCCATAACATTCCCCTTGTCTTGCAGTTTAACGGGAAAAGGTCATTCCCAGCCGTTCACCGATGCTCACCCTGGTACCGGCGGCCAGCTCGACACTGGCCCCCACCGTGGTCTGCACCTCCACCGCCACCTGGCCGCCGGCGATATCCACCACCTTGCCCCGCACCAGAGTGGCGCCGGCCTCCCCCAGGGAGATCGCCATGCCCACCCGCACCCGGCTGAGATCGGCCACCACCGTGAAGCGGCTGCCGGGCCGCACCGTCACCGGAGCCGGCAGATGTCCGGCGATCAGCATATTGACCGGGGCCTGGCTGGCCACCAGCAGCGCCACCCGCAGCAGGTCGTTGACCAGCTCCTGGGCCTCCCGGCGGCCGGGATCAAAACGGCCGAACAGCCAGTCCACCAGCTGCTGCAGCTCGTAACGCTCCCGGTATCCGAGTTCGCCGAAGCGGGGCAGCGCGAAGAGGTTGCGGAGATTGACCGGGGCATCGTACTGGCTGAGGCGGGTCGCCCACTCCAGGCGGATGGCGGTGGCCACATCAGAGAAACGGTGATAGAGGCAGGTGGCCACCCGGGCGATCATCGCCAGCTCCTCGGCCGCCCGCCGACTGGCGGCCAGCCGACCGTGGCTGCCGTCGATCAGGTCGCCCAGCGACACCACCTCCCCCACCCGCTGCAGCGACTCCTGCCAGCCCAGCCGCTGCAGGGCCGCCAAATCCAAAGCCGCGGTCTGGTTCCGCACCAGTTGCAACTGCTGCTGGGACTTGACCAGTACCTGACCCAACCCCTGGAGCAGGGCATCGGGGGTCTGGAAGTTGGTTTTCATGAAGGGATGGACGGCAACCCGGGAGGCGGCCCGCTTCTTGGCGCCGGCCAGGGTGATGTGCAGATCGGCCAGCCGGCTGAGCTGGGGCAACACCAGGCCGGCGGCGGTAAACCATTTGACCGGGGCCTCCCGCACCACCTCCAGCATGGCGGCCAGCGCCTCGGGGGTCTCCACCTCCTCAAGATCGCACAAGGGCAGCGGCTGGTCGGAGAGATCGGGATTGAGATAGTGGAGCGGCACGTCTAGCCGGGGGTCGACGGCACGGGGCCGCCGGAAGAGCAGAAACGGCACCTGGGTGGCCAGCACCTGGTCGCGCCGGCT
Source organism: Desulfurivibrio modestus (assembly GCF_044068625.1). NCBI lineage: Bacteria > Pseudomonadati > Thermodesulfobacteriota > Desulfobulbia > Desulfobulbales > Desulfobulbaceae > Desulfurivibrio > Desulfurivibrio modestus. The sequence continues at coordinate 243,677 of NZ_JBIPKH010000001.1, forward strand.
GTTCAGCGCCTCCAGCCGGGCCAGCTCCTCGGCCTTAAGCGCTTTGGCCACCACCACATCATGGCGGGCCTCGGCCAGCTGATCGCCGATCACCTTGAGTCGCCGGTCGCTCTGTATCAGCAGCCCCCGGATCTGGGCCAGCACCTCCCGGCAGCGGCCCTGGGCCCGGCGATAAGCGTGAATCCGCCCCTCGATCAACCGCAACAAACCGGCGGTGCTCTCCAGCACCTTGATCCCGGCATTGAAGTAAGCGGCCTCATCGTCCCCCTGGACCGGATCGAACTGGCCGGCCATGATACCGGGCAGAATCGAAGCGTCGGCTCGCAGCTGGGCAAAGGTGAGGGACTGGCCATCACTGTCCACCCCCGGCACAGTCAGGTCGTCGAGATTGAGGTCGGTGGCCAGCAGTTCGCCCAGCAGCTCCCCCTTCACCGCCAGCCCGGCCAGATAGGAGACATTGGCGCTGGGCTCCTCCAGCCGTTCGCCGACGGTGACGTTCTTGAAACTCTGCATCATGCCGATCACCGGGCTCTGCTCCATCACCTCCTGGGGATTGGCGGCGGCAGCAAACAGCGCCGCCGAGCTGACGGCCTGGGAGCTCACGGCATATTTGGCCTGGGCATCCCGGCCCGCCGCCAGGTAGAGATTGCTGCCGCCCAAGGTGTAAATGGGCTGCAGGATACCGGCGCTGCCGCCGGAGACCGCCGAATAACCACCGCTAAGTTCACCGGAGAGAAAGGCGGTGCCCACCCCGGCAGCCGAACCGGTGGTGCCGGCTGTCGGGGTCACCTCCCGGCTGACGGTGCCGCCGCTTCCACCGTCGCCCTCGGGACTGATTTTTGGGGTCTGCTTGAGACGCTGATAAAAATCGCTCAGCTCGTTCTTGGTGGCCACCGCCGATGCCCCCTTGGCGATCTCGGCCAGCACCGGCGAGGTGGCCAGCTTGGTCCCCGCCTCGTTGCCCAGCATCATCTGCCGCACCCGGTACATATCGGTGCGCAGGCGCAGGAAACCGAAATCGACCCGATCATCGCTCCCCTCGATCTTGCGCTGGAGAAACTCGATATACGCCTCGATGCCGATCTCATCCAGCTGGGCCACCTCCTTAGCAGCCAGTGGAGTTTTTTCATCAAGATAGCGCCGAAGCTCCGCCAGCGCCTCCACCTCGTACTGCTGCTGGCCAAAGGGGGGGGCCACCTTGTCGTAAACCATTTCGACGGTGCCGAACCGATCCTCGGTGTCGAGCAGGGCAACACTGATCTGGAACCGCTCCGCCCGCAGATGGAAGTTGTGGGCCTGGATCGCCAGCAGGTTTTCCCCCTCGCGCAACCGGCCCACCAGTTCGCCCAACGGATAAAGCCGCTCCACCAGTTCCTGCTCCCCGGCAGCCGGGGCGTTGAACAGTGGCCGGGAGACGTTGGCGGAAGAGAGCTGACGGCCGTTGAGGTAGGCATAAAAGCCGCCATTGGTGATGACCCGCAAGCTGTAGCGACGGGCCTCGGCCAGCCCGGCCAGGTTGAAGCGATGGCGGATGAAGATCGTCAGATAGCCCCCCGGCATATCGGCAAGCTCGGTGGCCAGGCCGGCCGAACCGTAACCGATGGCGGTCGCGCCCTGCTGCCACTTGCTGTCATCGAAACCGTTCTGCAGCCAGGAAGGCGGCGGGGCCAGCACCCCCTTGAGGTAGCGGCAGCGGTCTCCCTCCTGGACCAGGGCCTGCTCGAAGGGGATCGCCTGCTCCAGGGAGTCCACCGCCTGGGGATCATCCAGGGGATAGAGCAGGGGTTGGCCCTTGATCGCCCGCTGGAGAGCCGAGGCGATGTTGCGCACCACCAGGCGCCGCCCCAACCATTGGTCGCGCACGGTGACCAGCCGGGCGACACTCTGTTCGAACTCGGGGTCGAGGGTCTCCACCACCAGCAGTTGGGGATCGTAAAACGGTTGCGGCACCGGCACCAGCACCTCCACCCGGTCGGGGGTGTTGAGGTCGTAGGGCAGCAGGCCAGCGCTTTCGGTGATGGCCAGATCGAGCTGCTCATAGGGCACCGCCAGGGCCCGCACCGCGTAGCCGGCCGGGAAAAAGTGCTGTACCTGCCGCCGGGGGTCCACCATCGAGCGGACCAGGACCCCCGCCGGCGGCAGGTGGCGGAACTGCTCGGTCGCCTGGCGCTGGGCCGGGTCGAGGCCGCGATTGGCCAGCAGCCAGTCGGCCAACTGTTCGTTGAACTGCTCGAATTGGGCCTGCCAAAGGAAGCGGTCGCCGGCGGGGCTGACCGGCACCGCCCCACCCCGCAGCTCACCCCCCCGACGCACCACCGCATTGCGATCGATGAATTCAAAATTCCGGCTGCTGTCCAGGCCGATCAGGGCGATGGGCACCCCCAGCGCCAGCCAGGGCAGAAATTCACCTTCACCGAGCCGGCGCTCCCAATCAAAGAGGGCATAAGCCACCCGGTTGCGGCGCCAGTTGCCCGGTCCCAGCCGGGAGTTCCAGGCGTAAAGCACCAGCCGGCAGCCATCCAGCCACTGCCAGTTTTCAAAGGCCTCGTCGCTGACGTCATAATCGCAGGGGTCGGTGGACGGTTCCTGACCGTAATGCTCCACCGCCACCGGCTGCAGCACCAGCACCATATCCAGGGGCAACGGCCGCTCGGCGGCCCGCAGCTCCGCCAGGGTGTCCCCCAGCCGCCAGGCCCCTTCCGCCTCCTCCCCCCCCAGCACTGCGGCCGGGGCGTAAACCCGGATATCGTCCAGCCGCACCCGCTGATTGCGGTTGAGATGAACGATCTCGCCGCTGGCCGCCAGACCCATGCCGGCGGCGATTTCAAGCACCGCCCCGGCATGCTCTTTCGCCGCGGCCACCTCCAGCCCGGTCACCACTCCCGGCATCAGCGACTGGCCCAGGGTGGCCAACCGCCCGTCCCGATGCCGCTGCTCCAGCCGCAAAGCGTCATGGGTCAGGGCCCGGCCGGTGAAATACTCCAGCCGCTGGCGCCAGTCGGCCTGCGGATGGCGTGCCAGGGGAGGCTGGATGGCCAGCACTTGCTCGCCATCGATTGGGGCTGCGATCGGAAAGATCTTCATAAGCGCCTCATCTGCCAATGATGGTAACCCGGCCCACGACGGGCGAAAGCACCGGGGCGGAACGCGGCGGCATGACCACCGGCGTCGTTTTCAGTCCGGGATCGGCAGCCGCCGTTTTTTCCTCAATTATCTTGGTAACCTTGGTCACCGCCGCCGGATCGTTGGCGGTGCCGGCCTCGGTCAGTTCCGCCACCAGGGCCTTGAGTTCGCTCTCCGGCAGGTTGCGACTGAGCCGATCCACCTCCGGCAGCAGCCCGGACTTGACCAGATTGTCCATCACCCGGGTGTTGCCGCCGAAGGTGGGATCCTGCTCCTCCAGCCGGACCAGCCCCTCACCAAAGCCGGGCTCGCTGAACCGTTCCGTCACCTTCAACACGGCCAGACTGTCCACGCTCTCCGCTTTCTCCAGGTCGGCCACCACCGCCCGGACCGCGGCATCGGGACCCTTGAGCAGTACCGGCGCGGCCAGCAGCGAGATCAGCTCGGCCGAGCCGGCGGCGGTGGCCCCGGCCAGCAGGGCGTTGAACCGGGTCTTGAGCTGGAGATCGGCGATCCGTTGGGCCACCTCGGCCTCCACCTGGCGCTCCGGGGCCCGCAGCTCCACCGACCAGGAGGTGACTTCGGCCTGGTAATGCAGATTGCGGCGGCGCAGGTACCAGAGCTGTTCGACCTGGCCCAGCTCGTTGCGCCAGACGGTGTCGGCGCTGACCTCGGCCGGCTGCACCGGTTGCAAATCCCGCCGGTGCAGCAACTGGCTCAAGGCGAGGATGGGCCGGCGGCGAGCGATCATCCCCGGCAGGGCCGGCGGCAGCTCCCGGCTCAGGGTGGGCAGGCTCTGGCTCAGGGCCCGGAAGCGGTGGCGGGGTACCGGCATCAATACCAGCACCGAGGTGGACTCCTGGGCGGTGCCGTCCAATTCCAGATCCAGCGGCGGCAGCAGCAGGGCATCCTCCAGCAGGGCCGGCAGCTCATCCTCCGGAACGATGGAAAGTTCCACCGCCATCTCGGCTGGGAAAAAGTTCTGGGAGAAATCGCTGCCGTTGATGCCGCTCACCGGCAGCGGCCCGGCCGGCGGCAGTACCCGGAAATGGTCGGCGGCGTTGATCCGGGCCCCAACCCCCAGTTGCTGCTGCAGCTCGCTCAACTGCCCGCTGTACTGGCGCAGATGGGCGGCCCGCAACGGGCGCGGCGCCACCCCCAGTCCCCAGACCAACCGTTCCCGCTGGGCGATCTCCCGCCGGACCATGAACGTGTCCAGCCAGCGGATCAGGCCATGGTCGAGGGCCAGCATGGCCAGCGGCAGCACGTCATCGGGCTGGCCCTTGACGCTGCCCTCAAAGAAGATCTCCCGGGCTACCTGGTTGCGACGCTGCAAAAGCTCGCTGGCCGCCGCCTGGTCGGGATAGGGGATCAGGGTCACGGCGGTGGCCTCGATCAGCGATCCGTCATGGACGGATCGCGCCGCGTCGATCCTGGTGGGGTAGGCGGCAATGGGGTTGCCGGTGTATTCCACCGCTCGCAGGGCCACAATATAGAGCCCGCTGCGGTTGAAGGGAGAGGGCCCGGGCATCCGGGCCAGGCCGAAACCGGCGTCCAGCCGCCGCCCTTCCGCCACCGCCGCCAGATCCACGGTCAGCGTTTCCGGCAACACCACCTGGCCGCCGGAGGGGGTCAGGCCATGACCGGCCTCGATGATCACCGTCCGGGCCCGTTCGGCGTGGACCCGCACCCCCAGCCCGGTGATCACCCCGAACCCCGCCACCCGGCCGTAATCGCTCTGACGGGCCAGAAAGTAGTCCTGCTCGGCGTTCATCGCCTGGGCATCGAGGAAGCGACCATCGAACCACAGCGGCCGGCGGCGCCGGTCATCGGTGATGATGGTGCCCTGCCCCTGCCATCTGCGCAACTCGGCCAGATCGATCTTCTCGCGGGCCGGACCGGTGGTGATTTTATCCATTTTTCTCTCCCTTACGTTGTTCTTGGGGCTTAAGCCACGATAACCCTCACCGCCCTCAGCGATCGGCCGTCACCCCGATCCCCAGCCAGCGGGCCAGGGCGTTGGCGGTCACCACGAAGGGCCGCCAGTCGTTGCGCACCGGCACGGTTTCCGTCAGTCGCCGGAGTGGTCGCTGGCCGATGGGTCCCTGATCGGCGGGCAGCAGCAGCCGGGCCAGAAACACCGAGCTGGCATCCTGGCCCGGCAGGTGTTCGGCCAGCGGCGCCAATTCCGCCAGCAAGCTGTGGGCCGTGCCCTCGCGCCAGGCGTTGTAGATCGCGTCGCGCAGGCTGGCAGGGCTCTCGGCGAAGTCGGGCCACTGGGGCTGGGGCAGCCCGGGGTTGCTCTCCTGCCGCAGCAGCAACTCCACCGCGAAACCGTCCCGCAGCCGGGCGGCGGTGACCGAATCGAAGCTGTCGAAGGCCGTGCCGGCAAAGGCCGGCGTCTTGCCGCGCCCACAAACCTCAAAGCGGACGAAGAGATCGGCGGCCACCCCGGCGGGAGCGCCGCTCCAGAGACTGTCGGCATCGTGCCAGGCCTGACGCAGCAGTTGCGGCGACTGGGCCCGGTACCACTGGTCCAGATCAAGACAGCGCGGCCGGTTCACCTCCAGCAGCCGTCCCAGCCGGTCGATGGCCAGACCGGGCTGGACCACCAGCCGCTCGGGCCGGGCCGGATCATCACCCGCCGCCGGCTGTGCCGGCTGATGCTCCACCGCCAGGCCCGCCAGGGTGCCGTAACCCATGGCATAGGCCAGCGCCCGGGCCAGCCGGCCGCGATGATAGTCCTGTTCGGCCTGAAAATCCTCCGCCCCCAGCAGAACCCCGGTGGCGTAATGGACCCGGTCCGGCCCCTCCAGGAGGGGCAGTGTATCCTTGCTGGCCATAATTATTTGCTCCTTCACCGGTTCACCGGGTTGAGGGGATTATTGATGATCACCCGCCCGTCAACGGGCAGCACCGGTCTGACCGGCCTGACCGGCGTGACCGGGGTTACCGGCACCACCTGCCGGCGCACAACCTCCACCTTGAGCTGGGCGGCCCGGCTCCGGTTGCCGGAGTCGTCCGCCACCGTCAACTGAAAGGTGTAAACCCCGGGGGGCAGGGTCCCCGCCACCTTGAGCAGCGGCTCGCCGGTCTTGAATGTTCGCTCGCGGGTAAAATCGGCCATGCCCGCTACTCGACCAGCGACCAGGTGTAGCTGACGATCTTGCCGCCCCCGAGATCCACCGACTTGCGGCCGTCGAGGATGAAGCCCTGGCCGAAGGAGATCCGGTTGTTCTCCAGCGGCCGGCCGTTCTCGTCGGTGACCATCAGCACCGCGGTGGGGGCCTGGGTATCCACCACGATCACCATCACCTTGGCCGGAGTGCTGACATTGCCCGAATCATCGGCCACCTGCAGCTGGAAGGTGTGCCGGCCGATGGGCAGCTTATCATTGGGCATCTGGATGGTCAGGGTCGCCTCGGCGGTTTTGACCGGGTTGGTGCGGATCTCTTCCAGGGTTTTGGTGGTCATGACGTTTCTCCTTTATCTTTGAAGGTCCAGTGGTAAGCGGTCAGGCGGCGGCCCGGCGCCGCCTCGGAAGCGCTGCCGTCCAGGGTAAACTCCTCGCCGTAGCCGGCGGTGACATCTTCGGCCCGGGCGACCGGGGGGGCCGCCGGCACCACCGGACCGCCGCCCATTCCCTCCAGACGGGGATCGAGGGCGGCCGGGCCCATCACGTAGTCACCCCGGCCGATGAAACTGCGATCCACCCGGGTCGGCTGCGGTTGCGGCCGGGAGGAGAGATAGGTGTCGACCCCGACCAGGGCGGTGATCCCGGCCAGCAGCGGAGCACTGGTGGGCAGCAGCCGCCAGGCGACATGGGCCGGCACCTCGCGCTCGGCCATCCGCTGGATCATTCCCATATCCTGGGGCTCGACGTTCTGATGGACCAGGATGGTGATCCGGAAGGCCAGACGATCGAAAAAGGCGTCGATGGCCGCCTGCTCGCCGCCGCTCAGCGACAGGTCCGCGGCATACAGGGCCAGAAACTCCCGCCGCTGCTCATCCCCCAGCAACAGGGTGTCGCCGATAAAGGAGTTGCCGGTCTCAATCCCGCCCAAGGTCAGCGGATCCCCCTGGTCGTCGAGATCGGCCCCCAGGATGGTGGCGAAGGTGCGCCGCAAACGGTAATCCTCCAGCACCACGATCTCGCCGCCGCTGACCCCGCCGCCGGTGGCCAGTTCCAGGGCCAGATTCAGACCACGCAGAGTGCCGTGCCAGCGGTAAAGGTCAAAGGCGTTGGCCAGGAAGGCCCGGCGCTGCTCGGTGGACCAGCCGGCCTCCAGCTGAAAACCGATCCAGCCGGCCAGCCAGTCCAGGGCCTCCTCCGGAGCGGTTTGCGGCCGGGTGACCAGATCGGCGGCCGCCACCCGGTCCTCGATGGCGGTGAACATCCCCTCGCAATTGGCCAGGAACCGTTCGAGAAAATCGGCGGCGGTGGCCGCCCCCGGCTCATCGGCCTCGGGGGGAAAGACCTTTTCCCAGTAAAGTCGGGGCAGATAATGCTCGACATAGGAAAATCGACCGCCGTAAGCCCGCAACGCAAACAGTTCGGGGGTGGCGTTGCCGGGCCCGCTCAACTCGACCCGGACCTGGAGATAGCGGCCGCGCAGGGCCCGCACCCGCCGGCCGGGCCGCTGGATCAGCACCGAAAAGAGGCCGCTTTCCCCCGGCCGCCGCGCACAGCGCAACAGGCCGGGATGGTGGGGCAACTCCGAGGCAGCCGGTTCCCAGTGGCCCACCGGGGTCTCACCGCGGCCGCCCTGCCGGTGGCGGGCCCCGAAACGGTGTTCGCACCAGGCCTCGGCCGCCAGCTCCGGCGCCGCCGTCGGCTCGTTGGTCGCCGCCAGCCAGATCCGGACCCCGCAGCCGGAGGGAATGGCGGCCTCGAGGAAGAGCCGGTGCCAGACCGTGTCCACCTCGCCGCTGTCCAGCGGCGCCCACCGCCGATCATGGCAGGCCTGGCCCGTCCGGGTGAAGAGCGGGTAAGAGAGCCGATAAAGGCCGTGACTGCCGGAAGCGGCGGGATAGTGGGGTGGATCATCAAGGCCGTGGCAGAAGGGGCCCAGGTCATAATCCCGCTTGAGCGGATAGAGATCGCCGCAGGGGTAGCGGCTGCCGCCGGCCGGCTCGAAGGGGTAAACCCGCGCCTCGCTTTTCGGCTCCGGCAGCGGCTCGTCGCCTGCACCGCAGACCAGCACCCCAAGCCGACCGGATTCGACCCAGCACAGACTGTAGGGGAAACGGCTGCCCAGCAGAATCAGGGGCGCCCCCAGGGCCCCCTCCGCGGTAACGGTGCGAACCACCGCCTCCCCGTCGCTCTGCCAGCTCAGCAGGGCCAGCCGCCCCTTCTGATCGCAGGCCAGAGCCACCGGGGTTTCCGCCGCCGGCCAGCTCACCGCCGAGAGTAGTTCCAGCCGGGGAGGATCGGCGTTTTCCCGGCAGGGCCGAATGGTTTCCGGAGTGTAGGGTTTGAGCGCCCGGCTGGAAAGGGGATAACCCCGCAACCGAGCCAGTTGCCGCCCTTCACGGTCCAGCACCCAGACCCCACCGTCGGGGGCCGGGCTCAGCCGCCAGGCGGTGAAGCCGGCCAGGCTGATCACCGCGTCGGCCCAGCGCTGCCGCCGGTCGTGGAGGATCACCGTTCCAGCCACCGCCAGATAGAGCACCCCGTCGCGGCCCAGGGCCAGATCGGTCAAGTGGGCGGCACCTGCCAACTGATAGATGGTCACCGGGGTATCGCTGACCCCCACCGCCACCACCGCGGCAAGTTCCGGGTCATACCAGGCCCGGTTGCCGTGCAGATCACGGGCCTGGGGCACAGTGGCCAGCCGATCCATTGCCTGCTCGCGATCCTCGGTCAGCCGCAACTCGCGCCGCTGCCGGGCCAGCCGCAGACTGCGCCGGGAGCCGTCGTACTCCAGGGCCGGCGGCTCCTCGGCCAACAGCCAGTGGGCCTGCTCGGCCAGCAACCAGAATTTGAGCCCGTTGGCATCCATCAGCAGATCTCCGGCACCACCGGCAGGGCCACGGCGCCGCCGCTCCCCTGCTCGCCATCGGCTCCTTCACCGCCTCCCGCCCCGGCCGATCCGGCCGCCGGCCCCTGCACCGCCTCCGGCACCACCCCGTCGCTGCGCACCGCCACCGCCAGCAGTTCCGGCAGTTGCCACTCCCGCAGGGTGAGATCCACCGGCTGACAATGGCCGGTCCGGGGCAGCAGCTGCCAGTGCCGTTCCCGCCGGGTAAACAGATTGACCCCCCGCACCCGGTCCACCCCACCAACCTGAGCAATCACCACCGCCAGTTCCTGGTCGTTGACCGTCATCCCCAACGGCCAGCCCTCCCCCCGGGGACCATGGGGGGCGAGGGGCCAAAGATGGCGGTACAGGGCCCGGCGCACCTCGTGTTCCACCTGTTCGCGGCCGAACCCGGCCCGCACCGTGATCCCGACCCCGATCCCCAGCGGCAGATATTCGCAGCCGATCACATAGAGCTCGGTGGCCAACGGCCGTCGGGCCGAAAGATAGTCGTGGACCTTGCGGATCAGCGGCTGGTCGGGGCGGGGATTGGGGGCCTCCCGGCGCTCCTTGGCCGGCAGCACCATCACCGCCACCACCCCCGGCACATTGAAACGACGCTGGCGGGGCAGAAAGCGGGGCAGCACCTCGACCCGGCCCAGGGCGGTGCCCGGGGTTTCCAGGGCCAGGGTCCGGTAATCATCGCCGGTCACCGCTCGATTGCGGTGGCTTAAGCGGGCGGGAATCCGCCGCTGGGCCTCATCCAGGGTCTCGGAATCGGCCCCGCCGTCGGTGGCCACTCCCTGCACCACCTGCAGCTTGCGGCTGACCGGTCGACCGTCCGGGCCCCGGGCCTCGATCTCCTGGAGGGTGCCGGCAGGCAGATTGCCGGCCAAGCCGCCGCCGGCCCGCATCCGCGCCACCCGGATCCGCCGACCAGCTTCGGGGATCCGGCCCTGGATGCCGTTGCCGAAGCGGACGGTACCCGCCTCCGGATCCAGCAGATAAACGGCGTCATCCCGCCCGGCCAGGGCCAGATCGGCGATGGGTTGCCAGGTCACATAACCCCGGCCGCTCTCCTCCACCTCCAGCACAAAGCTGGCCACTTCCACCGAAGCCGTCGGCAGTTGCAGCAGTTGATCACCGCTGCCGTCGCTGTGGCCGATCACGATCCCCCGGCTGGTCCGGCGCTGATCGATCTCCACCGCGTTGATTCCCACCCAGCTCAGGGCCAGCGACTCCAGTTCCGCCGCCGGCCGCAGCCGCAGCCAGGCCACCAGCCGCGCCAGCCGCTCGGGATCATCGAGCCGCGGCGGCCGGTCACCGACCCCGGCGTTGGCGTCCTTGCGGGCGTCCCCTTCCAGAATCCCGAAATCGTTGACATCCCCCGGCAGAACCAGCCGCTCGACCCCACAACGGGTAAACTCGCCGGTGGAATCCTCCAGGCGGCGCAGGGGAGAATAGAGCGGTTGATCGTCAACCAGCTCGGCGGTGCTGATCCACCAGCTGTGCTCCAGATGGCCGGCCGGTCGCATTTCGTCAAAGGCGGCCGGCAGTTCCTGGGCCGGGGCGATGCCGACGTTGAGCAACCGGCCGCCGGCGCCATCGCCGGTCAGGGCCGCCCGCACGGCGGCCACATCCTCCGGTTGTTCGGCCAGTAAAGCAATCCAAAGACTGCGATCGGCGGTCTCTTTGACCAGATCCAGCCCGGCCCGGGAAGCCCGGCCATCATGGAAAATGCCGGTGGTGACATAAGCTTCGAAATCACCCTTGATCTTGTGGAACTGGCGCAGGCCGTCGATGAGATCGGCCAGCTCGGTCTGCTCGGCGGTGCTGAGGGCGCGCTTGTAGTAGCATTCCCCCCGCACCGGCAGCACCGTCACCTCGGCCAGGGTCTCGAAGGGCACCGGGCCGGGCAGTCTGGCCTCCGGGGCCAGCACCACCGGACTCACCGGCCGCTCTTCGTCCAGGGAGAGCGCGATCAGGCCATGGGCCGCCCGGGCCGGACGCAGGGGCATCCCCAGCAACTGGAGAAAGGCCAGCCGCTGCCGCTCCGGAATCAGGTTGGCCCGATAGAGAACGGTGTCGGCCAGCCAGGCGAACAGCTCCAGCAGGGTGCGGCCGGGATCACCCGCCGGCTGGGGCACCCACTCCGGGGTGTGGGCCGGCACCCGGGCCAGCAGTTCCTCGACCAGGTCTTCATACCTGCGGTCATCCAAACGGGGGGGCTGTATCGGCATGTCCCTACCCTTCCAGTTCCATGGTGATGCCCATCTGCTGCGGCCGGTTGGTCCGGCGCAGGCGATAGACGATTTCGATCCGGACCGCCTCGGGCCGCTGTTCCACCCCCCAGACATCGATCCGGTCGATGATCAGCCTCGGCTCCCAACGGCTGAGGGATTCGTCGATCAGATCCCTGATCCGGCGGCGGGTGGTGAGGGTGTTGGGCTCATGCAGCAGCCGCTCGAGCCCGCCGCCATAGCCGGGCCGCATCAGCCGCTCGCCGGGCCGGGTCTGGAGGATGATCCTGATCGACTGGCGCACGCTCTCCTCCAGGGTGGGGTAGCGCAGCCGCCCCTCCTGGTCGGGAACGCCCAGCAGCGGCCAGTTGACCGAAGTCGGCCGGGGGTTGGTGCTCATCTTATCTCTCCCATTCTTATCTCCTAACCCGAATTGTCTGAGTCACTGGAACCCTTGCCCTTCAGGCCGGGGATCGGCAGGCAGGTGAACAGGTAGGGAATCCAACGGAAAAACAGGTCGAAGAGGGCGACAATAATCATCATCAAAATCATGGCGCACAGGGTGACGATCGGGATCGACAACGAACAGATCATCCCGAAACCGCCCCCGCCGCGGTCCTTGCAGGGGCCGCTCTTGCCGGGGTTGGGCAGGCTTTTATGGAACGGCCAGGGCAGCACCGACAGCACCAGATCGGCCAGGGTCATCTTGCGAATCCGCTTGACCTGGCCGCAGAGCATATCCGAGAGCACGAACCCGGTGTTTTTCTGGAACTTACGCAAGCCCGCCGGCGAAATATCCAGCGGCATCGGAATCCGTACCGGCCGGGCCGGGGCGTCGGGATCGAAAAAGGGCGCCATCTGGAAAGGCCGGCTGGGGGCGCTGACCAGGGGCGGGAACAGGGGGCCACAGGCGGGCCGCTGGTAGACGCAGCGGATCACAAACCAGGCCTGACGCTGATCGCCGGCCGGCACGGTGTCCAGCAGCTGCTCGGGATCCGCCGCCGGCAGCAGCCGTTCCACCAGTTCGGCCAGCACCTCCACCGCCGCCAACTGCCGCTCCAGCCCACTGAGGCCGGTCAGCCGGTCGGCTGGCACCGCCGGCACCGGCGCCGCCAGCTCGGGGTCGGCCAGGGGAAAGAGGAAATCCGGCCAGTCGGGATCCAGCGGCAGCAGATTGTCCTCCTCCTCGTCGTCATAGCGGGTGAAGGTGGTTTCCACCCGCTCCAGACCCGACTCGGCCGCCAGGGCCGCCACCAAGGCCGCGGCCAAGTTCCATACCAGATGGCGGCTGCCGTAGCGGGTATCCTTGCCCAGGCGGCGGGTCCCGCCCGGCAACCCGCCACTCGCCGGCCGGAAGGGAAAACCGAAGGGAACCGTCACCACCGCCGTTGCCAGTGGCCGGGGCAGCGTGGTGTGCCGCAGAATGTTAACCAGCAGGGCCTCGCCGTCATCAAGCTCGGCGATATCGGCCGCCCCGGTGAGCACCCGCCAGACCGCGGGCAACTGGTCCCGCAGCAGCCGGGCGAAATCCAGCAGCAGATACCAGGAGGTGGTCTGGATCTCATCGCGGGCGGTGCGCAGCAGCCGCAGGTGGTCCTTGTCCTGGGCGTCGCGGTTGGAAGCAAAGTTGTTAAATTTCCGCTCGGCGGCCTCCTTTTTAAAGGCGGCCTGCTCCAGCAGGATCTGCCAGGGGGCCACCACCTCGGCCTGGAGCAGCAGGGCCGCCAGACCGGGCCCCCCACTGCCCTCCGGGGCCGGATCGGCCTCAATATCGCCCCCCACCTCGGCTCCAACCCACTGCTCCCGCCGGCTGACCGGGATGACGCCACTGAACAGCCGCCGGCGCTGCTGGCAACTGCCGCGAAAGCTGACCGGAAAAAGGGGCAACTGCTCCTCGCCGACCGCCAGGGTATCCACGGCGGCGGATTGATGGGGGCCAAGCCGCCGCCAGCTGTTGCCCTTGGGACCGGCGAAAAAGGCATACTCGTCCCAGTGCTCCAACGGCACCGCCTCACCAGCGGCCGGGGGCAGCAACCGGCGGAGCAGGAAACCGGCCTTCTCCGGCCGCCCCGGTTCGGCCACACAGTCGGGCAGACCCGGCTCCTCGCTGACCAGGGAGGCACTGACCAGATAATGGCGCTTGTGGGTGGCCTGATAGAGTTTCAACGGCGATGGCGGCTCGGCAGCGGCGGCGGCGGAAGCCGTACCGGCGGCCGACTTACCCGGGCAGCACGGTTTCAGGTTCAGGGTGGCGGCGGCGGTCGGCTTACGGGCGGCGGTGGCCTGGCGGGTCTTCTCAAAGAGGAAATCGACCCGGGAGGCAGGCCCGGCCGGGGCCGGCGTCGGTTTGGGGGTGGCCATCGGCCGGCGCCAGGTCTCAGGTCGGGCCAGCCACTCCCCCAACCGCTGCGGTTCACCGTGCAACACCGCCAGGTACTCCGGCATGAACTCGTCATGATCGAAGCGAAGGATGGCCGGCTGCCCGGCCCCGGCCGCTTCACTCAGCCGCAACCCGGCCGGCCCGGGCCGACTCCAGATCGGCAGCGGCCCCAGCCAGCGGCTCCTGGATCGCATCCCCCGACCGGGGGTATGGGTTGGCTGCGCTACCATATGTTACCGGCCCCCGGAGTGTAAGATGCGCTGATCACGCTGTTGGTGATCACCGTGTCAGCCTGCACCACCCCGTTGAAACGGCTCATGCCGGCATTGACCGTCACCATGGCGGCGCTGATCTCCACCTGGGTGGCCTGCACCGTGACATTCAGGGCGGTATTGACCGTCACCCCCTGCTGATCGTAGGTGACGGTGGTGCCGCCGATGCGAAACTCGATTTTACCGCCGCCGCTGTCGGTCAGCTCGCCGCTGACTCCACCCGGGGTGGTGAAACGGATGGTGGCGTCGGCCGGCTGCTCCTCGACGATGGCGATCCGGGTGCCGGCCTTGCCGGTGATGGTCCAGCGATCGACCCGTTGGCCGCTGCCGCCCAGTTGCTCCGGCACCGCGTCCCGGCCGTTCCAGAGAGAGCCAATGACAATGGGCTGGCGGGGATCACCGTTGACGAAACTGACCAGCACCTCATCCCCCACCTCGGGGATCATAAAAGCTCCCCGGGCGTTGCCGGCAAAGGGCACCGCCACCCGGGCCCAGAGGGGCGCCTCCTGGTCGTCAACCCCGTCAAAGGCCAGCAGCCGGAGCTGAACCCGGCCGATCCCCTCCGGGTCGTTGACCGCCACCACCCGGGCCAGATAGCTGCCGCCATGGAGCAGGGGCACCAGTTTTTCCAGCAGGGCGCGATCGCTCATACCGCCTCCCCCAGGGTCGCCGATTCCGCCTTGAAATCGGTGAAATAGCCCTCCCGCAGGTCGAAGCGATGCAGGGTTCTGACCACCTGGTAGGTGTTCTGGAAACGGCGGCTCACCCCGGTCAACCGCAGATGACTGCCCACCCGCAGGCCGGGATGACCTTCGGCGGTGCCCTCGGCGCAGACGAAGCGGCGGGCCCGGCGGTCAAAAACGGTATCGGCCAGGGCCTGGGCCTCCTGGTCGGTGAGTACCGCGACCTGGCCCACATGCTCCCGCCGCCGGCCCAGGGTTTGCGCCAGCAGGTCGCCGCCCCGCCGGCCCCGGCCGGGACCAAAGTTGAGCCCCCGGCTGCTGCCGCTCACCGACCGGCCCCGCAACGGATCCCAACCGCTGCTGGTCACCTCGGTCACCTGGTGGGCCAAGTCGGCGATGAAACGGACCCGGCGCAACTCGTGAAACAACGCCAATTCGATTACCTCCCGTTGTATTTCGCTCACCGGCGCCACCTCCAGCCGCTCCTCCACCACCTGGAGGTCGGCGTCGAAGCGGCGCAGCAGCCGGCGCAAAAAGGCCAGGTCGCTCTCATTGAACTGGACCCAGCTTTCCCGGTGCTCCGTAAGGCCACTGACCCGGGGCTGAAGATTGCACCGCCCGGCAATTTGGCCCACCAGGTCGACCAGCGACATCTCCCGGTAGATCGCGGTTCGGCGGCTCATCCGGGCCAACTGCAGCCGGTCCTCGGCCAGCACCACCAGCTCCGGCGGCCCATCGCCGGGAAAATCGGCCTCAAGCGCGGTGATCAGGCCGCGAAAGATCTCCCGGGGCGCGGCGGCATCGCCGGCGGCCACGCTGATCGCCGCCCCCAGGCTGATCTCCGCCTCATCCTCGAAGGCGTAGTCGGCCCCCCCATCGGGATCGCTGGCGATGTTGCTGAAGCGCAGCTCCAAAGAGGTCAGCCCCCCCTCCTCCTCCCGCATCTCCATGGCCTGGAGCAGTTCGCCAAGCCGCTCGGAAGAGCGGCCATCAATCCGCACCACCGGCCGAGGATTGTAGACCGCCGGCGCGGCTGGACCACTCATGGCGACCGCCTCGGTTTACCGAATAAAAACAACATCAGTCCGCCTCCAACCGCTGCCGCCGCTGTTGCCAGGCCAACCAATGTTGCCGCCATTGCCGGGCGGCGGCAGTGGCCGAAGGCTCCTCCGTTGCCGCCGCGTCCCGCTCCTCCACCGGCGCCAAGGGCTCTTCCACCCGACCCTCTACTTCGTCAAAGACCACGCCCATTACTGCTCTCCATCAAATTCGAGGCGGGCTTTGAGCGCTCCCGCCCGCCCCACCTCGGCCTTGAAACTGGCCGACCCCTGCAACCGGGCCTGCCCCCCCAAGGCAAAAACCGCCGGACTTTCGGTTCCCAAAGAGGCGGTACCCGTAGGTCGCATAAAATGATCCAGGCTGATTGCACCACCACCTCCAGCAGACGGCGTCCGCAGGCCGGCAAAAACATCGGATGGATCACGACTAGCGGCCAACATTGAAGGGGCGAAGTCCGGAGGTTGGTCTGCATCCAGTTCCAACAACACTGGGCCGGGAAAGCGCAGGTTATCGATACCGTTTTGAGCCGCAATTTCTCGGGCAGCGGCCGGGTTGCCTGCAACGGAGGCGATATCATCGACACCGCGGGGGGAATCTTCGTCGATCTGCACCTGGATACTGTCCCTCAAACTGCCAGACAACGAGCCGCCAATGCCCCTCGCCCGTCCTTTAGTGGAACCACCTTCGAACACTTTGTCCTGGCTGGCCATGGTCAGATTGACCGCCGCCCGCAGCGGCACCCCGTTGGATGAGAAAAAATCCAGGGTCTCCTTGTAGCTCTCCACCATGCCGCCGAAGGTGTAGAGGCCCCAGGAGAAATCCACCACCGGGGGAGTCTTTTTGCTGCGATCGGAACCGGTGGCCCGGGGCTCCATCAACTTGGCCACCTTGACCGTGTGGAGACGCACATCCTCGCCGGTATCGGTGGTGTCGAAGATCAGATCCATGGTCAATTTGCCGGTGCTGTCGCTGACATACTGTTTGCGGGAGTTGCCGGAACCGGTGTTCCTGAGATTATTGGTGATGGTGTACTGCAACGACTGGGGGTTGAAATGAACCATGAACTTCTCGCCGCCGTCGCGCCGTTTAAAGCTGGCCTTGACCAGGGTGTCGATATTGGGGCTAACGGACATTGCGGGCTCCTATAGCTGTTCAACCGCCGCGGGCGCACGGCTCAGTCCTTCATGGACCAGATGCAGCTCCTCGATCACCACCTCATTGTTGCTGGCATTGAGATCGGGTGCCTTGAACTTGACCGGAATCGCCTTGAGCAGGGTCCAGGAAAAGACCCCGGCCCCACCCTGATCAAAGAGGGTGATGGTGACATTGAGCCGCTGGGCGTAAGCCCCCTCTCCCCCCACCAGACTGAACCACTGCCAAAGATCGGCATTGCTGGTCAGGCCCCGCTTGAGGATCACGGTGCCGAAACTGATGGTCCCCATCCGTTGAGCCGCCCCCCAGTTGCGGCCACCCTCGCGGATGGTTTTGGGCTCCATGGTTACCTCCAGGCCGCTGCATTCGGAAAAGGCCCCCCTGCAAAGCACCACAGCGCCGCCGCCGGTCTCATCGGTCAGCATCGGATCATTGAACTCCACCTTGAAACGGAAGCCGGGTAAGGGATACTCGAAATGCTGGCTCATGCCGCCTCCACGCCCAGACTGGAGAGCGAAATCCGCCCTCCATCACCCATGGCCAGTTGAATACGCATGGTTTCAATGGCCGCCACCGGCCGGATGGTCACCTGGGCCACCACCCGACCGCTATCGATATCCTGCTGACTCATGGTGGAGCGATCGCAACGGACCAGAAAGGCTTCCCGGTCTCCCCCCCCGGCGGCCAAGGCCCCGGCATCCTGCATGGCGCGCAGCACATCGGAGAGCCGACTGCCGACCTGCCGCCAAAGATGTTCACCGGAGGAATCAAACACATACTCCTCCCCGACGGCCCTGGCAGCCCGCATCACCAGCCCAATGGTCCGGTTGATGGCGGCCTGGCGGTAAGTCGGCTCATTGCTGGTGGTGACATCGGAGAGCAGCCGCAACCCCTCCGGCGTGGGGCCAAACAGCGAGACCCGATCGTTCAGGGCGGCCTGGGGCGAAGCGCGCCACGGAGCCTGGGGGTTGAGCCCATGGAGCTGGGCCTGGTCCAGCCGGGGAAAAACCCCCACCAGCTCCTGGAGAGGGAGCGGAATGGCACTGCGAAAGGTGCCCCTGGTCAGGGCGTTGCGGGCCAACAACCCGGCCAGCACCCCCTCCGGCGGCTCCAGCGCCGCCGGCAGATCACCGGCATAGGCGGTTTTAAGCCAAGGGTAACCCAACTGGAGAAAGGCGCTGGCGATGCTGCAAGCCTCCCGGGCCAACTCGTCAAGCCCTTCGGCCCCGGCGGGGCAATCCCCCGCCGCCAGGGCCCCGCTCAGCCAGCCCTGCCGATGCAGGAAAGGCAGCAACCCGACGGCGGCCGCACTTTCCCGGTGCGGGACCGGCAGGGCCGCCAGCAGTTGCATCTCCCGGCGATGGTCGGCAAGCCAGCGGGTCGCCCGATGGACCACCGCCCGCCAGCGGTGATAATCCTGATCGTCGCAGACCGGCAACGGCAGACGCATCACCCGCCGCTCCCGGGCCGGCAAGGGCCCCGGCTCGGAGCAATTGGTAAATTCCGGCAAAGGGGGGGGCAACTCCGACGGCGGCGGATTTTCCTCCCTTAGGGAGCAAGCCAGTTCGGCCAAGTCGGGCAGGATGACAAAACTGACCCCCGGCAACCCGAAAAGATGGTGCAGGCCGTACCAGCTGCCCCGTTGCCCCGCCTGCCCCATTGCCAAGGGCACCAGCTGGCGGAGGGCGGCATCCCGCTCAGGCCGGGAGGCCCCGTAGGCCAAGGGTTCGCCGCAACTCACCACATAGCACTTGCGGCCCCCCTGGGCAAAAAATGAGCGCACCGCCGCCCCCAGGTAGGTGGCTCCCAAAGTGGCCTCATCATAGGGCCGCTGATCCCAGGCGAACAACTGGTCAAAGCGCTCCCAACTGGCCACCGGCACCGGCACCTGATAGAGCGACGGCGCTCCCCCCCGGGCCCCGGCCGCGGTGGCGGTGGGCCACCAGCCTTCCTGCTGCAGCCATTGGCGGAGATCAGCCGGCGGCTCAGCGTCGCGCACCTTGACCAGCCCGATGAAACAGGCCAGGTCGGCACGGTTGGCCGCCGCCGGGGCCGAGGAGGTCAGAACTTCAAAGCGCAGGCCTTTCATCAATCAGCCCCGGAATCAAGCCGCCTCAAAGGCCAGCCCTTCCGCCGACAGCACCAGTTCCTCCATCGCCACGTCACCGCCGCCTTTGGCGGCCAGGGTCGGACCGGTGTACTTCATCGGCACCACGTTGCGCAGGGTCCAGGACTCCACATCCTCACCCGCCTCATCGCGCAGGGTAATCACCACGCTACGCTGGGCCGCCGGGCCATCGGTCTGGGTCGCCTTGATCCAATCCCAAAGGTCCTGGGAGTTGACAATACCGCGCTTAAGGGTGACGTCGGAGACCTTGTGGATTCCGGCCACCTTGCGGACATGGTTCTCCTTGTCGTTGCCGTTGCGATACTCGGCCATGGTGATCTCGATCCCGAGACCGCTGACGTCGGAAAAGCCGCCCAGTGGACTTTCCGGGCCGTGGGGACCGTTGCTGATGTTGACAATAAAATTGAAGGCTCCGTAGGGGGTTATCCGTTCAGCCATGGCAATATTCTCCTTTTAATCAGTCGCGGGCGTCGGCGGTCTTCTGACCGATCCGGAAGATGACAAACTCGGCGGGTTTGAGTACCGCCACCCCAATCAGGCAGATCAACCGACCGTTGTCCAAGTCGTTCTGGGTCATGGTTGAACGGTCGCAACGAACGAAGTAAGCCTCCTCCGGGGTTTTACCCAGCAGATTGCCGGAACTCCATTCGTTATGCAGAAAGCTGGTGGCCGCCTCCCGGATATTGGCCCACAGCAGCGGGCCGTTGTTCTCAAACACCGCCCACTGGGTGCTGCGGTCGATGGAGTGCTCCAGGTAGAGGAAATAGCGGCGGGGGCCGATATACTTCCATTCCGGGTCGGAACTGGCGGTGCGGGCCCCCCAGACCCGGTAGCCTCGGCCGGGGAAGAAGCGCAGGCAGTTGACCCCCCGGGGATTGAGCAACTCCTGCTCGGCGTGACTGATGTTGCGCTCAAAACGCAGGGCGCCGCGGACAATCTCGTTGCCGGGGGATTTACTGACGCTGCGATTGACATCGTTGCGGGCGTAAATCCCACAAACGAAGCCGGAGGGCGGCAGGGCGATCTCCCTGGGGATGCTGGCGTCATCGGGTCGGGCCAGGGGATTGGCGGCCAGCACCCAGGGGTAATAGAGGGCGGCGTAACTGGAATCGATGACGCTCTTGTCGGTCAGCGCCTCCATGGGCAGGATGCCGCGGCGGGTATCCAGCACCGCGAACCGATAAGCTTTACGCGCTTCGGCGTGGGTCCGCAGGGCGTCCTGGATCCCGACCCGGTCGGCAAAGGAGGAACAGCCGGGGGCGGCGACAATGGAGATGTCGTCGATGCGGGCCAGGCCGTCCAGGGGGGCGGTGTAGGCGGCGACGGTGGGCTCGCCGCCATCGCTGCCGTCGGTCAGTTCCTGCCCATCCCCATCGATGCCCTCCAGGATCTCATAAAGCCGGAAGGGATTGACCCCGATCCCGAGCTCCAGGGCGAAGGCCAGCTCGAGCTGATCCACCAAACGGTCTGGAGTCGGATCGAGAACGGCGCCGATATAGCGGGGATGACCGGGGGCCAGGCCGAGGTTCTCATAAAAACTCTCGTTGCCGTCACCATCACGGATCAGCACATTGGCGGTGACGAAACTTTCATCGCCACCAAGAGTAGCGCCGAAGGTGTTGTCAGTGGCATCCTGAAAACCTGCTTCGCCCCGCACGTAGAGATCGTCGCCATCCACCAGCATGGTGCCCCGGGGGGCGCGGGCCAGGGCCAGGGCGGTGACCGTCGCCCGGGCCAGGGTGACGGTCACCCGACCGTTGCCCACCTGCCCCGGTGAGCGGGCGACAAAGCGGCAGTTGTTGGCGTTGTCGGCATCCTCGCCCAGATAACCGGTGCGGGCGATCCCGTCGCCGCCGCTGGCCGTGTAAACCCGGGCCATGAAGAGACGGGCGCCACCGTTGTCGAAGTAGTTGCGCACCCCATGGGCGATGTAGTTGATCGCCTCATCGGCGCCAAGGCGCAGGTTGCCGAAACCGCCATAGATGCGCTCAAAATCGCCGAAGCTGGTGATCAACACCGGAGCGCCGCTGGTGGGGCCCTTGCGGGTTGGGCCGACAAAGGCGGTGGTGCTGGTGCTGACACCCTCGATGGATTTGGCGCGAAAACTTGTCTCTTCGACATAGACGCCGGGGGCTAGGTATTCAGGCATGGCTCGTCTCCCTTTGACAGATCACGTTAAGTTGATGGCTACCTTTTCCATTTTTCCTGTGCTGAGTGTCAGCGGCATACTCAGGCGGCGATTGGCGGCGTGGTTGCTCTCCAGCAGATCGGGATCAACCGGCCAGGGATCGGTGTCGCCCAGGGAAAGCTCGAGCCGCACCGGCAAACTATTGACCACCACGGGGGCCTCATCATCGCCCCCGCCATCCTCTTCAGCGGCGAACTTGGTCAAGGGGACCCCCGGCACGATCACCAGGGCCTCGCCACGCTGGTCGGAAATGCCGCTGGCCAGCGTCGCCGAATCGGCTTCAGCGACGATCCTCAGCAGGGCTCCGCGCACCGGCGTCGCGGTGAGGGGATCATCGCCACGGCTCAGGGAGACCCGTACCGAGCTCCAATTGGGGGAGAGCCGGGCGGTGGCCGCTGGATAGATCGGCACCGTAAGCGGCCGAAAGAGGGAGTCTTCAGCCCGGGCGCCGACGGGATCGGGATCACGGGGCAGGTGCACGGAGACGGTGCGGGGCAGGTAACGGGCCAGGGGGTCACTGATCTCCACCAGGTAACCCCTGCTGCCCAGCGGCGGGCTGGCCGGGGGATGGGCAAAGGCGGCGGTGTGTTCTTCAAGGCCCTCAGCCCCGACAATCACGTGGTAACCCCGGGCGTTACGTCGCAGGATTAACTGGGCGGAACGGACCCGCAGCTCCCGCCCCACGGCCCCCCCCGTCACCCGGTCCACCAGGCACAAAGCCCCCAGGACCCTCTGTTCCAAGCGTTCATTCACGATGCTCGTTCTTCTCCTGGTATTGATAGCGGGTGGCCACCACCGGCAGCCCCTGGGGATCGGTGAGGGGATCGATGCGCACCACCCTGGCGATGTAGGAGAGGGAGAGACGATAATCGGGAGCCAAGGCGTCCCATATTCGCATCAAATCCTCATTGGAAAGTTCCGCCGGGATGATCTGGATCACGTCATCATGGCCCCAACCCCCTTCCCGGCTCAGGGAAGAGAGATCCATGATGGGATGTTCGTGGAGCTGCTGCATGGCCCACGCACAAATGGTCTGTTCGGCGGCGGCGCTCTCGGACCAAATGGTAAGTAGAAAATGGAGGTCCACCGACAACGGCGGCCGAACACCATTCCGCGATACGGGCTGGCCGCGGAGATGCTCATTGAGCAGAACCCGGTAGAGGTAGAGGGAAAGGGTGGTGCCGAAGTCGGCCCCGGCCTTCAATTCCCCCGAAGCCAGCACGCGAAAGTTGCAGGGATAGGCGTCCTGCATGGTGGTTGCGGCCGCTGAGCCGGGCAGCGGATGGGCCTCATAGGCCTGGTGCAGGAAGCGAATGAGGGAGTTGCACACGGAATGGATGCTGTTGATATTCGCCATGCCACCGACCAAAGGATAAAATCTGGATAAAAGGGCAACTGGATGCCGCCCCGGGGCCATTTCCTAACCGGTTGCATGGAACAACCGCCAAGAGGGGCGTCACTTGCATGTTGTAGTTAAGGCTACAGAGAGTTGTCAAGGTAAAAGGGGGAAATTTTTGGGGTACCGGCCGGCGAGAGAGAGTCATAAACGCCTGCATGCCTGGAGGAGCGTGGCTAAGATGTCTGCTTAAAAAGAAATTATCAAGCTATGATGTTTTTGGAAAGAATATCAGGATAATTCAAACGGTAATTCAACCACAAAACAGGCACCATGGGGTTCGTGGTCACGGACCCGAATGGCGCCGCCATGATCGGCCACCACAGTACCGGCAATGGCCAGACCCAAACCGGTACCCGATTTTTTGGTGGAGAAGTAGGGCTCGAACAAACGCAACTTATCCTCCTCTCGTATGCCAGGTCCATTGTCCTTGACTTCGATCAGAAACAGCTTACGCTCAAGGTCTCGGATCAGGTTCACACTTACCTTGCCACCCCTTTGCGGCACCACCGCCACCGCGTTGTCCACCAAATTAATCAACACCCGTTTCAACTGTTTGGGGTCGAAGAGAAAGGGGGGAGGTGTCTCCCCTTCCCGGGTAAAAGTGATCCCCTTGTGGCCCTCGCGATAGAGTACCAGCACTTCATCGACCATGGCGGCAAGATCGGCCATGGTTTTATGGATCGCGGGCATCCTGGCAAAACTGGAAAACTCGCCCACCAGCTTTTGCAGCTCCTCCACCTGATTGATGATGGTCTGGGTGCAAAGATCAAAAACCTCCCCCTCGTCGGCCAGTCTGGCAAGATAGCGTTTACGCAACCGCTGGGCGGAGAGCTGGATCGGGGTCAGGGGATTCTTGACCTCATGGGCGATGCGCCGGGCCACCTCTCGCCAGGCCGCCATCCGTTGAGCTTTTTCCAGGTCGCTGAGATTGTCGAACACCAGGACCACCCCCAAGGGACGCCCCTCCTCGTCGAAAAGACGAGTAAGGTTGACCCGCAGGGAATAGGTTTCATCACCCACCGTCAGTCGGAGTGGCAACTGGATGGAGTGTTTGCTCGATTGACTCAGTTCATGGAGAAAACCCTCCAGAATCTGGAGGTGCTGCCGGCGGAGAATGGCCCGGTAATGACGGCCGACGATCTGGGCCCGATCCACCTTGAGCAGCTCCTCGGCAAAGCGGTTGATGGTGATCACCCGTCCGGAATCATCCAACGAGATTACTCCGGCGGTCACGTTTTGCAGAATGGTCTCGGTGTAGCGCCGCCGCCGATCAAGCTCCTGCGTGGTCTCTTCAATCTGACGGCGACCGGTGAGCAGATCGCGGGTCATCTGGTTGAAGGAATCAACCAGCGAACCGATCTCATCGCCGGAATTTTTTTCGATAACGAAATCGAGATCACCGTCGGCCACCCGGCGGGTGGCCTCAGCCAGGCGACGAATGGGGCCGGTAAGTCCTCCGGCGATGTAAAAACCGAACCAGATGGCGCAGAACACGATCAGCAGGGTGACGATCAGCAGGGTCACCAGCAGGCTGGTCTTGAGGGGGGTCTTGAACATCAGCAGCTGACGGTAGCCCTCCAGCCCCGAGGAGATCCGCTCCAGACGCTGCAGACGCTCCTGGGGCAACAGGCGGGAAAGGGCCAACACCGCCATGCCGTCCTGACCCGGCCAGGCGATTGGGGTCAGACTGCGAATCAACTCCCCTTCCGGCAGGATTTGGCTTACCACCTGCCCGCTTTCCCCGACCAGGGCCCGGCGCAGATTTTCTCCCGGCAGTTCCGGAATCCTCAACCCGGCCAGCTCCGCTCGATAAACGGCGGCCAGCAAAACCCGCTCCGGGCTGACAAGCTCGATCCCTCCCAGACCATGACTCTCCAGCATATCCCGCAGAAAAATGTTACGCGCGCCCTCCTCGGTCAGGCGCGACTGTTCCGCCTGCAACCAGGCGGCAATCACCCCCCCCTCCCTAACCGTTTCGAGCTGGGCCTCCTGATACACCTCGCGGGCCACTGCCAGGGAGTCCTCCAGGGAGTGTTCGACATTGATGTTGAACCAGTAATCCATACTGGTGGAGATAAACTGCAGGGAGATCAGGAAAAGCAGCCCGGTGGGAATCATGGATAGCGAGACGAAGGCGACCACCAGTTTGGTCCGCAACCGGGCCCCCAGCACCCGCCGCCGCCGTTCAAAGACCAGCTCCGCCAGGTTGCGGAGCACCAGAAAGATAACCACCAGCAAAAGCAGGACATTGAGATTCAGCAGGATAAAGATTAAGAGATTGCCGCTGACCGGGAGCTCAACCTCACCCAAGCCGAAAATTTTGGTTTCCAGCCAGGTAAAAAGGCCAAACAGGGCCAGACACACCCCCACCACCCAGCGCAAACGGCGGCGGCGGCGCTGCCGATCCCGACGCGCCGCTTCGTCACCGGCTTTAGTGTGGCTGATGGTCTCCATATCTCTCGGCTTGCCCCCTCAAGGGTGGTTGGTCAGTAGTGAAACTCGATATCGTGCCAGGCGGTTTCAAAACTCCATAGCCGCCGCAGGGGCAGCAGCCGGTGAAAAGAGAGGGGCAAACCCTTTTCGGCCAGTTGCGCCCTGACCCGCAGGGTGTAGGCCTGCCCGGGGATCAACTCGGCCAGGGACAGCAGAGCCAGATCGTTGACCCGAGTCATCAGTTGTCGGGCCTCGGCCATGGTGGCCACCGTCTGAGCCCCCCCCCCCTTCCCCTCGCGAACCACGCGAAATTCGTTTTTCAGGGTGTCATAATGGAGGTGGTGGCTGAACTCGAGCCCCAATACCTGCAGATCCAGCCAGCCGGAGCGCTGCCGGTAGAGCTCGACAAAGAAGGTCAGGGTCAGGGGCAGACCGCTCTTCACCGCCTGCTCCATCTCGGGAGTAACCGCGTTTTTGACCCGGAAATAGAGCAACAGCTCATGGGCGGAGTTGGTAACCACCAGTTCCTCGATGCCGGCCTCGTCCGCGGCCCGGGCCCAAGGCGGCCACGCGCAGGCTAGAACCAGCAGCAGGGCCAGCGCCAGCCAATTCCTCAGCCCTCCCCCCATCATTGCCAAACCTTCAGGATCGCCTTGCGGGCACGTTCCAGGAGGGGGGGAAAGGTGGAGGGATCCATGGCGCTGACCAGAACCGCGTCGTAATCGGCGGCCTGATCCCGCAGCCACTCCCGATCAGCCACCAGGTCAATCTTGTTGAAAACGGTCAGGCGGGGCAGCCCGGAGAGATCCAGCTCCCGGAGCAGTTTTTCCACCACCCGGATATGTTCAGCCATCCGCGGATTACCGGCATCCACCACATGGATCAGGAGATCGGCCTCGCCCAGCTCCTCCAGGGTGGCCTTGAAAGCCTGCAGCAGTTCGGCGGGCAGATTGTTGATAAACCCCACGGTATCGGTGATGATCACCTCCATCTCCTCGGGGAAACGGAGACGGCGACTGGTGGGATCCAAGGTGGCGAAAAGTTTGTCCTCGGCCAAAATGTTGCTGCCGGTGAGAGCGTTAAGAAGTGTTGATTTGCCGGCATTGGTATAGCCCACCAGCGACAGCACCGGCACTTCCTTCTTACGGCGGCGCTCCCGGCGGCGATGCCGCTCATGGGCCACCTCCTTGAGTTTGGCGGTCAGCTTGGCCAGCCGATCCCGAATCCGGCGGCGATCCACCTCCAGCCGGGTCTCCCCCGGTCCCCGGCCCCCGATGCCGCCGGTGAGCCGGGAGAGGGCATCGTCACGGGTGCCCAAGCGGGGCATCATGTACTTGAGCTGGGCCATCTCCACCTGGAGCCTGCCTTCCCGGCTCAAGGCCCGGCGAGCGAAGATATCCAGAATCAGCTGAGTCCGGTCGATAACCCGCATTTCGGTATGATCGGTAATGGAGCGCACCTGGGAGGGGTTCAACTCCTGGTCGAAGATCAGGAGATTGGCGTTGAGCTGCAGGGCCTGCAACATGATCTCCCCCAGCTTGCCCCGCCCCAGAATCAGGCGGGGATTGATTTTATCCCGGCGCTGGATCACGGTGTCCAGCACCACCACTCCCGCCGAGGCGGCCAGCTCCGCCAGTTCATCCATCGACTCCCGGGCCTGGCGGAGGGAGGCGCTGGAAACGCTGACCAGAATGGCCCGATCCCGACCCAGATCGACTTCCCGGGTGGGCCGCAAGCGAGTGAATTCCCCCTCCAGAGAGGCGATCAGTTCCCGCAGATTGTCGGAAAGACGGGAGACCTGGGTCGGCGGCAACAAAAGCCAGGCCTGGCCGGCGGCATCCTGGTCGCTCCCCGGCGGGCGCGGATTGAGGTGGGCGCTGTGCAGCTTGCCCGGCCGGCCCTCACGATCAACCTCCAGGGCGCTCATCAGATCCAGACGCAGGAAGAGCAGGTCCATGAAGTCATCCTGGGTCAGCCCCTCGGCGGCCAAATGGGTATGCAGGCAGCGCAGCCCCCGCAGACGCCCCCCGGCGGCCCGGCTCTGCCCCAGGGCCGGGATCATGATCGAACGGTGATCCCCCACCAGAACCAGTTCCACCTGGCCGGCCCGGTCGATCATCAACCCAACCTGGCGACCGATCTCCCTGGAGATCGAGGCCAGGGAGCGGGCCAGCTCCGGGGTGGCGATCTGATCCGGTTCCAACCGGCGCCGGCCCAAACGCTCCAGCTCTTTCAACTGTGCCGGCTTCAAACCGGCGATATTACCGCTTAATGTTGCGATGACTCAAGGTCTCCCATTGTTTGGTAATGGCATGGCCCCGGACGAACCTGCCGGAACCACGACGACCACTACCCGGCCCCCCCTCGAGGTCAGCCAAGTTGGCATTCTAGCCGATCGGCCCGGTCTTTGGCAATCGGCAACCCTCTTTACAGCCGGCCACCAAAAAAACAGGCCCCGCACCATACGATGCGGGGCCTGGCCCACCACCAAATGGGGCGGGGCAACAAAATGGCGATTTACTTCTGCCCCGGCCTGGGCGGCCGATAACCATCGGAGAGGGTTTGCATGAAGGCGACCAGAGCCGCTTCTTCCGCGGCGGAGAGGCCGAGATTACCCAGTTCATCTTCGTTCATATTTTCCCAAACTTCCGGCTCAAGGGTGCCCGCGGCTATCATCGCGTCCCGTTGATTGTAGAACTCGACAACCTCGGCCAGGCTCTTGAAAACGCCATTGTGCATGAAAGCCTTGGTAAACCCAGGCCCCGGCCGTTTGTCGACATTGCGCAGGGTGGGGACCTTGTGCTTGCCGTAGCTTTCCGCCACCGCCACCTCCTTGTCCAGCCCCCTTGCGGCGAACCAGCTCTCCGGCAGGGTCGCCAGGAAGCCGGCCAGGCCGGGATCGACCCAATCCGCCCCTTCGGGGTTGATGGGTTGGCCGTCAACATAGACTATATCCATCTGGTAGAAGGGGTTGGCGGGATTGCGCGGCACCCCAAGGTTGTCATAGGTAAAATCGGTGAACAGGGGGGCGGGGTGACAGGCCGAACACATGGCCCGGTCACCGTTGAACAGTTCCCAGCCCTGGGCCTCCAGGGGGGTGAACTCCGCCATCCCCGCCATAACAAAATCAAACTTGGAATCGAAGGGACTGACCTCTTCCGAGCGCTCAAAGGCGGCAATGGCCAAAGCAAAATCTTTATAAGCTGTCAAGTTCCCATCATCATCATAGATGTTGCACATGATTGGTTTGCCGAAAGCCTCCTGATAAAGATAGGCATAATTCGCCTGGGCCACGATCAGACAGGCCGCTTCCTGACTGGGCAGATTATGCTCCACCGGATTAAGGAACGGCCCCATGGCCTGATCGGCCAAAGGATCACCGGTTACCCAGCCGGTGGCCCGGCCATCCCAGAACATTCCGCCGGCAAACATCCACTCTCCCGCCTCCTGATCATAAACATAATCAAAGATGGGACTGTCGCCGGCATAGGCGGCGGTGGGCGGTCGCCGGTTGCCGAAGCGCTGCTTCACCGCCCCGGGAACCACCGCTCCCTCCTTGTTGATGCCGGGAAACGGACTGGCAAAACCGCTGCTGCCCTTGTGGCATTCGGCACAGGACTGATTGGATGGGCTCGACATGGAGCGATCGAAGTAGAGCGCTTTGCCCAGGGCCTCCTGGGGTGTCTGGCCGGCCATCGCCGACAACGCCCCCAACATGGTTACCGGCAAAAACAGCAGAGACTTGCAGATAATCTTTTTCATCGGATTCTTCCTCCATTAAAGGTGGTTAGGAGTGCGAGTCGTCATCTTCGAGCCTGACTCAAAATAGCTTGATAACGATATTCCGCACAGCAATTAGACAAAAGCCAATGACCTTTTATAGGAGTTGAATCCACAGCCTGTCAATTCAAAAAAATGTCAGGAAAAGTTGTATTGCTGCGCGTGACACCACCTCTCGGGCGGCGACCAGGGCAATGGCCAGTTGCCGAGTCCCAGCAGAAGAAGGGCGTTAATGACCGAACCGATTTTTATTTTTTAACTTCCGCCGTGGCCTTGGTATTCATCTTAACAACATTCAGGGTGCGCCTGGATTTGGGGCTGCCGGACTCCGGGCCGGCGGCGGCCATCAGGGGCCCCACCGGCCCACCCTCGGCCTCCTCTTCGCGTTTAAACGGCTGGACCATGTTGGCATACTGCTCAATCAGCCTCGCCATCCCTTCCGGGGCTTCGCAGCGGGTAAAAATCATCTCCACATCGATGGTGTCCGCGCGCCGCTGTTCCCCGGCCCCTCCCCTGGGCGACAGGAACACCTTGAAGGCTGTGCGGCCGGCATTAAAGCCGTCAACTTCATGGGTGGCCCGCTTCAATTCACTCTCGGTAATCTTGATGGAAAATTCAAAACGCATCTTCTCCAGAGCGATCCCCTGGGGCTGCACCAGGGCGATCAACGGCACCAGGATATCGTGCTTCTCATCCATCTGCACCTTGACCATCTTGGCGGCAATGCTGCCGTCCTCCTGGGTATCAAAAAACTGTTGCAGCAGCATCACGTACTGCTGGGAGATCATGGTCCCGGTGGTATTAACGGCGTGGTGCATGCCACGGGTGATATCCGTCAACATCTGGGCGTTCATCTTTTCTCGGCCGAACATATGTCTGGTTTCCTCAGCTTAATCCAATCAGAAACGAGGGCGGCACGCCTGCCGCCTTAGGCCGCCGGGGACGGCTGGGACGGCGGGATGACCACGGCGGCGGTATCGGTGGGCAGTTGATCGGGATTGGCCACCGCCTTGTTGGCCGGCAACACCACCGGTTTGGTGGCGGCATCGGTCAGGAAGTCGATTACCCGCATCAAGGCTTCCGGCGGGCCCTGCCTTTTGATGGAGGTATGGATGGAGTACTTGGCCCGGGTATCGGTCTTGCGGGTCTGTTCCGACTTATGCGAAACCTTGCCATGCACCTTGACGCTGAAGGGCCCCCAACCAAGCGAAGCTTCAAAGCCCCCGGAACCTTCGGTTTCCGAATGGCTCTCTTCCGACTGGGAAACTTCCAGCTCGAAATCGATGGTGCCATCCTCGATACAGATATTGGGATGGGTAATGGCTGCCAGCAAGGGGATCCGCATGGTCTTCCTGAGGGTCCCCTTGTAGTTGCCCTCGCTGTCGACGATGGTCTCGTCATACTCGAACTCAACATTAACCGCCTTGCCATCCTTGATGCAGACGGACATCAGAAATTCGGCATAGGCTTTGCTCGCCTGAATCTGAGCCGTAATCATGGCCCGCAATGGCCCCCCGATCATCCGATCCAGGGGGAGGGCATTAATAACCGAACCGATCAATCCCGTGTCCATACTTCACCTCCTTCACTTGATTAATGAAGCAAATAGATGCAGATGCCAACTTTTAAAGCACAGTTGTCCCCCTGGGCAGAAAAAGCCCGCCAAGAGGGTCCTGGCAAATCCCTCCCCATGGTGATCAGTTTTAATCCTAGGCGTCGGTCAGGCTTAATGTCAATTAGAAATTCACTCCCTGGAATCGGGAGGAATAATTTCGCAGTGGGAAATTACGGTTGACAAGCTGGGGGGGAATTGCCAGACTGCGGACTCTGCTCCCAAGGACTCCCCAACAAGGGCGAACTCCATGGATCCAGGCAGGTAACGAAAAAGGGCGACCGTTGGCGCCCCTCCGCGAAAAAGGGAAGATCATGATCAGAAGTTTTACTGCCTTGCTGACCGCCCTGGCGGGACTGGTTTTCTCGCTGCTCTCGGCCCTGGGGCTTACCGATGGCTTCTGCGTTACCGAGGG
Source organism: Desulfurivibrio modestus (assembly GCF_044068625.1). Taxonomy (NCBI): domain Bacteria; kingdom Pseudomonadati; phylum Thermodesulfobacteriota; class Desulfobulbia; order Desulfobulbales; family Desulfobulbaceae; genus Desulfurivibrio; species Desulfurivibrio modestus. Next base: position 274,561 of record NZ_JBIPKH010000001.1, read on the forward strand.
CTGCCGCCTTTTCCGGGGCACAACTTTCCTCGGAATCGATCTCTACTGGTTCGGGGCCTTTTTTTTCGGAGTGGCGATGGTCCTGATCGCCAGGCAATTAAAAAGCCAGCGGGAACAGTTCCGCCATCGCTCCTCATCGCTGTTGCTGCTCTGGCTGAGCGCCGGCTTGCTGGTCAGCGCCTTTTTACTCGGGATGCAGGCCCTTACCATCCCCTGCATAAACTGCCTGATCATCGCCGGCCTGCTGGGAACAACGGCCTGGCTGTTGCGACCCGACTCCAAAACCCTGACCGTCATCCTGCTGATCTGGGCCCTGACCCTGGTGGCGGCCCTGAGCGGCCTCGGGCGGCAGCAGTTTGAGCCGGTGCCGGCCTTCGGCTCCAACGATGCGGCGGTCAAACTGTTTTTTTCCCCTTCCTGCCCCTCCTGCCTTGAGAGACTGCGGGAACTGGCCCAGCGGGAGGAGCTGCACCCACGACTGGCCCTGTACCCCCTGGCCCTCAACCGGTCCGATCTGCCGGTAATCCTCCGCTTTCACCAGGAACTGGCGGCTTCCGGCTCCCTGGCCGCCGCCGTCGAAACCCTGAGCTGGAGCGAGCCGGAACGGCCCACCCTCGGGGAATTGTGGCAGATCCGTCAAATCTCCTTCCGCAACCGGGCCTTCCTGGCGGGAATTGGCGCCCGGACCGTCCCCTATCTGCTGACCTCCTCCCCGGGGGTGCTGATGGCGCCGCGCCCCCCAACGACGGCAGGCGAACCCGCTCCGGGCCAGATCACCGACGGAGCCGTCGAGGAAGGCTGTGAAGTGGACCAACAGGAGGAGATCTGCGAAGAGGAAGTACCGCCACCAACCATCAATTTGGAGTTGCTCCGCCTCCAGCCCTAAGCCAAAGCGGAACCCTAGCGCAACCGGCGCACATCGCCGATCCGCAGGGTCAGTTTGACCCGATCGAAGTATTCCAGCAGGGGAATTGAGAACTTGCGGGTGAGACCGGTGAGATTCTTGAAACGGGGGGCGTCGATCTCCCCTTCGCTGGCGAGGAAAGCGACCAGCTTGGCCCGCAGATCATCCAAAACCCCGCTATCGTAGTAGAGATCCTCGCTCACCTTGACCAGTTCGCCGTCACGGACCAGCACCGCCAGCAGCTCTCGAACCAGCTCCTGGGGATATTTGCCGTGGGCCTCGAGGGTCTCCCGGAGGGTTGGAGCCTGCAAGCCGGCGGCCCGGTAAAATGCCAGCAGCTCCCGGCGCAGGGTTTCAGCGTCGCCGGCCAGGGACACCTGGTGGGAAGCCAGACGGATCAGTGAACCCTCCTGTTTCAGCACCCCTTTCTTATCGGCCTCCTGCAGGACGATCTGAAAGAGACGGGCGGAAAGAGCGCGGGCCAGACGGCCCCGCAGCTCCTCGGCCGAAAGCCCGCTCTTCAAGGGGTTGTCGCCATGGAAAGCGGCCAGCAGCTTTTCCGCCTTCACCACCAGGCCATCCAGGGTTTCAACGGCGATCATCCGTTGCTTGTCGGGCTCAACGATCAGAATGCGCCGGGCGGAAATGCTCTTTTCAAGAAGCTTCTGCAGCCGTTTGCCGAACAGCCCCAGCCGCACCGCCAGCTCCTGGCGGGTCAGACCGGCAATCCCGCTCTCCCGCAGGTGGAAGAGGGCCAGATCCTCGGGGGTGCCCTCGCGGTAGAGGCTGAAAATTTCCCGGTTGACCTGCCGTTGGCTTTCGCTGAAGCGGCGGCGCTTGGGCGGGGCACAGTTCCAGATCACCCCGCCGCCGATGGTATGGACCGGGGAATAGCTCCGTACCACGTAGTGGTCGCCGGGCCAGACACTGACCGGCTCCTCCAGCAGCAGCTGGGCGGCGGCGGTTTCACCCGGGGGCAACTCCTCGGCATCCAGCAGGGCGATCCGGCCCATTACCTCGGCGGTGCCCACATGCACCCGGACCCGGCGGCGGTTTTTCAACGGCTTGTCGTTGCCGGAAAGGTAGAGAAAATCGGCGTCAAACATGTAGGAAGGGGCCAGGCTGTCGGGACTGGCCAGCACATCGCCTCGGTGGATCTGCTCCTTATCCACTCCCTGAACATTGATCGCGGTACGATACCCGGCCTCAACCTCGTTCCGCTCCTGGCCGTGGACCTGAATCCCCCGGATCTTGCCACTGACCAGCCGAGGGTAGAAGCAAACCTCATCCCCCAGGGAGATCCGCCCGGAGATGGAACTACCGGTAACCACCGCCCCAAAACCTTTCATGGTGAAGACCCGGTCCACCGGCAGGCGGAAGGGACCGGCGGCCTCGCTGAAATCACTGGCCGCCACCAGTTGATCCAAAAGTCGCCGAACCTCGTCGATCCCCTGGCCGGTGGTGGAGGAGACCGGCACAATGGGGGCATCCTCAAGAAAGCTCCCGCGAAGAAAATCCCGCACCTCGTCGGTCACCAGCTCCAGCCACTCCTGGTCAACCATATCCTGCTTGGTGATCACCACCAGGCCGCGCTTGACTCCCAGCAGGCGACAGATCTCGAAGTGTTCGCGGGTCTGGGGCATGATCCCCTCATCGGCCGCCACCACGAAGGCCACCAGGTCGATCCCGGCGGCCCCGGCCACCATGTTGCGGACGAAGCGTTCATGGCCGGGCACATCGACAATCCCCAGGCGATGACCGCAGGGCAGATCAAGATGGGCAAAGCCCAACTCGATGGTGATCCCCCGGGCCTTCTCCTCCTTGAGTCGATCGGTTTCAATGCCGGTCAAGGCACGGACCAGACTGGTCTTGCCATGGTCAACATGACCGGCGGTGCCAAGGACTATTTCACGCATAGCTCACCAGATCGAAGATCAATACCATTTTTCAGTCAGATAGGGGTTATCCCGCGCCTCTTCCCCGATGGTGGAGCGGGCCCCGCCATAACCGTGACCAGGCCAGACCACGGTCTCGGGCGGCAGGGCCAGCAACCGCTGCTGCAACGAATTAACCAGGGTGGCAGTATCACCACCGGGGAAATCGGTGCGCCCCACCCCACCGACAAAGAGGGTGTCACCGGTGAAGAGATGGGGGGCGGCATAGAGACAGATGCCGCCGGGGGTATGACCCGGGGTATGGATAACCTGCAACCTGATACTGCCCAGTTCGATCACCTCGTTATCCTTGACCAGGCGGTCGGGAGGGGGAGAAGCCGGCAGACCCAGCATGGAAAAATATTGCTCCACCTCCGGGCGGCCAAAAAAATCGGCATCATCGCCGTGCATGATGATCTCGGCTCCGGTGGCCCTCTTCAGGACCGCGTTGCCGCAGACATGGTCGGGATGACCATGGGTGCAGACCAGCAGCTTGAGCTGCCAACCGGCCGCCTGACAATGGGCCAGGATCTTCTCCTCGTCACCACCGGGGTCGATGGCCAGGGCCTGTTTGCTCTCCTCACAGCCCAGCAGATAGCAACAAACCCCCATCTGCCCAACCACCAGCTGTTCAATCCGCATTGTTCGCTCCTTATTGGTTGCCGTTCAGCAATCGCAGAGGTTGGGGTCGCATTTACCCCCGCAACCGCAGGTGGAGGCGGCAGCTGGGGCCACGGCCAGCGAGAGGGGAATTCCCTTGGCAACCGGCAGGGCCCCGTTGACCCGGGCCACCACCTGGCTCATCGCCGTCACCGCCGGACTCTCGCCACCGGTCAAAAAGGGGCTGCCGTCATCACCGGCCAGCATCACCAGGGGATCCAGGGGGATCCGGCCTAAAAAAGGCAAGTCAAACTCCTGGGCCAACCGCTCACCGCCGCCGCTCTTGAAAAGTTCGGCGGTCTTGCCGCAGTGGGGACAGACAAAGCCGCTCATATTCTCCACCAGGCCTAAAATTTTCATCCCGACATGGCCGCAGAAGTTGATCGATTTACGCACATCGGCCAGGGCCACCTTCTGGGGGGTGGTGACCACCAGGGCCTTGGCGTCCTTGATGGTCTGGGCCACGGTCATCGGTTCATCGCCGGTACCCGGCGGGGCGTCGATCACCAGATAATCCAGCTCTCCCCAATCCACATCGGCGATAAAGCGGCGAATGGCCTGATTTTTCAGGGGACCCCGCCAGATGATGGGATCATCCCGATTTTCCATCATATTCTCCAGGGACATCACCCGCAGGTTATCCCCGGCCGGCAGCGGAATAATCCGCCCTTCCGAGGTGGTGTCCGGCTTATCGGAGAGGTTGAGCATCCGGCAGATATCGGGTCCGTGCAGATCGACATCCATCAACCCCACCCGGAAACCCTTGCGGGCGAGGCCCACCGCCAGGTTGACCGAAACGGTGCTTTTCCCCACCCCACCCTTGCCGCTCATCACCAGAATTTTATGGCGAATCCGGCCCAGGGCCTGATCGATACTCACATTTTCCCGCGCGGCCACGGCCGGACGAGATCCACAGGTGCTTTGCTTATCCGCGCCGCACTTGGCGCTGCAGGATGAACTCATCTTTGCCTTCCCTTTATTTCATCGGAATAAATTCGGTGCGCTCCAAGGAGAGCTCCATGTAAAAGCGGTGGGTTTCCAGACTGAACGCGATCCGCCGGTTGGCCTGATAGTCCGATTCCGGGGTCAGGACAATGGCGCTGTTGAGGGCGATCGCCTTGGGCTGCCCCATGAAGGAGGTCAGCTCGTAGTTGCTCTCCACCATTCGCAGGGCCCGGCCCATGATCTGATTGGTCATCTCCCCGATGGTATCCACCACCTCCACCGAGGTGTAATCGGAGGCCAGATCGTCCTCGGGCATCCCCATGGTCAGCATGTAGCTACGATAAAGCTCCATGGCCGCCGCGCCGGAAAAATTCATGATCACCAGGCCGCTGTAGTCGCCGCTGAACTGGACAAAACAGCCGATATCCGGCTTCAGGCTGACCTTGGGAATATCCTGGAGGGTGCCGGCATACTTGAGATTTTTACCGGTACTCTTATCCACGGTTTTCTTGGTGGCCTGGCAGAAGAGCCGAGCCACCAGGTCGATGGTTTTAGTCGCCATATTATCTCGCGGTCTCCTTGTGGGCTGAAAAAACAAAAAGAGGGAACATAAACCAATAGCAAAAATTATTGATGGTGACAAGGTGATTGTCGGCAATCCTGCCGACGATTGACAGGCGGCAATCCTGCCGATGATTGGCGGGCGGCCCCACCGACGGCAAGCGCCCCATTCATCGCCAAGCGAAAAATTCTGCAATGACAGGAGCATCGGCCCCGGGTGGTTTTTTAAGCCATTTTTTTCTTTACAAGGACCACATCTTGTGCTTTTTTGGCGCCAACCATACCATATTTTGTGGTCAAGCCAGCAGGCTGGCCCCGGTGGGGTGCCGGGGTCTAAACACACCGTTTTACCCCTTTTTCCCCAGCAGGCAGCACCGCTCAATCACCGCTTAAAAGCCAAGAGGAGGAACCGCAAGCCATGCCCGCAAAAGCAGCCGCCGAAAAATTGCCCGCCCAGGCCACGAAACCCAAGTTTTCCGCCAACGCCCTCACCGTCCTTAAGCGCCGCTACCTGAAAAAGGATGCCCAGGGCAAGGTTCTGGAAACTCCCCAGCAGATGCTCTGGCGGGTGGCAAAGACGGTGGCTGCCGCCGACACCCTCTACGATTCCGGCGCCGATGTCGACTCCCTGGCCCTGACCTTCTACAACCTGATGGCCGGCCTGGATTTCATGCCCAACTCCCCCACCCTGATGAATGCCGGCCGCAAGCTGGGCCAGCTCTCGGCCTGTTTCGTGCTGCCCATCGAAGATTCCATGCCCAGCATCTTTGAGGCGGTCAAGCAGACCGCCCTGATCCACCAGAGCGGCGGGGGCACCGGCTTCTCCTTCTCCCGGATTCGCCCCAAAAACGACGTGGTCCACTCCACCAAGGGAATCTCCAGCGGCCCGCTCTCCTTCATGTCGGTTTTTGACTGCGCCACCGAAACCATCAAGCAGGGCGGCACCCGGCGCGGGGCCAACATGGCGATTCTGCGGGTGGACCACCCCGACATCATGGACTTCATCAAGGTCAAATCGGACCTCAACGTGCTGCACAACTTCAACCTCTCGGTGGCGATCACCGATGAGTTCATGCGGGCCCTGGCCGAAAATGGCGACTACGCCCTGATCAACCCCAGGAACGGCGAGATCGTCAAATACCAGAACGCCGCCAAGCTCTTCCGCCAGATCGTCAAGCAGGCCTGGCTTTCGGGGGAGCCGGGAATCGTCTTCATCGACCGCATCAACGCCGACAACCCCACCCCGGAGGCCGGGGAGATCGAATCGACCAACCCCTGCGGTGAGCAGCCCTTGCTGCCCTACGAGTCATGCAACCTGGGCTCCATCAACCTGGCCAACATGATCAAGGAGGGCGAAGTTGACTGGCAGCGACTGGGGCTGGTGGTGGAGCAGGCGGTCCATTTCCTCGACAACGTGGTGGATATCAACAAGTACCCCCTGCCGGAAATCGAAAGGGTGACCAAGCTCAACCGCAAGATCGGCCTGGGGGTGATGGGCTTTGCCGACCTGCTGATCCAGCTGGAGATCCCCTACTCCTCGGCGGAAGCGGTGAGCAAGGCTGAAGAGGTGATGCGCTTTATCGACCAGCAGGCCCTGAAAGCCAGCATCATCCTGGGCAAGGCCCGGGGAGCCTTCCCCAACTTCCCCGCCAGCATTTACGGCCGGCAGGAACCCAACACCCCGGTGCGCAACGCCACCCGTACCACCATCGCCCCCACCGGCACCATCAGCATTCTGGCCGGCTGCTCCAGCGGCGTTGAGCCCCTGTTTGCCGTGGCCTTCCTCCGCCGGGTGATGGACAACGACGAGCTGTTCGAGGTTAATCCGCTCTTTGAGCAGCTGGCCAAAAACGAGGATTTCTACTCCCACGAACTGGTCCGCCGGATCGCCCACCACGGCACCTTGGCCAATATCGAGGAGATTCCCGAAAAATACCGGCGGATTTTCGAAACCGCCCACGATATCACCCCCCGCAACCATCTTGAGATCCAGGCCTCCTTCCAGCGCCACACCAACAACGCGGTCAGCAAAACCATCAACTTCTCCCATGAAGCCAACGAGGATGATGTCCGCGAGGCTTACATGCTGGCCTACGAGCTGGGCTGCAAGGGGGTGACCATCTACCGGGACGGCTGCCGGGACAACCAGGTGCTCAATATCGGCAAAACCGATAAAAAGGCGGCCCCGGCCCAGGTACTGCCCCAAAAACCGGTCAAGCGCGACCGGCCGGCCATGCTCTCCGGCTGCACCTATCAGATGACCAGCGGCTGCGGTCCCATGTATGTCACCATCAACGAGGATGAAGAGCATCGCTTCTTCGAGCTGTTCAATACGGTGGGCAAGGCCGGCGGTTGCGCGGCCAGCCAGTGTGAGGCCATCGGCCGCCTGGTTTCCCTGGCCTGGCGCAGCGGCATGCCGCCGGAACCCATCGTCAAGCAGTTGATCGGAATCAGTTGCCACAAACCCTCAGGTTTCGGGGAAAACAAGGTGACCTCCTGCGCCGACGCCATCGCCCAGGCGATCCGCCGCCATCTGGAAAGAACCAATGGCCACCGGGACAACAGCCTGGTGGCCCAGGCCAACGCCATGTTCGGCGCCTGCCCCGAATGCGGGGGAGTGATCGAACATGAGGGGGGCTGTTGCGTCTGTCATGCCTGCGGCTACTCCGAATGCGGCTGATCCTTAAATCATTGGGAGACTACTGATGGGTTCGGTTGGAATTTTTGCGGAAGTCAGCGGGTTTTACCGGATTATTCCCCTGCAGCCCCTGCGGCGAACGCCGGGGGTACTGTTCGACAACGTCCCCATGGGCTTCCTGCCCCGGATCGACGCCATCGACCGGGTGCTGCACCAGAGTAGCGCCATCTCCCCCGGCCCCGTGGGGGAGGTGGCGCGCCCCTGGTATATGCACCCCCACCAGGATGACAATCTGATCGTCCTTTCTGGCCGACGGGAGGTGGATATCTATCGGCGGGAGCATGGCCGGGCCAGCTTCACCGTGACCCCCGACCAGATTTTGCAAAACGGCGAGGTACTCTTCGACGGGCCGGCCATGCTGGTCTGGCCCCGCCACGTCTTCCACCGGATCGTCAGCGGCCCGAAGGGCTCGGCCTCGCTCAACTTCGCCGTCCACTATCCGGGCCTGGATCCGCGGACCAATTTCAGCATCTACCGCCTGGAGGAGGAGAGCGGCCGGTTCGAGGTGATCCGGGAAGGGTTCCGCGATCAGGCCCCCCTGCAAAGCCCGTGAACTCTTTTCTTTACCAGCAAAAGGGCGGCTACTTCGCCCAGGTGGCGGAGAATCTGGAGGAGGCCGCCGCCGGTGAGCTGGCCGGCCTGGGGGCCCAACGTTTGAACCCCACCCACCGGGGGGTCTACTTCAACGCCCAAGCCAAAGCCCTCTACCGGATCGTCTATCAGACCCGCCTCTGCACCAGGGTGCTGGCCCCCCTGCTCCACTTCGATTGCCACAGCACCAAATATCTCTACAAGACCGCCCTGACCCTGCCCTGGGACCAGCTGCTGGGGCTTGACCAGTCATTTATGATCAACGCCCGGGTCAGCGACAGCAAGATCAGCCACTCCCGCTACGCCGCCCTCCGTTTAAAGGACGCCATCGTCGACTGGTTCCAGCAGCATTTTGCCGCCCGCCCCAATGTGGACAGGGAGCGGCCCGACCTGGTTTTCGACCTCCATATCCGCCACAACCAGGCGGTGATCAGCCTGGACCTGGCCGGCGAGTCCCTCCACCGCCGCCATTACCGCCAAGAGAGCGTCGAGGCGCCCATCCAGGAAACCCTGGCGGCGGCGATGATCGATTTTTCCGGCTGGAACGGCGACCGGCAACTGGTGGACCCCATGTGTGGTTCCGGGACTCTGCTGGCTGAGGCCTTGATGCGCCGAACCCGGATTCCGGCAGGCTATCTGCGCCATGAGTTTGGCTTTCAATATCTACCTGATTTCATCCCGGAACTCTGGCTCCAGGTCAAGGCCGAAGCCCAGGCGGCCATCCGCTCGCTGCCCATCGGCTTGCTGCTGGGTAGCGACCACGATCCCTCCGCCATCCGGGCCGCCCGCCGCAACCTCAACCTCCTGCCCCACGGCACCCAGGTGGGGCTAAAGGTCAGTACTTTTCAGCAACTGGCCCCCATCAACAACGCGGTGATCGTCAGCAACCCGCCCTACGGGGTGCGTTTGGGAGATCGGGCGGCGGCCGCCGCCCTGGTCCAAGAACTGGGAACCTTTCTGAAACATCGCTGCACCGGCTCCACCGCCTGCCTCTATTTCGGTGACCGCCAACTGATCAAAGAGATCGGCCTTAAGCCCAGCCGGAAAATAAACTTGCGCAACGGCGGCCTGGACGGCATCCTGGCGCGCTACGAACTCTACTGAGATGCAAAAGCTTCTTAAGGAGGAGGCCATTCAGGGCTCCCGGCTCAACCTGGCCTTAACCGGCACGGGAATCTCGGTGGAATCGGGGATCCCGGGCTTCCGCGGCGTGGACCCAATATGACCCGGCCGAGTATGCCACCATCGAAGCCTTCGAGCGTGACCCGGCCCTGGTTGCGGCAATCAACTTCAGGTGGTCAGGACAGCCATGAGGGAGCGGGGCAGTGAGGGTAAACGCGAACGCAGGTTGGCCAGGACCCGCTGATAAAGCAGTTCCGGATCGCGGAGGTCGCCCAGCTTGAGGGCGGCAATGTAGCCATCGGTGAAAAGACCATCTTTACCTTCCGCCGAGCCGTGCAAGCGTTGATAGAAACAGTCGGCCAGGTGCAGCAGGGCCACATTCTCCAAAACGTCGTGGGGCACATGCAGGGGCAGAGCGAAATCGGGATAGTGCCGATATTCGATACTTCTACAGAGGTTCTCGGGAAGCTTCCAGGTCCGCAGCAGTTCGGCCCCCAGCCCGGCGGGCTCGATGGTCATCAACAGACGCTGTAACTTGGGATTCTGGGTTTTCAGCAACTCGAGCACGACGCTGCCAATCTCATTGAGCAGGCCGATGGTGGAGAGCTCCGCCGGGTTGCCCCGCCAGGTGACCTGGGAGATCGTGAAGGCCAGATGGGAGGTCTCAAGAGAACGGTTATAGATCTCCAGAAACTGGGGGGTTTCGGGCAGACTCTTGCGCATGCTTTCGGACATGATCAACTGATAAACGGCGTCGAAACCCAATTGGGTCACGGCGCGATTGACATTGTCGATCTTGCTTTCCAGCCCGTAGAGGGGGGAATTGATCGCTTTGAGCAGGATGCCGGCCAGGGCGGGATCGGACTTGACCAGCTCCACCACCTCGTTCAGGGTGGTCCGCTCATCGAAAAGCTTGCCGAGCAGGGTGGTGGTTGACACCGGCAGCCGCGGAACCTTCTGGATCACCCCCTGAACCGTATCGCTTTTCGCAAACCCCGTGTCCCCGGTGGTCCGGAAACGATAGAGCGCCTCCACCAAAGCCTGATTGCGCCGCTTGATCGCCCCGGTCCGAGCCGAAAGCTCGCTGAGGCGGGAGCGATGGGCCTTCTGCTGATGCCTGACCAGCCTGAGCTTCAACCGGTCATCCAGGCTGCCGTAGGTCGCTCGATCCAGCACCAGGATCGAGGCGGCACTCATGGCGACGGCCGAGTTAAGGTAGGGCTCAGCGGTATGGAAATCCAGATCTCCCACCCAGTCGCCGGCGTCGGCCAGCAACACGGTCCCAACCCCGGTGTCACCCTGGAGCGCCACCTTGCCTTTGAGCAGCAGATAGAGGAGATCCGCCTTCTCTCCGGCCCGAAACAGGGTCGTGCCGGGCTCCAATACCCGGATTTTGCCCGCGCCATAGATGGCGGCAAAATCCGCGTCGCGCAAGCCCTCCAAGGTCAGCGCCCGGGAGATGGCGGCCCCGGCACAGGGGCCGGTGGTCTTGGCCGCCACCGCCTTAACGCCACCCTTGCCATCGGCGGCGGTGGAAGCCTGGGGATCGTCGGCGCCCTCCTGAGCGGTGGCACTTTTACGTTTCAAAAATCCGATCATCGATTACTCCCCGTGCTCAATGGGGCGCCTACCCCGGGCGCCATCTTCCCGCCATGGCTCCTGCTCGCCAACCTGGCCGACATCTGTTTGGATTAACGATTGGCCGGCATTTTGTCAATCAAAACTTACAGTTTACAATAACCCAACTGCCGCTCCCGGCCAGCCAGCATTAGGGAAAGGCTCGGACCTATTTGCCAGCGCCCGACAGCAGCAGGCCCAGGAAAGAGACTATCCCTGGCAACTTGTTAAACGCTGGCAAATCCATGATGGCCTCCCCTTTCATAGCGACCCGATTCGACGGCAAAAGGCTGTCCGACTGACGGAAACCACCGGCTGGAGCCGCAATTTTCTCTTCATCATGGCTCGTTGCCGATCGATGGGTCAACCATTAAATTGGCCTGATCACCGCAGCCAACCCCATCAGGGGCGCAGGCTTGCCCGCAGCTCCAACCTGGCCTCATGGATTGCCGAGACCATCTCTCCCTTGAATTTTTCACGGTTAACCACCTCTTCCAGCATCAACAGTCCTTTGTCCATGGCCATGCCCGCGGCAGCACCCCCAACAACCCCGCCCACCGCCGCCCCCAGGACGGTGCCCACCCCCGGAACGGCCGAGCCGATTGTGCCCCCGATGCCCGCCCCGCCTGCCGCACCCCCGACAACCCCGACAAGTTTGCCACCCAACAGCTTGCCCGCAGATTTCACCGCAAGCTTGAAGACCCCCTTTCCAGACACCTTACCGATCACCTTGGCAACCACCCCCGCGGAAACGATCCCGGCGGCACCGCCGGCTCCCAGCCTGGCTTCCAGGGGAATGGCATCACTTTGCTCCGGGGGATTTAATACCTCACCGAGGGAAAACTGCTGAACCACTCTGAAGCTGGTGCCGGGCGACGGCTCAATCCGATTGCTCTCCATGATCCTGACGGCGGTTTCCCCATACTCACGCCTTAAAGACTCCTGCAGCTCGATGGCCCGGTGCAGGGTGGTCTCAAAATTATCAAATGGCCCTCCCTGCTGGAGTTTTTCGACCAGCTTCTTCGTCATGTACCCTTCGATATCGCCCCGCAGCAGGTTGGCAATCCGCAAGTATTCGGCGGTAAGGGAGTAATACCAGTCCAGGAAGGAATCGACGTTGCTCTCCAACAGGTCGAAGGCCCGGTCGAGTTCATATTCAAGCTCGGGGAGCGCCTCGTCCCGCCTGGCCAAAGTTTTCAGCCGGGCATCCTTCAACTCTTCGGTGATCCCGGGCCGGTAAAAGTGGTCATCGATCTGAACCACGATAAGATCAGCCTTAGCCCTGGCCTCGATAAAGGTTGGACTGTTATGGCGCAACAAGCTTTCGGTGGAGGTGAAGATCGGCAGATAGATGAAAAGAGCGAAAAAAGTAAGTCCGGCGCTGATGGCAGCCACCCGTCCACGGCTGAGCCGGGCCGGCCTTTCCGCTTCCGAAAGCGGGATGAAAACCCGCCGGTATTCCACCGCCGGAATCAAAAAACAACCGAGCATGGCGCAGGCGTTGAAAAAAACCGTAAAGCCGCCCAGCCCAAAGAGCATAAGGGCCCAAAGCGAATTTACTCGCCCCAGATGACCAAGGGCAAAATCCTTGGCACCGTCATAGTAGGCGATGAACCTGGATAGCTCGAAGGCCAGGGCACTGCCCACAATCTCCGCGTCAGGGTTTCCTCGAGCCGCGATGGCCGCCTCCAGGGAGTCATGGCGCGGGAGGTCAGCGAAATAATGGATCACAACGAGATGGAGCAGAACCAGCAAAACGGGAGTAACCCGGCGCGACCACCGAAAGGCCACCGCCGTGACCAGGTAGGGCTTGTATTCATTGGCGATCAGGTTGCGCAAAACCATGAAGACGCCCCAGAAGAGGGGGACAACCAGAAAAAATACCAGCCATTCAAGCCTGGAATAGGTGTGAAACTGGAGCAGCCAAAAAAAAGAGGTGATCATCGCCCAAAGGGACCAGCCGATAATGGCGAAAACTCGGCCGGAGAAAAGACGGTAGAGTCGACCGCGACTGGCAAAGGCGGTCAAACGGTGAATTTTGGCGACCGTAGTCAGATAGAGTCCGCTCAGGACAATGGGTACACTGAACAACCAGCCACCCAAAAGCACGGCCCATGGGTCTTGAACCGCGAACCCCCGGCCCACAAGGTAGGTGCAGAGAACCCAAACAATTGCCATGGCGGCGTAGGCGCTTGCAGTGGCAACATGCCCCCCATGGGCAAAAAAGGCGCGCCGGCCGATAGCTCGCCGCTCTTGAACGCTCAAGGACGCATGATCGGCACTGGGAGCAGCGGCTTCGGGATCGGGGTTACGGGCCATCCCGCTATTCTACAGGATGAGATAAAACTGAACCAAACTAAAAAGGGGGACCAGGTGGTGATGGCGAGTCCGTGGGTTCTATCTTTGTACAGCTTTGAACCAGATGACTTCGCGCTGGTTCCGGTAGGAGAGCAGGTTTTGGCGGCGGTCGTACCTGAGGCGGAAATCCAGGGCCATCCCTTCATCGTCGCGGCAATGAAGGGTGAAGAAGCTCTCCTGGCCGGTGGCCGCCAACTCCTCCGTAATGCCGGTCAGAGTATAATAGTAGACGTTGCCGTCGGCGGCGCCGATGACCAAGGACTCCCTGCTGATGTCCAGAAAGCAGGCCTGATAACGGGGGTCGGAGGAATACCACTCCCCGAGAATCTCCGGCGGCAGCTCGGCAGATTCACGCCCCGCCAGGAAGAAGAGCGCACCGGTCAGCAGCAGGAGAACGGCAACCAGCAGGGCCGGTTTGCGCACCTTGTTATCAGCTAATAATTTCATGGTGCCACCATTGGTATTCTACTGAATCACAAACGAAAAAGCCTTCACCACCTCGGCGTCAAATTTTTTGCCGCTTTCCTGTTGAATATGCTCCAGGACCTGATCCAGCACCCAACCCTGCCGGTAGGGCCGCTCTGAAATGAGAGCGTCATAGACATCGGCCACGGCCAGAATGCGGGCCCCCAGACAGATTTCATCACCCTGCAGGGCGCCGGGGTAGCCCGAGCCGTCACAGCGCTCGTGGTGCTGGAGGACGATGCTGATGGCATCGGCAAAGGCGGTGATGGGCTCCAGGATGCGGGCGCCGATGACGGGGTGTTCCTTGATGTGGTCAAACTCCTGGCTGGAGAGGGTGCCTGGTTTGTCGAGAATGGCAAGGGGGACGCCTATTTTGCCGATATCATGGACCAGGGCCGCCTGATGGATGGTCATGACGGCCCTGTCGTCGCAACCCATGACCTTGGCGATTTTGATGGCCAGCTCGGTGACCCGCTCCGAATGGCCGGCGGTCCAAGGTGATTTGGCGTCAACGGTGCGGGCCAGGGCCTGCAGGGTGCCCCAATTCATCTCCTCCAGGGTTTCGATGAGTCGGGCGTTTTCAAGGGCAATGGTGACTTGGTCGGCCAGCTGCCTGGCCTGGCGGCAATCATCATCGCTTAAGAGATCCTTGGTCTGGAAGGCCAGGTTGATCACGCCATGGAGTTCACCATTGGTAACCAGGGGGAGTTGGACGATGAGCCGAGCCTGATCGGCGGCCAGGCCGGCGAGATAGGCGGGCCAAGCCTCTTGGGAGGAGCGGATGAGCCGGTCTTTGCCCCGCAGCTCATCCCTGGCGTCCGGCGGGATCTCAAGGGCCTCTTCGACGGCGGCTGTTCTGTGCCGGGCGACATGGGTGTAGGAGGCGGCCAGGTTTGACTTCTTGTTTTTAAAGAGAATGATCTGACTGGCATCGCATTCGAGAAATTGGCAGAGCCGGGCCAGGGCCGTGTCGATAATCTCCTTGCTATGCAGGGAGGAGAGAATGGTCTGGTTGATATCGGCGATGGTTTCCAGGGTGTGGAACTGCTTATGCAACCGGCGGCTCATGCTGTTGAAAGAATGGGCCAGGCTTTCGAATTCGTCGCCGCTTCTGACGTCAACCTCATGACTGAAATCGCGCCGGGCAATATGGTGGGTCGCCTCCTGCAGCTTTTCCACCGGCACCATGTAGCGGCGGATGAAAACCATGCTGAGCAGCAGCACCACCCAGAGCGACAAAAGCACCACCAAAGGAAAGATGGTCTTGAAATCATCCAGGGGGGCCAGCACGTCCGCCCGGTTTTGCCGGAGGATGACCGTCAGGTTGGGAGCATTGAACCTGCCCTTGAGATAGAGGGGCCAGAAACTGACCAGAAAGCTGCCGTCACCACTGGTCAGATACTCAAACTGGCGCCCTCCTTCGCCGCCGGCGCGGAAGGCGATCTCCTGCAGTAGCTGGGCGTCGATGGCAAAGGAGGTGACCAGGGGGACGCGCGCTTGGTCGACAATGCAGAGCTCCGTCATGGGAGGCAGGATGTTTTCGTGGCCGATGCCCCAGAGGTAGGTGGTGTTGATCCTGGCGGCCAGAAAAGAGGTGTGGGTGGTATTTCTCTCCAGGGGCACGGCCAGGAAGGCATCGGCACCGCCTTCTTCGTTGCTGAACAGCAACTGGTTTTTTTCGCCGTTGTCCTGGAAAGCCACCACCAGATCCCGGCCCTCGGCATCATTCCCCATCAGCAGATGGCTGACCGCGCCGTCCCTGACAAGATAGATGACGGCAAAACGTTGACTGAGCCGGTCGCGGAAGAACGCCTCGCCCAGGGCCAGAGAGGGCTCCGCCACAGTGGGCACCAGGCCGGCGGCCAGGAACTGCAGGTCACTTTCCATGGAGAGCAGCCGCTCGTAAATGCTGAGGCCATGGGTCTTGGAGGATTGCTGGAGGCGATCAAGGCTCTGGCTTTTGATCTGCTGGGTGACATGGGTAAAGGTGAGGATGGTCAAGACCAGCAGGGGCAACAAGGCGCAGCCCACAAAAAGGAAGAAGATGCGGCGGGCGATCTTGCTTTTCAGGAAGGTGGCATTGGGGGGCGAAAGTTTCATGTTCTTCCCTTAATAATGTGCAACGAGCCCGATATATGCGCCGTCATTGGCCCGGACGATATCATCACGGCTGGCCCTGGCGGTAAAAGGAGCCTGGCTCTTGCCGTCCTTGCCCATGCTGTAGAGATCATAGTCCTGGTTCACCGGCACCATGGCATGGTCTTTACGGAGTTTACCCAGGGGTGTGCCCGCCACCGGCCTGTACTGGTAAGGGTTGCCCCAGGGGTCGCGCATGGGACCGAGGCCAAGTTCGGCCAGGGAGTTGGGAAAGCGCTGGTTTTCCAGGTGAAAGATGGTGATCTCCCTGGACAGGATGCGGATTTCCACCTTGGCTCTGTTGATCCTCGTCCGGTCAATATAGTTGGAAAATAATGGCGTGGCAATGGCGGCCAGGGTGGCCAGGATTGCAATAACGATGATGAGTTCAACCAGGGTAAAACCCTTGCCGCCAATGACAACTTTTGGTCGGAACAGTCGGTTGAGGGGCATGGGCAGATGGCGTCTTGGGGTGAAGAGATAAGGGAGGGCTGAGCGGGGCGACCACCTTCCTCCCCCAATGGTGGTTTCGCCAGCGAATGCCTTAACCATCCCACTCCACCGTGAGTTGGCCGATCTTGCCATGGAGCTCCTTGAGCCGCCTTTGCTCAGTGCCACTGGCACCTTCGGCTTTGCTCGTGGGTGGCGGTCACGGCGGCTGGCCACCTTGGCACACCGCCCGAAAATTGGGGATCCCCTCTGATCTCCTTCTAGCCCTCCAGGTAAAGCCCCCCCTCACTGGCGGAATATAGGCAACAAACTGGACCTTCAGAATATCAGACTGGCCCAGCCTTAACAATCAAAAATGAAAAGTCCTGAATAATCAGGGCGTTCTGGGCTTCAGCGCATCACGCTGGACCATGATCTGGTGCCCGGAGCGAGAATCGAACTCGCACAGCCTTACGGCCGAGGGATTTTAAGTCCCTTGCGTCTACCAGTTCCGCCATCCGGGCCACTTTACAGGAGGACAATTGGGGCGATGTACCACAGGCAAGGGCAAAAAGCAACAAACCACGCCCCGCTCCTCATTAACTTTCGCTGAATGATTGCACCTGATAGGTCTTGACCTGCAGCCGCTCATGCCGCCAGGCCTCGGCCGGCAAACCCGCCTTGAGACACAGATGTCCAAGAAAGGCAACCGGATCGGGCAACTGCTCCCAGACCTGGGGCAGAAAGGTGGCGGAAAAACCGCCCCCTTCCAGGAGAACTCCGTCCCGGCCAGGCCGCAATAGAGAGGGAAGCTCGGAGCCATCTGCGTAATCGAGGGGACGCAGAGGGGTGAGGATGCTCACCTCGATCCGCAGTTCCGTCAGTTCGGCGGCATCAAGGGGAGGGAAACGGGGGTCATGGAAGGCGGCATTCAAGGCGTTTTGCCGCACTCCCTCCAGCAGGGGTTGCTGGGGGCTCAAACTGCCGATACACCCCCGGAGCCGCCCCCTGAGCTTCAGGGTCACGAACACCCCCCGCCGCTGCCCCAGCAGCGCAGGATCACAGCCCGGCGGCAGCGGCGGCTCACCGGTGGCCAGGCCCAATCGCTCGGCGATCACCGCCCGGGCCAAAGCCAGCAAAAAAAGCCCCTCCTCCCCGCCAATCAACCCTCTACCACCATCGCCCATCACCTCTCCTCCCGTTTTATCAAGCTTCTGAACCATAAAAAAAGCCCCTCACGCCAAGCGCGGGGGGCTTTAAAAACCAGGTTCAGGCCGTATCTTCCCGACCTGTGGCTCCGGGACTAACTAGCAGCCACAGGATCCGCCAGCGGTGCTGCATGAACTGCCGCAGCCGCCGCCACCCAAGGGGTTGGCCGCGGAGATCGAGAAGCCGGAACGGGCCCCGGCATCGACGAAGTCAACCCGCACCAGCCCGCACTGCTTGCTCAGGCTGTTGTCGATGAGAAATTTAATTCCGTCCTGATCGTGGGTGGTATCGCTATCTTTTGGCTCATCCAGAGCCAATCCCAGGGAGGGACCGGCTCAGCCACCCTGCATCAGGGCCACTCGCACCGGCGAGACAATATTATTGTCGGCCAGGTACGCCTTCAATTTTTCCGCCGCCAACGGCGTTACTTCCAGCATGTCAGATTCTCCTTGCTACGAGGTTTATAAAAAAGATCCGAAGCCAAAGGCCTCAGTGTAATCGCTTAAGGGGAAGGTTAAGCAATTACGGCGAAAAAGTCAAGGGTAGCGATGGTTTTTGCTTTGACCGGCTGTGACAACCTGACTACAATAAGCTGAATTATCAGTGGGCCGATAAGCGGCTGACTTGAGCTGAAAGAGGTTGGCGGCCATGAGAAAGATTGTAATTTCCACCGGCGGCGGTGACGCCCCCGGTCTCAACGCGGTAATTTACGCGGTTACCAAGTCAGCCTACCGGAAGGGCTGGGAAATTTACGGCAGTAAAAGCGGCTACCGCGGCCTGCTCGACCCCGACGAGCTGATCCGCCTTACTCCGGAGAAGGTGGAGGATATCATGCCTTTGGGCGGGACCATCCTGGGCTCCACCAACAAGGGCAACCCCTTTGCCATGCCGGTGGAAAATCTGGCCGGCGAAATCCAGACCCTGGATCTTTCCGACCGGATCATGCGCAACTTCCGCCGCCTTGGTTTCTTCTGCCATATCGCGGTGGGGGGCGACGGCAGCCTGGAGATCGCCCATCGCTTCGCGGTGGAAAAGGGGATGCCGGTGATCGGGGTGCCCAAAACCATCGATAACGACCTGGAAGCCACCCAGCGCACCTTCGGTTTCGACACCGCCGTCTCCACCGCCACCGAAGCCTTGGACAAGCTGCACTCCACCGCCAAATCCCATGACCGGGTGATGGTGGTGGAGGTAATGGGCCGGGATTCCGGCTGGATAGCCCTCAACGCCGGGATCTCCGGCGGCGCCGACGTGATCCTGATTCCGGAGATCCCCTTTGAGGTCGAAACGGTTTGCCAGAAAATCAACGACAACGACCTGCGGGACAAGCACTATGCCATCGTGGTGGTGGCGGAGGGGGCCAAGGCCGCCAGCATGCAAAAGGCGATCTGCAAAAGAAAGGCGGAACTTGGTCGTGACGAGGCGCTGCTGGGTGGGATCGGAGAGTGGGTCGCCGAACAGATCCGCAGCAATACTGGCAAGGATACTCGCTCCCTGACCCTGGGCCACCTCCAGCGGGGCGGCTCTCCCACCACCTTCGATCGCCTGCTGGCCCTGCGTTTCGGCGGGGCGGCGGTGAGAATGGCCGAGAAGGAGATCTTCAATCATATGGTGGCCCTGAAAACCCCGGACATGGTCCCGGTTCCCCTGGCCGACGCGATAAAACACCGTAAAAAGGTACAATTGGACAGCGACAAGCTCTTGACCGCCCGGGAGATCGGGATCTGCTTTGGGGATGCCTGAGCCGCCCGGCCCCGCCCCCGCGATCCGCTAGCGATAGCCCTCCCACTCACCAAGCAAGCGGCTCTCCTTGGCCGTGTTACACTCCTTGCAGCAGACCACCAGATTCCCTTTGGTGCTGCGTCCCCCCCGGGACAGAGGCACCACATGATCCATGGTCAGTTCACCGGGAGGGCATTGCCTACCGCAGTAGTGGCAACGCCCCTCAGCCAGCTTAAGCCGCCACCAGTGGGTCTTGCGCAGCTCCCGGGCCTTGTTTTTCTCCCGATGGATTACGGCCTCATCCACTCCGTCCAGGGAGCCGTAAAAATCATCTTTCATCGCTTGCCACCAGTTCTCCCGCCAGTAACAGGCGGGCGGCGCCAACCAGATAGAGGGAGCCGGCCACCACCACCAGATCCGCGGGCTCGGCCCGCTGCCTGGCCAGGGCCAGGGCTTCCGCCACGGTGGTGGCGGTCAGGGCCGAAGTCCTGGCCGCTTCGGGCAGCAACACCCGCAACGCTTCGGGGGTGGCCGAACGCTCACTTTCCGGCCTGGTCAGGATAATGATGTCGGCCAGGGGGGCGATCAGATCCAAAGTAGCCGCCATATCCTTGTCCGCCATGCTGGCCCAGACCAGAATCAGACGATGATAGCGGAAATCCTGACCCAAGGCCGCCACCAGACTGGCCACCCCCGCCGGATTATGGGCCCCATCCAGCAACACCCGCCAGCTGCCGCCCTCGGGCCGCGGGGGGTGTAACAACTCCAGGCGGCCGGGCCAGGCAACCCCGACCAAACCGGCCCGGATCGCCTCCTCCCCCACCGACAGGGAATCGACCAAAAGCTCAATGGTCGCCAGGGCCAAACTGAGGTTATCCCGCTGATGGGACCCACGCAAGGCGGAGGGCAAACCGCTATAACCGCCCCGGATCCCCGCGTAGTCCCAACTCTCTTCAGCGGAGGGAGCGGAAGACGATGACCAGGAAAAATCACGGCCCAGCAGGTACAGAGGCGCGCCCAGCCGCCGGCAATGCTCCTCCACCACCCGCCGGGAATCATCGGCGGCCACTCCGCTCACCAAGGGAACTCCCGGCTTGATTATCCCCGCCTTCTCCGCCGCCACCTCGGCCAGGGTGTTACCCAGGTAAGCCTGATGATCCATGGAGACATTGGTGATCACCCCGACCAGGGGGGTGATCACATTGGTGGCATCCAGCCTCCCTCCCATCCCCACCTCCATGATCGCCAGATCCACCTGCTCGGCGGCAAACCAAAGCAGGGCCAGGGCGGTGGTAAACTCAAAATAGGTGATCTGCTCCCCGTTGAGCACCCCATGGATGGCGGCGGCATGGCGGGCAAACTGCTCCTCGCTGATATAACCGGCCCCAATCCGGAAACGCTCCCGAACGCAGCTGAGGTGGGGCGAGGTATAGAGCCCGACCCGATATCCGGCCCGCTCCAGCACGGCCAGCAGGGCCGAAGCGGTGGAACCCTTGCCGTTGGTGCCGGCCACATGGACAAAGCGCATCCCGTGGTGGGGATTACCCAGCCGCCCCAGGAAGCGCTCCATGCTGTCCAGTCCCAGCTTGATCTTGAAAAATTGCAGGCTATCCAGATAGTGCCAGGCCTGCCGGTAGTCCATAGGGTTAGCGTTCATAGCTGTTCCAGTTTGGCATAATCCAAATGCAGGGTCTTGCGCCCATGCCGATCAAAGTTAACCTCCACCGTCCGCAACCCACTCCTTTTCTCCAGCACCCCCAGGCCGAAAAAGGGATGTTTCACCCGGGCCCCCACGGCAAACTCCGCCTCTGCTCCCGCGCGATTTAAACCGCCGGTCGCCCCACCGTGCGGGGCGGCGGCCACCCGGTCGGAGGCACTTGAGGGGAGAAAGCGGGAGGCACCATCTCCCGAGGACTGATGAGGTTGCGGAGCCGAACCGGCGGTGGCGGCCAGCAAACCGGGAGGCAATGGGGCCAGGAAGGAGGAGGGATCACAGTAGGCGCTGCGGCGATCCACCCCCATGGCCTCCCGGGGATAAACCAGAAAAAGGCGATTTTTAGCCCGGGTGGCAGCCACATAGAGCAACCTTCTTTCCTCTTCGTACTGTTCCGGACCGGCGGCCTGACCGGAGGGAAACTTGCCCTCCACCAGATGGATCACGAACACCGTATCCCACTCCAGCCCCTTGGCCGAATGGACGGTGGAGAGAACCAGGCGACCGCCGGTCTCCCCGGCCTCGCCCTCGGCTCCGGGGGGGTCCAGGGCGGCATCGGCCAGAAAATCACGAATATCTTCATAACCGGCCAGCAGCGGCCGCAATTGCTCCAGATCACGTTGCCGCCTGGGGTAGTCATCGGGATAGAGCCGCTGAAAAACTGGCTGATAATAGACCAAAACCAGTTCCAGTAAGATGGCGGGGGAAGGCCCGGCCGCCCCCAGATCCTCCAGCAGGGTCAGGAGTCGTTTCATTCCGCCCTGCCAGGATTTGCCGGCGGGGTAAGCCGCCAGGGCCTCCCGGGCCGCCAACAGCGGATCGGACCCGGGCGCGACCCCGCCAGGATCAGGGCCCAAAGGTAACCGATCGATAATATTGCGGGCGGTTTTGGGGCCGACCTTGTCGATCAGGAGCAAAATTCGATTCCAGGAGAGCCGGTCGGCGGGGTTGCAGAGGACCCGGAAATAGGAGAGCACATCCTTGATATGGGCCGATTCGGTCAGCTTCTGCCCCCCCCTTTTCTCAAAAGGGATACCATGGGCGGTCAACTCCAGCTCCAATTTGTAGGAATGGAAGCCCGAGCGGAACAGCACCGCCATCTGCTCATCGCCCACCCCTTCCCGGCGCAGGGTCAAAATTTTCTCCACCACGAAGCGAGCCTGCCCCCCCTCGTTGCGGGCGGCGTGCAGGACCGGTTTGACTCCCCCGGTCAGCTTACTGAAAAGCTTTTTGGGGTAGCGCACCGGGGCCGGAGCAATGATCGCGTTGCCCACCTCCAGAATCTCCGAGGTGCTGCGGTAATTCTCCTCCAGCCGAATCAGGCGGGTACCGGGGAAATGCTCAGGGAACTCCATGATGTTACGAAAATCGGCCCCCCGGAAGCTGTAGATCGACTGGGCATCATCCCCCACCGCCATCACGTGGTTGCGGGGGGCGGCCATCAAGCGGACAATCTCGGCCTGAATTGGATTGGTATCCTGGTACTCGTCCACCAGAATCGCCTGGAAACGCCCGGCCAGCTCCTCCCGCACCTCCCGGTTTTCCCGCAGCAACCGGCGCCAGTAAAGCAACAGGTCGTCATAGTCCATCAGGCCGTGGGCCTGCTTGAACTTATGATAGTGCTCGTTGATCGCCAAGATATCATCGAGAAATTCCACCAGGTGGCCATGTTCCGCCTCCACCAGATCGCTGACCGTGGCGCCGACATTGACCGCCTTGCTCAAAATCGCCAGAATCAAACGGCGGGAGGGAAAGCGCTTACCAGCGCCCCCCAGCCCCAAAGACGATTTGAGCAGGTTGACAATCCCCTCGGCATCCCCCTGATCCAGGATGGTAAAGTTGGCTTCATAGCCCACGTACCGGGCATAGCGGCGAAGCAGCAGGTTGGCGGTGGCGTGAAAGGTGCCGCCGGTTATCCTGCGGCAGGAATCGTTGAGCAGATAACCGGCCCGCTGGACCATCTCCTGGGCGGCCTTGCGGGTAAAGGTCAGCAGCAGCAGCTCCTCCGGCGGAATTCCCTGCTCCACCAGCCAGGCCAGGCGATGGACCAGGGTCCGGGTTTTGCCGCTGCCCGCCCCGGCGATCACCAGGAGTGGGCCGGGCGGCGCGCATACCGCCTCCCGCTGGGCGGAGTTCAACTGGGCCAGGGCCGCCGCCAGCCCCAAGGTTGGGGTGGCCGCGGCGGAATCAGCGGTTTTACAATTCTGTTGGGGAAAAAGCGAGGGCTGCATGGTGGGCCAATGTAACATGGGACGCCGAGCCGGCGGAGAAAAAAGTTGAACTTAACGCCGGGAATGATAATCTCAACAAAACCGTAATCAATCATCCCAGGAGAGATCGACCATGAATGAAGCCACCATCAAGGAGTTGCTCAACGAGGAAAAACTGGCCGCCCTCTTTCCGGCGGACCGGGCCGATCAGTTCTTCGACGCCCTCTTCGGTGACGCCGCCGAGGGTTCCTACGATATCAAGCTCTCCTTCGAACGGTATGATGCGAACGCCCGCACCCTGCAACTGGCCCTGGAGCTGCACGAGCGGCCCGGTAAGTGTCTGGCCTGTAACCTGACCTACGGTCTGCCGGAGGTGTTTTCCCGCCACCCGATCATCAACATCAAGGGCGTGGTGGCGGCCATTGACCAACTGCTGGGGGAGGAGGCCCACTGCAAGGAGTGGCGACTGGGGGGCACCCGGGAGTCCTCCAAGGCCCTGCATATCATCCCCTTAATCATCACCATCGAGTAACGGCTGGGGGAGGCGCTCAAAAAAGCGGCCCACCTCCTCGGGGCGGTGGGCATCGGAGCCGGCGGTCAGGGGCAGTTGAAAACGGGCGGCCCGGGCCAGCAGATCGGGAGTGGGGTAGGCCAATCGGCGGCGATGGCTGTATCCGGAGGTGTTGATCTCGAGGGCCATGCCCCGGACGGCCATGGCCTGAAAAATCTGCTCACAGACGGGACCGGCACTCAACTCCGCCAGGGGGGCCGCCACCTCCGGGTGGTGGCGCAGGGCGGCGTCGAGATGGCAGAGCTGGGTGCCGGGCAGTTGGGTCACCGCCTCGGCCAGCAGGGCGAAATATTGCTCCAGGGTGCGGGCCACCCCATACTCACTGAAGACCGCCAGGGTCCGGGGGTCATTGCTGAGCAGGTTGTAATGGCGGGAGCCGATGGCCAGAAAATGGCAGGAGAGCCCCACCCGATCCCAGCGGTGGGTCGCCAGGAATTCCCGAATCGCCGGCAGCTCCCGGGGGTTGTACCCCACCTCCACCCCCAGGCCGATCTCGATCATGTCGGCATAACGGCGGCGCAACCGCTCCCCCTCCCGCCGATAGTAAACAAAATCATCGGGCCCCAGCCAGCACTGGTAATCGTTGATGATGCCGGCCTCGAAATGCTCCAGGAAAAAGATCCGGTGCAGCCCCCGGTCCAGGGCCGCCTGGACGTACTGCTCCATCTCCCCCACCGCATGGCGGCAAAGGGCGGTATGAACATGCCCATCGGTGCTGGAATCTAACATAAAACGCAAACTGCTCAGGCGTTGCCGCGGGGGAAGAAGTGGATAAAACCATCAATCTCGGAAGTGTCACAGATCTTGCCGAAACCGAACTCGATGAACGGCTCAAGACCTTCCACCGGTACGGCGAAGGAGTCTCCTCCGGGCATGTGGTAGACAACGGCCCGGACCTTGGTCAAGTCGATGTTCTTGCTGGGTACTTTCATATCGTCAACCTCATGGGGTAGATGGCCGGTAAAGCGTCCGTCACTTTCCCATACCTTAAACACTATATCGGCTTTGGCAAGCCTTACCCCAAGGTTAATCTGACAACAAAACGCTAATAGCTTTTGCGAACCAGAACCTCCCGACCCTTGGCGCCATCGGCCGGGCCGACAATCCCCTCCTTCTCCATGGTTTCGATCATCCGGGCGGCCCGGTTGTAGCCCACCCGCAGCCGCCGTTGAACCATGGAGATCGAAGCCTGGCCGGTTTCGGTGACCAGGGCCACCGCCCGATCGTAGTGTTCATCCAGGGTGCCATCCTCCTCGGCCTCTTCCCCCGCCGCCGTTTCCTCGGCAAACTCCAGCACCGAGGCGTCATATTCCGCCGCTCCCTGTTCCTTGAGAAAGGCGACGATCCGGCCGATCTCCGCCTCGGAGATATAGGCCCCGTGGATCCGCTGCAGCTTGGAGGTGCCCGGGGGCATGAAGAGCATGTCACCGGCCCCCAGCAGGTGTTCGGCCCCACTGCCGTCGAGGATGGTCCGGGAATCGATCTTGGAGGAGACCTTGAAGGACATCCGGGTGGGAAAGTTGGCCTTGATTAAACCGGTCAGAACATCCACCGAAGGGCGCTGGGTGGCCAGGATCAAGTGCATTCCGGCCGCCCGGGCCATCTGGGCCAGGCGGGCCACCGCGTCCTCGACTTCGCGGGAGGAGACCATCATCAGATCGGCCAGCTCGTCGATGATGATCACGATCAGGGGCAGCTTCTCCTCGGCCTCCTGGTTGTAGCCGGCCAGGCTCTTGACCCGGGCCTCCTCCATTAGCTGGTAACGCCGCTCCATCTCCCGCACCGCCCACTGCAGGGCCCGGCTGGCCAGCTTGGGATCAACCACCACCGGATGAAGCAGGTGGGGAATATTTTCATAGCAGGAGAGCTCAATCCGCTTGGGATCAACCAGCAGCAGCCGCACCTCGGCCGGCGTGGCATTGTAGAGAATGCTGCAGATGATGGTATTGACCGCCACGCTCTTGCCGGAACCGGTGGCCCCGGCGATCAGCAGATGGGGCATCCGAGCCAGATCGGCCACCACCGGATTGCCAACCACGTCCATCCCCAGGCCGATGGTCAACCGGGAGTTGGTCTGCTGAAAACTTTCATGGGCGATGATGTCACGCACCGGCACCATCTGGCGGCGGGGGTTGGGAATCTCAATCCCGATCGCCCCCTTGCCGGGCAGGGAGCCGGCGATCCGAACACTCTCCACTTTGAGGCCCAAAGCCAGATCCTCGGCCAGGGAGACGATCCGATTAATCTTGACCCCGGGCGCCGGCGCAAACTCGTAGGTGGTGATCACCGGGCCCGGGGAGATCCCCACCACCTTGCCGACCACATTGAAGTCGGCCAGCTTATCCTCCAGCTGCTTGCTGACCCCCAGGTAGTACTCCCGGTCGGGCCCCTGTTCCCGGCTGGGCGCCCGATCCAACAGGGAAAGCGAGGGCAGGCGGTATTCGCCGCCGGCCTCCAGGGGCTGCAGCTGAAAAGAGTCCTCATCCTGGGCCACCTTCTCCCGCTTGCCCCGACCCCGCCCCGTGCCGGACGGCGCTTCCTCGTCATCCCCCTCGTCCTGCTCCAGAAGAGCCAAATCAAGATCGAAGAAGTTGACCTGGGGGGGATCGGCAATGGGTGTTTGGATATTGATCGGAGCAACCCCGACCTCCTCAGCCCCCTGCTTCAGGCGGGAACGTTGCCAGGATCGCACCTCATCGATTCTCTGGCCCAGCCAGCCGCGGAGGCCGCCTCCCAAAACCCACAGCCGTTGACCACCCGCCGCCAGCCGTTTACTGAACAGATAGGGAGAGAACTCCAGGGTAAGCATCAGGGAGATAATAAAAAGGGCCAGAAAAAAGAGAAATGAACCGGGGCCACCCAGAATCCGGTGGCCGAAACCGGCCAACAGGCCGCCAAGATAGCCGGCCTGGGGATAGTGATTGCCGAACAGGCTCAATACCTCGCCGCCATTGAGCCCGGCCAGGCTGCTGCCGGCCAGCAGCAGACCGCTGGTGCCCACCAGCACCAGGGGTAGCCGGCGAAAGGTAAAACCGGGGGAAAAGCCCTGCAGTGAGAGCGTCAGCAGCAGCAGGGGGAGCAAAAAAGCGCTGATCCCCAGAAAACTCAGCACCATTTCGGCCACCACCCGGCCCACCGCCCCGCCCCAGTTGGGAGCAAGGTCAACCCCGCCTTCGGCGGCCAAGCCACCGACTTCCCCCCGCGAGGTCCAGAGGTCACCGGCAGCGGAGCCGGCTGCGGGAGGCAAAGAGTAGCTGACCAGACAAACCAGCAGGAAAAGGCTCACAAAAAGCCCGGCCACCGAAGCAATCTCCCGCCCCAGGCCAGGAGATGATCCACTAGCGCCTAATCGCATTTTCCCCTTACTGCGTCGAGGATGCCATTGATAAAGGCCGGGGAGTCGTCAGCGCCATACCGTTTAGCCAGCTCAATCGCCTCATCGATCGCCACCCCGGCCGGCACTCCTTCGGCAAAGCGAAATTCATAAACGGCTATCCGCATGATATTACGATCAATAACCGACATTCTCGCCAGGCGCCAGTTGGCGGCGCAGCCCTCAATGGCGGCATCGATCGCTTCCCGGTTGGCGACAACTCCGGCCACCAACTCCCGCCCATAGGGCAAGGCCTTACGGTTGATCTCGAAATTGTCACACATGATTGCCAGGGTGTCAAGGGCGGGAAGATCGACCAGCTCCCCCTGGTAGAGGGCCTGCAGCGCCAGCTCCCGTGCTTTACGGCGAATGCCCATAAAGTTCTAGGCCAGTTTGCCGAGCAGATCGACCATCTCAATCGCCACCGTCGCGCACTCGGACCCCTTGTTGCCGGCCTTGGAACCGGCCCGTTCAATGGCCTGTTCAATGGTATCGGTGGTCAGCACCCCGAAGATCACCGGCAGACCGGTATCCATCCCCACCTGGGCGATCCCTTTGGCCGCTTCATTGGCCACAAAATCGAAATGGGGGGTGGCGCCGCGGATAATCACCCCCAGGCAGATCACCGCGTCATAACGCCCGGAGCGGGCCATCTTGCCGGCCACCAGGGGGATCTCGTAGGCGCCGGGCACCCGGGCCACTTCGATATCCTTCTCCTCGGCCCCGGAGCGGAGCAAGGTGTCAAGGGCCCCCTCCAGCAACCGCTCGGCGATAAAGGAGTTGAAGCGGGAAACGATGATTCCGAACTTTTTGCCGGAAGCCTGCAGATTACCTTCGATATACTTGACCATCTCCTGCTCTCCTTTCTAGGGTTCATTGCGGGCCAATTGGCCGGCCGCCTTGCTGTAGGCCAGACGCTCCAGCATATGCCCCATCTTGTCCTTTTTGGTTTTGAGATACTGCACATTTTCCGGTTCGGCCTCCATCTCAATGGGCAGCCGATCGGTGACTTGGAGCCCATAACCCTCCAGGCCGATGATCTTTTTGGGATTATTGGTCAGCAGCCGCATCTTGCGCACCCCCAGATCCCGCAGGATCTGGGCGCCGATCCCATAATCGCGCAGATCGGGTTTGAAGCCCAGCTCCAAATTGGCCTCCACCGTATCCATCCCCTGGTCCTGCAGGGCGTAAGCCTTGAGTTTGTTGACCAGACCGATGCCACGCCCCTCCTGCATCATGTAAAGCAGCACCCCCATTCCTTCGCGGTCGATCATCCGCAGGGCGTTGAAGAGCTGGCCGCCGCAGTCGCAGCGTTTGGAGCCGAACACATCGCCGGTGAGGCAAGCGGAGTGAACCCGGACCAGGATATCCTGTTCCGGGTCGATCTTACCCTTGATCAGGGCCACATGCTCCAGATTATCCACATCGTTGCTGTAAACAATGGCATGGAACTCGCCATGCATGGTGGGCAACCGCACCTCGGCGGCCCGGTGTACCAGCTTGTCCATCCGAACCCGATAGGCCACCAAGTCGGCAATAGTGGCGATTTTAAGATCATGTTTTTTGGCAAATTCCTGCAGATCCGGCATCCGGGCCATGGTGCCGTCATCCTTCATGATCTCGCAGATCACCCCGGCGGGGTTAAGCCCGGCCAAGCGGGAGAGATCCACCGAGCCTTCGGTCTGACCGGTGCGCACCAATACTCCACCCTTCTTGGCCCGCAGCGGGAAAATATGGCCGGGGCTGACCAGATCCTCCGGCTTGGCCTCGGGGTTGGCGGCCACCAGGATGGTCCGGGCCCGGTCGGCGGCGGAGATTCCCGTGGTCACCCCGGTGCGGGCCTCAATGCTCACCGTAAAGGCGGTCTCGAAAGGAGAGCGATTGTGCTGAACCATCATCGGCAACTGTAGGCGCTCAAGTTGCTCGGGAGTCAGGGTCAGGCAGATCAATCCCCGCCCGTGGGTGGCCATGAAGTTGATCGCCTCGGGGGTGGCCTTTTCAGCCGCCATATAGAGATCGCCTTCGTTTTCCCGGTCCTCGTCATCCACCAGGATAATCATCTTCCCGGCCCTGATATCCTCAATTACCTCTTCGATGGAACTGATCATGATCATCTCTCCCACGATACTTTACTGGATGCGGTGCTCCCGCCAGCGGAAACCCTGCGCAAAAAATTGGTATACTACCTTAAAAAACCATGTTCCGCCAGAAAAGCCGGATTGATGCCGGCAGCCGGCGCCGGCTGCCCGGAATTGCTCGAATCGCCGGGAGCCAGGAGCTTCTCCACGTACTTACCAATCAGATCCACCTCCAGATTTACCTGCCCCCCCACCACCAGACCACCCAGGGTCGTGATCGCCAGGGTGTGGGGGATGATCGACACACTGAAACTGCGCTGATCAACCCGGTTTACCGTTAAACTTATCCCGTCGATGGTGATTGAACCCTTCTCGATAATATATTTGCCCAGCCCTGCGGGCACGGCGAAGGTAAAGAGGGTGAACTCCCCCAAAGGTTCCCGGGCCAGCACCGCCGCCACCGCGTCCACATGGCCGCTGACCAGGTGACCACCCAGGCGGTCACTGAGCCGCAGGGCCCGCTCCAGGTTGACCTCCGAGCCGGCAGTCAAACGTCCCAGATTGGTCCGGGTCAGACTTTCGGGGGAAACGTCGGCCAAAAAACGGTTACCGCGAATCTCGCGGGCGGTCAGACAGACCCCGTTGAC
Source organism: Desulfurivibrio modestus (assembly GCF_044068625.1). Taxonomy (NCBI): domain Bacteria; kingdom Pseudomonadati; phylum Thermodesulfobacteriota; class Desulfobulbia; order Desulfobulbales; family Desulfobulbaceae; genus Desulfurivibrio; species Desulfurivibrio modestus. The sequence goes on from NZ_JBIPKH010000001.1 coordinate 304,505, forward strand.
GGCGATACTCTCCCCCTCCACCGGATCGGTCAGGGCGAAATCGGTCTGCAGACCGAAGGTCACCCCACCGCCGGCGGGCCGCTTTGCGATGATTTTACCCTTACCCAGAATAATTCCGGTAAACATGCTCCTGCCTCACGTTAAGATCACCCCGGCGGGAAGCCGGTTTCACAAAAGACCCCGGATCAGGATATCGCTACCCAGGCGGCGGCTTACCACCTCCCGCAGACGGGGGGCCTGATCGATTCGTTCATGGCCCAATGGCCCCACCGCCGGCAACCCATCGCCGCCAACCAGCAGGGGCGCGACAAAAAACGCGGCCTCATCGGCCAGGCCCTGGCCCAGAAAGGAGCCATGGACCCGGCCACCACCCTCCACCAGGAGGCTCCCGATCCCGGCCTGCCCCAGTTCCAGCAACACCTGGCGCAAATCAAGACCCTGCTCGCCCCGCTCCACCGGCAAAACCCGGGCTCCGGCCCTCCGCAGGGCTTCGATCCGCTCCTGCTCGGCCTCCCGGGCACAAAAGATCCAGGTCGCAGCCGGAGAGTCCCGATTAATGATCCGGGCCGTGGGGGGAGTCCGCAGGCGACCGTCCAGAACCACCCGCAAAGGATCCCGGCCCCGCCCCCCCGGCAGTCGGGTGGTCAGGGCGGGGTCATCGGCCAGCACTGTACCGCTGCCCACCAGAATGGCATCACTCTGGGCCCGCAAGCGATGGGCCAACCGGCGGGCCTGCTCCCCGGTAATCCATTTGCTGTGACCGGCGGCGGTGGCGATCCGGCCATCGAGACTCACCGCCGCCTTGAGCAGCACCCAGGGCAGACCGCTGGTAACCCGTTTAAGGAAGGGACGATTTAAGCGCCGGCTCTCTTCGGCCAGCACTCCGCCCCGGACCTCGATCCCCGCCTGGGCCAACCGCTCGGCCCCACCCCCGGCCACCGGATTGGGATCGGCCAGGGCAAAAACCACCCTGGCGATCCCGGCGGCGATGATCGCCTCGCTGCAGGGCGGGGTCCGGCCGTGATGGTTGCAGGGTTCCAGGGTGACGTAGAGGGTAGCCCGGGCAGCCGCCGTTCCGGCGGCGTTCAGGGCATGGATCTCGGCATGGGGAGTACCGGCCCGTCGATGCCAGCCTTTACCCACCACCCGCCCCCGCTTTACCACCACCGCCCCGACACAGGGGTTGGGGGCCGTCTTGCCCAGGCCTTTGCGGGCCTCGAGCAGGGCCATTTTCATATATGCGGCATCTTGATCGAAACCCATGGCGGGAGGCGGACTCGGCAAGGCTTATTTCTGTTTGGGGGATGAGAGCATACTTTTCAGTTCCTGCATGAACTCGTTGAGGTCCTTGAACTGCCGGTAGACGGAAGCGAACCGGACGTAGGCCACCTCATCGATCTGCCGCAAGCCATCCATTACCCGCTCGCCCACCATCCGCACCGGAATCTCCCGTTCCCCCAGGTCCTGAAACTCCCGCTCCAGACCATCAACAAACTCCTCGATCTGCTCACTGCTCACCGGCCGTTTTTCGCAGGCTTTTTTCACCCCTTCCACCACCTTCTGGCGATCCCAGGACTCACGCCGGCCATCCTTCTTGACCAGCATCGGCATGGTTACTTCCAGACGCTCATAGGTGGTGAAGCGACGCTGACAGGCATCACACATCCGGCGGCGGCGGGTGATGGTGTACTCCTTGTTGAGACGGGAATCAACCACCCGATTTTCCAGATGGCCGCAATAGGGACATTTCATGGCAGTGTTACTCCGGGTTGGCCGGGAGCTTAATCAGGGGGATCCCCGCCTCCGCCAGCATCTCGGCCGCCATGGAATCGGCATAGCCTGCCCGGTAATAAATTCTTTCGATGGCGGCGTTGATCAGCATCTTGCTGCAGATGGAGCAAGGCATGTTGGTGCAGTAAAGGGTGCACCCCCGCAGACTCACCCCATGCAGGGCCGCCTGGATAATGGCGTTCTGTTCGGCATGCAAACCCCGGCAGAGTTCGTGGCGTTCGCCCGAGGGTATTCCCAGTTGCTCCCGCAGGCAGCCAACCTCCAGGCAGTGGCGCACACGGCTGGGGGCTCCGTTGTAGCCGGTGGCGACCACCCGCCGCTCCAGAACCAGCACCGCTCCCACTTTACGCCGCATGCAGGTGGCCCGCTGGGCCACCAGCTCGGTAATGGCCATGAAATACTCGTCCCAGCTCGGCCGCGATTCCCGGGCAAGCATCACGCCCTACTTTTCCTCGGAATAGAGGGCGGGGTAGATGGGGAAACGGGCGCAGAGCCGGCTCACCTCCTCCCGAATCGTCGCCAGCTCGGTGGCCTGATCGGAGGAACCGGCCATGACCCCGCCGGTGGCCAGGGCCCGATCGATCCAGGCCGCAATCTCCTCCATCTCCGGCTCCTTCAAACCCCGGGTGGTGACGGCCGGGGTTCCGATCCGGATTCCGCTGGTGACAAAACGCTTTTCGGTGTCAAAGGGGATGGCGTTCTTGTTGACCGTGATCCCGGCCATCTCCAGAATCTCCTCGGCCTCCTTGCCGGTGATCTTTTTCGGGGTGAGATCCACCAGCAGCAGATGGTTGTCGGTCCCACCCGAGACCAACCGGTAGCCCCTTTTAACCAGGGCGTTACCGAGGGTTTGGGCATTTTTGACCACCTGGGCCATATCCTGACGGAACTTTTCCCCCATGGCCTCCTTGAAGGCCACCGCCTTGGCGGCAATAACATGGACCAGGGGCCCCCCCTGGATCCCGGGAAAGATCTTGCTGTCCAGCATCTTGCCGAAATCTTGCCGGGCCAGGATCAGGCCACCACGGGGACCCCGCAGGGTCTTATGGGTGGTGGTGGTGACAAAATCGGCATGGGGCACCGGCGAGGGGTGAACCCCGGCGGCCACCAGGCCGGCGATATGGGCCATATCCACCATGAACAACGCCCCCACCTGGTCGGCTATCCGACGGAAGGCGGCAAAATCGATGATCCGGGGGTAGGCGCTGGCCCCGGCCACGATCATCTTGGGCCGATGGGTCATGGCCAGCCGCTCCACCTCCGCCATGTCGATCCGCTCGCTGCCCCTCTCGACTCCGTAGGAAACAAAACGGTAAAGCTGGCCGGAGAAATTGACCGCGCTGCCGTGGGTCAGGTGGCCGCCATGGGCCAGATCCATCCCCAGCACGGTATCTCCAGGCTTAAGGCAGGCGAAATAGACCGCCATATTGGCCTGGCTGCCGGAGTGGGGCTGAACATTGGCGTATTCGGCCTTGAACAACTCCAAGGCCCGGGCGGAGGCCAACTCCTCGATCCGGTCAGCATATTCGCAGCCGCCGTAGTAGCGCCTGCCGGGATACCCCTCGGCATACTTGTTGGTGAAGATCGAGCCCTGGGCTTCCAGGACCGCCTCGCTGACAATATTCTCCGAGGCGATCATCTCCAACTGATTGTACTGACGGCTTAACTCGCCCCGGATGGCACGATCTATCTCCGGATCACTGCTGGCTAGGTAGGACACGGCCGTTTCCCTGCTGATGAAAGGTTAGTTAACAGAACATCTTAATGCGACGGAGATGGCGGCCACCGGCGAACTCGCTGGTCAGCCAAACCCGAGTTATCTCCTCGGCCAGACCGGGGCCGGTGCTACGGGCCCCCAGACACAGAACATTGGCATCATTGTGTTCACGGCTCATGCGGGCACCAAAGGTTTCCCCGCAAAGGGCGGCCCGAATGGTCGCGTTACGATTGGCCGCCATGGACATCCCGATCCCGGTGCCGCAGATCAGAATGCCGCGCTCGCAGGAGCCGTCAACCACCCGGTCGCAGACCGCGGCGGCGATCTCGGGGTAATCAACGGAATCGGCGCTCATCACCCCGCAGTCATCCACCTGATGACCCAGGCTGCGCAAAACCCCCAGCACCGTCTCTTTCAGGGCAAAACCGCCATGGTCGCAACCCAGTGCCACTTTCATCTTCACTCCTCGTAGCGTTTCATGATGATAACCGCGTTGGTGCCGCCAAAACCGAAGGAGTTGGACATCGCCGCCCGGATCGCCATGGCTCGGCCTTTACCCGGCAGATAATCAAGATCACACTCGGGATCGGGATTTTCCAGATTGGCGGTGGGCGGGGCAAACTGATACTTGACGCTCAAGGCGGTGATCACCGCCTCGACTCCACCGGCTCCGCCCAGCAGATGACCGGTCATCGACTTGGTGGAGCTGATCGCCAGCCTGGCGGCGTGTTCGCCGAACACCGCCTTTAAAGCCCGGGTCTCCACCACGTCATTGAGGGGGGTGGAGGTGCCGTGGGCGTTGACGTAATCGATATCCGCCGGTTGCATCCCGGCATCGGCCAGGGCGGCCTGCATGCAGCGGATCGCCCCGGCCCCATCTTCGGGCGGGGCCGCGATATGGTGAGCGTCGCCGGAGAGACCATAACCCGCCATCTCGGCATAAATTTTCGCCCCCCGCCGCTTGGCGTGCTCCAACTCCTCCAACAGGAGAATGCCGCCGCCTTCACCAATAACGAAGCCGTCCCGATCCCGGTCAAAGGGGCGGGAGGCCACCGCCGGATCGTCATTACGGGTGGAGAGGGCCTTCATCGCATGGAAACCGCCAAACCCCATGGGGCAGATCACCGACTCGCTGCCGCCGGTCAGGGCCAGATCACAATCTCCGTAACTGATCGAACGGAAAGCCTCGCCCACCGCGTGGGTGCCGGCGGCACAGGCGGTGGTCACCGACAGATTGGGCCCCCTGGTGCCGTAAAAGATCGAAATCTGACCGGCCCCCATATTGGGGATCACCATGGGAATAAAGAAGGGGGTGATTCGCCGCTCCCCCCGTTCATGGAGAATCTGGATATATTTCTCAATGGTGGGGAGACCGCCCATGCCGCAACCGACGATGCTGCCCACCCGGCCGGCATTCTCCGGGGTAATCTCAAAACCGGAGTCCCCCAGGGCTTCCCGGGCGGCGACCAGGGCGTACTGGACAAACAGCTCCAGATGGCGGGCCTCCTTGGTTTCGAAGTAATCATCCGGCTCATAGCCCTTGACCTCGGCGGCAATTCTCACCCCCTGGGTCGAGGCATCATAGCGGGTGATCGGCGCAACCCCACTCTTACCGGCACAAAGGGCCTCCCAGCTGGTGGCGGCGTCATTCCCCACCGGAGAGATCAGACCGACTCCGGTTACCACGACTCGTCTTTTCACCGTTCACTATCTCCCTGTTAAGGCTTGGCCTGAAGGTAAGTCACCCCACCGAAGGTCAGATAGCACCACCTTATTCGGAAATCTTCTTGATATGGTCAATGGCGTCCTGGACGGTCATAATCTTTTCCGCCACCTCATCGGCGATCTCGATATCGAAAGCCTCCTCCATGGCCATGATCAGCTCCACCAGATCCAGGGAGTCGGCGCCCAGGTCATCAATGAAGGAAGCACCGGGCACAACCTTGGTCTTATCCACGCTCAACTGCTCCGCGATGATATCAATAAGTTTCTGCTCAACTGCCATGATCTTTCTCCTTACAATTATTTTTTAAATAAACAACCAGTTCCCCAACCGAGAACATCCCATTCCATTAATTCTGTCGGTAAACAATCAGCTCTGCCGGCGGGTCAGCCCATATACATGCCGCCGTTGACATGGATGAACTGGCCGGTGAGATAGCGGCCATCCTCGGAAACCAGATAAGCCACGGCCCCGGCCACATCCTCGGGTTCACCCAGCAGCCCCAGGGGAATTTCAGCCCTGATCTTTTCGTTGATCTCCTCGGGCAGATCCCGGGTCATATCGGTGACGATATAGCCTGGGGCCACCCCGTTGACCGTAATATTGCGGGAAGCCAGTTCCCGGGCGGCGGAGCGGGTCAGACCCACCAGGCCAGCCTTGGCGGCGGCATAGTTGAGCTGGCCGGCGTTGCCGGCAAAGCCGATCACCGAAGAGATATTGACGATCCGGCCCCAACGCTGCTTCATCATCGTCCGGCTCACCGCCTTCAGGCAGGTGAAAGCCCCCTTGAGGTTGGTGTCCAGCACCTCATCCCACTGGGACTCCTTCATCTTGACCATCAAACCGTCACGGGTTATCCCGGCATTGTTGACCAGAATATCGATCCGGCCGTGATCGGCCAGGATCTTCTTGAAGGCCTCTTCCGTGGCTGCGGTATCCGCCACGTTGAAGGCGCAGATCTCGGCCTGGCCGCCGGCCGCCCGAATCTGGGCAGCGACCTCTTCCGCCGCGTCGGGCCGGCTGACATAATTGACCACCACCAGCGCTCCCATTGCCCCCAAACGCAGCGAAACCGCCCGGCCGATTCCCCGGCTGCCGCCGGTAACCACCGCTACCTTGCCCTGCAAACTCATCCTCTGTTCCTCTGCTCAATTTGCTCGATCAGCTTGGGGATCACCTGGAAAAGATCACCGACAATCCCGTAAGTGGCCACGTTGAAGATGGGGGCTTCGGGGTCGCGATTGATGGCGACGATGGTTTCCGCCGACTGCATCCCCACCAGATGCTGAATCGCCCCGGAAATTCCGCAGGCGATGTAAATTTTGGGGGCCACGGTTTTACCGGTCTGGCCCACCTGGTGAGGGTAGGGAATCCAACCGGAATCCACGGCGGCCCGGGAAGCGGCCACCGCCCCGCCCAGGCTGGCGGCCAGCTTGTGGAGCAGGGCGAAACCTTCGGCGTTTTCCAGGCCCCGGCCGCCGGCCACCACGATATCGGCCTCGGCCAGATTCACCTTGTCCAGGGCCGCCACCACACTATCGAGGACCTTGACCCGCGATTGCAGGCGGGCCGCCTCCGGCCGCACCTCAATAATCTCCCCCTGGCGTTGAGCGTCACGGGTCAGCGGCTTCATCACCATGGGCCGAACCGTGGCCATCTGGGGCCGGGTCCGGGGACAGACGATGGTGGCCATGATATTGCCGCCAAAGGCCGGCCGGGTCTGGAGCAGAGCCCCATCCTCCTCGCGAATATCCAGTTCGGTGCAGTCGGCGGTCAAGCCGGCGGCCATCATGGTCGCCACCCGGGGAATAAAGGAGCGGCCAACGGCGGTGGCACCGGCCAGGACAATCTCCGGCTTGTGTTCCCGGATCAGGTCGGTGAGGATATTGCCGTAAACATCATCGGTGAAACGGGCCAAGGCCGGCTCGTCAACCAGATAAACCCGGTCGGCACCATGGGCGATCAGCTCGGCGGCCACCCCCCCCAACCCCTGACCATCCGCGGCCTCGGCCCCGGAACCCAGCAGCACGGCGGAGAGAGCCACCCCCCGTTTATCGGCCAGCCCCCGGCCCGCCCCCAGCAATTCCAGGGCCACCGGGGCAATCCGGCCATGGCGGAACTCGGCATAAACCCAAACCCCCGTCCAGGAGTCGAGATCGGCGGTCTGCACCCCCTCTTCCCGCTCCAGCCGCAACGCTCCGACCTCGCAAACCTCGACACAGGCCCCGCAGAGGGTGCAGTTATCACCCACCACCGCGTGATCCCCCTCCACGCGAATCGCGCCGAAGGTGCAGGCCTCTTCACACAAACCGCAGGCAATACAGGCCTCGGTATCAATTTTCAACATATCAGGCTCCGCCCTTTACAAATTACACTATTTTAGCCAGTTCAACCGCCAGCTTCTCCACCTGCTCCTCCACCGGACCACTGAAGATGGTCCGTTCGCCCCGGGGTTGGGGCGAGAAGACCCGCACCACCTGGGTTGGCGAACCTTTAAGGCCGATCTGGTCGGGGTCGGCATCGATATCGGCGGCGGAAAAGGTGGTAATCTGCAGTTTCTTGGCCTTCATCTTGCCTTTCAGTGAGGGCAGCCGAGGCTCGTTGATCTCCTTGACCACGGTGAAAAGGGTCGGCAACTTGACCTCCAGGGTATCATAGCCGTCATCCATCAGCCGTTCCAGGCGAATCACCCCGTTGTCGCTGGCCAGCACCTTGCGGACGCAGGTGACGTAGGGCATATTCAGCCGTTCGGCCAGGCCGGGACCCACTTGGGCGGTATCACCATCAATGGCCTGCTTGCCACAAAGGACCAGATCGGCGCCGCCCACCTTTTTGATGGCCTGGGCCAGGGTGTGGGTGGTGGCCCAGGTATCGGCCCCGGCGAAAGCCCGATCGGAAACCAGCACCGCCTCATCGGCGCCGCAGGCCACCGCTTCCCGCAGCACCTCCGCCGCCTGGGGAGGCCCCATGCTTATTACGGTAACGCTGCCACCCTCCTCACCGGCCAGCCGCACCCCCTCTTCCAGGGCATGGCGGTCGTAGGGGTTCATGATCGACTGGACCCCGTCACGGGACAGGGTGTTGGTGACCGGATCAAGCCGCACATCCTTGGCGTCGGGCACCTGTTTGACGCATACCACAATTTTCATTTTTTGGTGTATTCCTTGTTGAGTTCCTGACCGATAACGTTGCGCTGAATCTGGTTGGTACCCTCGTAAATCTGCAGGATCTTGGCATCCCGCATCATCTTTTCCACCGGGTACTCCCGCATGAAGCCGTATCCGCCCAGGACCTGCACCGCATCCACCGCCACCTTCATCGCCATGTCGGTGGCGAAAACCTTGCACATGGAAGCGGCCTTGGAAGCCTGATCGGGATGGGCATCGATGTGGCGGGCGGCGGCATAGACCAGGGCCCGGGCCGCCTCCACCTGGATGGCCATGTCGGCCAGCATATGGGCCACCGCCTGGAAGGAGATGATTGGCTTGCCGAACTGAACCCGCTGTTTGGCGTAACGGCTCGCCTCATCAAGGGCCGCCTGCCCCAGGCCCACGCCCAGGATGGCGATGCCGGGCCGGGAAAGATCCAGGGTTTTCATCACGGTGATAAAGCCCATCCCCACCCGACCGATCACCCGATCGGCGGGAATCCGGCAATCCTTGAGGATAACCTCGCGGGTGGAGGAGCAGCGGATCCCCATCTTCTTCTCCTTGGGACCGACGGAGAAACCGGGATCGGTGTCCTCCACCACGAACATGGTGGCCCCCCGGGCTCCCCGCTTGCGATCGGTGATGGCGATCACCGTGTAGATCCCGGCCTCGCCGGCATTGGTGATCCACTGCTTGGTGCCGTTCAACACCCAATGATCGCCGTCCATGACGGCGGTGGTCTGAATGCCGGAGGCGTCACTGCCGGCTCCCGATTCGGTGAGGGCGAAGGCGGCAAATCTTTTTCCCGCCGCGATATCGGGTAGATACTTCTGTTTCATCTCCTCACTGCCGGAGATAATAATGGGATAAGCGCCCAGGCCGCTGGCGGCAAAGGCGGTGGCCACCCCGGTGCAACCCCGGGCCACCTGCTCAAGGGCCAGGGCCATTTCAAAGCTGCCGCCGCCAAAACCGCCGTACTCCTCGGGAATGTAGAGCCCATAGAGATCGGACTGGGCCAGGGTATCAAGAATCTCCCGGGGATACTCCTCGGTTTCATCGTAATGGGCCCGCCGGGGAATGATCAGCTCATCGCTGATCCGCCGTGCCACATCAACAATCATCTCCTGCTCTTCGCTGAGAAAATAATCCACTCTCCCCCCTATTGCCTGACAATATTGTTTACCATTTCAACAAGGACGCCCCCCAGGTGAAACCTCCACCAAAGGCGCAGAACATGACCAGATCATCCGGGGCCAGCAGGCCGGCCCGGTTGGCTTCATCCAAAGCGATCGGGATGGTGGCCGCCGATGTATTACCATATTTGTCCACATTAACATAGACTTTTTCCGGCGGCAGACCCAGGTGCTCAGCCAGGCTTTTGATAATCCGAATATTGGCCTGATGGGGGATCACCAGCCGCAAACTCTCGGCCTTTACCCCGGTGGCGTTGAGCACCCTGGTGACCGCGTCCTCCATGGCCCGCACCGCGTGACGGAAAACCTCCCGGCCCTGCATCCTGATGCTGGGGGAGGAGTCGTGATTGGGGCGCAGATCCCGATTGTGGCCCGGCGCCGCCTCCAGATGCAAAAGTTCCCACAGGGAGCCGTCGGCCATGAGCTTGCCGGCCAGATAGCCTCGCTCACCAGCACCACCGGTGACCAGGCAGGCCCCCGCCCCGTCGCCGAACAGCACACAGGTGTTCCGATCCTGCCAGTCAACCCGGCTGGAGAGGGTCTCGGCCCCAATCACCAGAATTTTCAACGAGGGATCGCTGCGAATATATTTATCTGCCAGATCAAGGGCATAGAGAAAGCCGGAGCAGGCGGCATTAAGATCGAAGGCAAAAGCCCGGACGGCCTTAAGTTCCTTCTGGACCAGGCAGGCACAGGATGGCATGGTCATATCGGGAGTGATGGTCCCAACCACGATCATATCCAGCTCGCCGGGATCAACCCCGGCCATGGCCAGGGCCTTGCGGCCGGCGGCGGCGGCCAGGCGTGAGGTTCCCTCGCCGGCCCCGGAGATGCGGCGGGTATTGATCCCGGTGCGGGAGGTGATCCACTCGTCGGAAGTTTCCACCATCCGCTCAAGATCCCGGTTGGTCAACACCCGGTCCGGCAGGGCCGAGCCGGTGCCGGCAATGATCGCCCGGCTCATGCGTCCGCCCCACCTTCGCTGAGCTCCTCGCTGGCTTCGGCATTTTTGGCCAGAAATCCGTCGGCGGCCAACAGATCGGTGATGTGATCGTTGACCCGGTTACGGACCATCTCCGCCGCCACCCGAATGGCGTTTTTAATCGCCACATCGTTGGAGCGACCGTGACAGACCACCCCGGTACCCTGCATCCCCAGCAGGGGCGCCCCGCCATATTCGGCATAATCGACCCGGCGGCGAAAAGCGGTAAAGGCCTCCCGGGCCAAAAGATAACCGATCTTGGCGGAAAGCCTCTTTTTAATCTCATCCCCCAGCATGGCGATCACCGCCTCGGCCAACCCCTCGCTGAGCTTGAGGCAGACGTTGCCGACAAAACCGTCGCAGACGATGACGTCGACATCACCCTTAAAGGTTTCGCGACCTTCGACATTACCGATGTAGTTGAGGGAACTTTGCTTAAAAAGCTGGTGGGATTTCTTGACCAGGATATTACCCTTGCCGCCCTCCTCGCCGATGCTGAGCAGACCGATGCGGGGGCGTTCGATATTGAACAGCACCCGGGAAAAGGCGGCGGCCATCACCCCGAACTCAAAGAGGTGGCGAGGGCGGCAGTCCACGTTGGCCCCGACATCCATCATCACCACCGGCCCCTTGAGGGTGGGGAAGGCGCTGGCGATGCCGGGTCGGGAGATGCTGTCCAGCCGGCCTAAATACTTCAAAGCCGCGGCCATGGTGGCCCCGGAGTTGCCGGCGGAGACCACCGCTTCCACCTTGCCCTCTTTATGGAGGGCAAAGGCGCGCATGATCGAGGAGTCCTTCTTGCGGCGGATGGCGTCAAAGGGCGACTCATCCATGCCGATCACCTGGCTGGTGTGTACCACCTCAAGCAGGGCGGCCTCGGCGGGCGAACAGCCGGAAGCGGCAATGGCGGCCCGAATCCGGGCCTCATCGCCCAGGAGGGTGACGCTCACCTTTTCCTGACGCACCGCCAGGACCGCCCCGTCCACCATCTCCCCGGGGCCCCGATCGCCCCCCATGGCGTCCAAAGCAATGCGCAACTGGCCGGCCATCTCTTACCCGATTATTCTTCGTCCAGCTTGATAACCGAGCGGCCCTTGTAGGAACCGCAACCGGGGCACAAACGATGGGGCATCTTCGGTTCACCGCATTGGGCGCAGGTGGAAACCGTGGGTACCCCCAGGGCATCGTGGGCCCGGCGGGTCCGGGTCCGGGAATGGGAATGTCTTCTTTTGGGCAGAGCCATCTTCTTAAACCTCCAAATTAAACAGCATCCAGGCGGCTTCCGGTCTGAAAGCCTTGCAACCGCCGCCAAAGCGGCGACCAAACAACATTATTTCAACTTTAAATGCCGCAAGGCGGCAAAGGGTGAATCCTTCCCCCCACCCTGACAAGCGCAGGATGGGTCCCGGTTCAGGTCCGCGCCGCAGGAGGGGCACAGCCCCCGGCACTCCTCCCGGCACAGGCGTTTGAGCGGCAGGGCCAGGTAGAGCTGCTGGGCCAGCAGCTCGGCCACGTCCACCAAGGGCTGTGAAAGCTCGATGGTCTCCATCTCGTCAAGATGGCAAAGATGCTCCGCCCCCGCCACCACCGGCTGGTCCAAGGGATCGACCAGTTCCAGCTTGACCTGAAAAGTGCTTTGCAAGTCAAACGGATAGCTCTCCAGACAACGGTCACAAGGGAGCAGGACCGTGGCCGCCAGCTCACCGGCCACGGTTACCCGATCACCCTCCCGCTGGAGACTAACCTTGGCCAGCAGCGGACCACGATGCTGCAGATCGTGACCGGGAAACCACGATTGATCACCAACCTCAAAAAACAACCCCTGGCGGGGAATCTCATCAAATCTGATCTGCATGGCGAAAGTCGATGGCACCACGGCGTGATTACCGAAACGGGCAACTATAGAATATTCAGCTGATCTGTCAAGGAGTTTCCTTGGGCAACAACCGACGGGCGACGGCCAACAACCCATCAATCAGGCGATGCTCGGCCACAAACCAGGAGAGCAAAGCCATGACCAGCACAAAATTAACGCTGTAAAGACGGAACTCCAGGACCAGAGCCGACGCCGCCTCCGGCCCGTCGATCACCACCCCCAAGGGGAAGGCGACCAGGCCGGAAAAGAGCAGCAGATAACCGATCATATGGACAAAAAAGAGCAGAAAGGTGGTGGTGTAGCCGGGGGTAACCCGCTCCAGATGGCGGGCCAGGATGCTCCGCCAGCGGCTGAAAAAATGGGCCGCCAGGCCAAAACCAAGCCCCAGGGGCAGGGCGGCCAGCAAGGCCAGAGCGGCCGGGGAAGGCGGCAGGCGCCGGGAAACCACGAAATAGAGGAGCAACAGGAAGTTCAGCAGGGCATAGCCCAGGGCCACCCGCACCAGGGCGCGGCCAGCCGGTTTCTCTCCCCCTTGGCGGGGCGGGACGGAGGAGGGCAGGGCAAGCGCGGCATCTACCAGGGAGCGCAGGCGGGCGCCAAAACCTTTCAAAGAATCCATGAGAGCCGGTTGGCGGCGCTGTGCAAGCGGTGACGCATTACCGTGATGATCCGGGTCAGCAGCTTTAGGGCCAGGGCTTGATCCTCCTGGCAAAGGCGCAGAAAATTGGCGCGGGACAAGACCAGCAAGCGGGTCTCGGTGACTGCGGCCACAACCAGATCCCGCTCCCCACCGCTGACCAGCCCCCCCTCCCCCACCATCCCCCCCGGCTCCAGTTCGGCCAGCAGGGTATAGCGGCCGGGAAACAGCGAAGACTTCTTCACCGCCACCTTACCGGCCAGGACAAAAGCCATCCAGTCGGCGGGATCGCCTTCAGCCATCACGGTTTCATCGGCGGCAAACCTTTTTTCGACGCACAGGGCCGCCAGGGTCCGGGCCTCCTCCCGGTCCAGAAAAGCCAGGGCCGCCATGGCATCGAGCGGAGCAATCTTAACCGCCGCCGGCTCCGGGTTGCCACCAGGGTGCGTCATCATCAGGGCTCCAGGCCTTCGCCGGTGGTGATCTGTCTCTTCATCCGACTGATCAGCTCATCATAGGAGTAAGGGTCAAACTGGGTGCGAAAGTTGCGAACCAGACTGACCCCCTCGATATCGACATCGTATACCATCCAGCGATCATCCCGCTCCAGCAGCTTGTAATTGACCGCCACCCGCTGCTGGGCACTGGTCATAAAATCGGTCTGCACCATGGCGAAGCGGTTTCCCCGGCGATCTTCTCGGATCTCCTGGTCCTTTATCTCCACCTTCTCCCCGGAGTAACTGTCCACCTGGTCGATGTAGTTTTTTTCCAGAAACTGCTTGAAGATTTCGACAAAGTCGCGCCGCTGCTCGGGGCTCAACTCGCGCCAGCGCGGGCCCAGGGTTCGCATGGAGATCTCGTTGAAATCAAAAAACTTCTCCACCTCCTTAACCACCAGCCGGTGCCGCTGCTCCCGGGCCTCGGGGGCCGCCAGGGCGGGGTCGGTCAGAATGGCGACGATCTCATCCACCGCCTGCTCCACCGTGGCCCGGGGCTCAAAACCCATGGTGGCCCGAGCTTCCTGGGCGACGCTCAAGGCCGCCAGCAGCAGCCAGAGGGGTAAAACAGCGGCCCGCAACAGTTGAGCGGACAGCGACCGGATACCGGTTAAGCAATTCCCCATCTTGAACATGATCGTAATCTCCACCAGAAGGATCTAACGGTTGAAAGGCCAGATTGCCGGCGGTCCGATGTTCTCAATCCGCTGCCGCCGACGCTCACGGACCTGGTTGCTACGGTACTGCCAGTAACCGTCCCGCACCGCCAGGTAAGGATCAAGCGATGATTCGACCAACCGCTCATATTCCCCCAGTCGAAACGAGACGGCGTTGACCGTGCTCAGGGAGTAAGCCCCGACCCCAAGCTCACTATCGGAGACAATCAGGTAAGGCAGGGGATTAAGATAGGAGTCCCCCACCATCCCGGCCGTGTCACGCAGACTGGAAGGCCCAAACATTGGCCAGTAGAGGTAAAAGCCGCCCCCCAAGCCGTAAACCCCCAGGGTTTGACCCAGATCGGCTTCACTGGGCTTGATGCCGAAGTTGCGGGAGGCGGAATCCACCAACCCCCCGATCCCGACGGTGGTGTTGATCGTAAAGCGCACCAGCTCGGTACCACTGGCTTTAAACCGGCCCTGCAAAAAATGGTTGACCACCCGGACCGGGGCCCGCAGGTTACGGAAAAAAGAACCGATACAGATCCTGATCTCCTGGGGAACCGTATTGGCATAGCCGGTGGCCACCGGCTTCAAAACCCAGAAGTAGAGCCGATCATTGATCACGAAAGAGACCCGGTTCAGCGGCTCCAGGGGGTCAGCCAGGGTTTTAGTGCCCCCGGAGCCGTCAACCCAGGGGTCGTCGGCCCAAGGATCATCGGCCCAGTCCTCTTCAACCAGCGGCTCCGGGCCGGCGGCAACCACGGCAGCCGGCGAACCCAGCGAGGCGCCGATCAGCCAGCAACCCAGCAGGAGATACAACCGCCGTTTCACACGCCACCGAAAATATATTTACTGACCAACTCCTCAAGGTCCAGGGCCGATTCGGTTTCCATCAGCCAATCACCATCGGCCAGCACCATATCGGAGCCGCCAGGCGTGATACTGATATATTTTTCCCCGATGATCCCCTGGGTCTTGATCGAGGCGATGGCGTCATCGGTGAGCTCCACCTCTCGGTCGATATACATGGTCACCAGGGCCCGCTGCCGCTGGCCCAGCTCAATCCGGGCCACCCGACCCACCGCCACCCCGGCGATCTCCACCACCGCCCCCCGCCGCAAGCCGGAAATACTGCCGAACTCGGCATGGACCTGGTACTGCCGCTTGGTGGAAAAGGGAGAAAATTCGCCCAGGTTGACCGAAAGGTAGACAAAGGAGAAAAAACCCGCCAGGATAAAGAGCCCCACCACCAGATCAAGATTCTTTTTATCAGCCATTTTCCAGATCCCTGCTCGTGTATATGTTGCCCATGGTTATCTGCACAAAGTGCCGGATTTCCGGATCATCGCTGCGCTGAATAGCCTCGGGACCGGCAAAACTCTTGGCCTTGCCCGAACCCATGATGATCACTTGGTCGGCCAGGTTGTAAATTTTGGGAATATCATGACTGACTATCACCGAAGTGTAGCCGAACTTGCGCTGGGTTTCGAGAAAAAGCCGGTAGATCTCCAGCGATTTCTCCGGGTCCAGGCCGGTGGTCGGCTCATCGAAGAGCATGATTTTCGGCTCCAGCATCAAGGCCCGGGCCAGCCCCACCCTTTTCTTCATTCCGCCGGAAAGCTGGGCGGGAAACTTCTCCTCGTGGCCGTTAAGCCCCAACTGCTCCAGAGTACCCAAGACCTTGCCCCGGATCTCCCCCCCATTCAAGCCGGTCCGCTCCTCCAGTGGCAGGGCCACGTTGTCAAACACGGTCAGGGAGTCCAGCAGGGCAGCGCCCTGGAAAAGCACCCCGAAATTCATCCGCAGTTCGTTAAGTTGCCGCCCGGACAGGCTGCCGACATCCCGCCCCAGAACCCACACCCGCCCGGAATCGGGTTTAAGCAAACCCAGGATCAGCTTGAGAGTGACGCTCTTGCCCTGACCGCTGGCCCCGGCAATCACCGTGGTCCGCCCGTTGACGATGGAGAAATCAACCCCGTCCAGCACCTTTTGGCTGCCAAATGACTTACTGACCTTTTCAAAGCGGATGATCTCACTCACAACAGCACCGCCGTCAACAGATAGTCCCAGACCAGGACGGAGATGGAGGAGAAGACCACCGCCTGGGTGGTGACCCGGCTCACCCCCTCGGCCCCGAAACCGGCCCCCCGGATCACGTGGACAAAGTAGCCGCGGGCGGTGCAGATCCAGACCACCAGCAGGGCGAAGACGAAGGATTTGATCACCCCCATCCGGATATCCTGATTGACCACGCTCAGTTCCATACCGGAGAAATAGGAGCCGGCGTTGACCCCCAGTAACACCACCCCCGCCACGTAACCGCCGAAAATCCCCACCACGTTGAAGATCAGGGTCAGCAGCGGAATCGAGATCATGGTGGCCAGCAGTTTGGGGGCGATCAGATAGCGGAAGGGATCCACCGCCATGCATTCCAGGGCATCAAGCTGCTCGGAGTTGCGCATGATGCCGATCTCGGCGCACATGGCCGAACCGGCCCGGCCGATCACCATCAGGGCGGTAAGCACCGGCCCCAACTCACGGATCAGGGAGAGGGCCACCGCCGAACCCAAGGCCCCTTCGGCCCCGAATTTCCGCAGGGTGTAATAGCCCTGCAAACCCAGAACCATCCCGGTGAAGGCGGCGGTGAAGAAGATGACGAAAAAGGAGTTGGCCCCGATCAACCGGGTCTGACGCACCACCTCCCGCCAGCGGAAGGGGCGCTGAAAAATGGCGCCCAGGGCCCGGGCCAGGAAAACGCCCATCCGCCCCAGATCCTGCACAAGATATATGGTACGTTCGCCCAAGCGTTGGATTTGTGCCAGCATGGTTATGATTTCCTGGATCGGAGCTTAGCGCGCGGGGCCTCAAGAGAAAGTGGAGCATAGTCCCCGGCGGCGGCGATTGTCAAGCAAATCCTCCCCCGGCCAGGAGGGCCAAAAAAAAGGAGATCGCAGCCACCAGCGGCCACAACCTCCTGATCAGTTCCACAATGGCGGGGTTGACGGGGCTCGAACCCGCGACCTCTGGCGTGACAGGCCAGCAGGAATCCAATACAACTTACTGTTTTATTGCTGTTTTAAAAAAAACAATTTATTATATGGACCAATCCTGGACCACTCCCAATAAGATTGGGCTAACCAATGAGGGCAAAATGGCAACATTCGATAAGCGTGGACCTTACCAAATCAGAGCCAGAATCCGCAAGAGAGGACATGGCGTTATCACCAAAACCTTCAACAACATGAGTGACGCCCGCGCTTGGGCGCTGGAAGTCGAGGCAGCCCTGAACCGCGACGACTATATTCCAGCCACCGCCGCTAGGGCCACAACAGTCCGCGAGGCTCTTAATCGCTACCGAGACGAAATTTTTCCTCGACTTGCCGCCGGTGGCGAATTTGAGAAAGCCCGGGTCCAGCGGCTGATAGAGGCCCTTGGCGACCTTTCATTGTCTGCCCTGGACACCGCTCACGTTGCCCAATACCGCGACAAGCAACTCAAGGCCGGACTGGCCGCCCAGACCGTCAAGCACGACCTTGGCCTGCTCAACCGGGTGCTCAAGTGCTGCGTGATGGATTGGGGGATACCGTTGCCGCGCGGTATCGTCACTGCCCAAGTGCGCAAGCCGGCCCTGCCCAACGGTCGTGACCGGCGGCTGGTCGAAGACGAAGAGGAGCGGCTGCTGGCCGCTGCCGAGGCCTCCCGTAGTCAGGAGATCGGCCCAATCATCGTTATTGCTCTGGAAACTGGCGCCAGGCGGGGCGAAATACAAAACATGACCTGGAAGCATATCAATCTGGCCGCCGGCACCTGGCATATCCCGATTACCAAAACCGGCGTTCCCCGCACCGTACCATTGACCAACCGGGCAATGGAAATATTACAGGCCCGCCCCCACCGAATCGACGGCCGAGTATGGTCCACACAGCGGCGCGACGGAATTACCCAGGCATTCACCCGCGTCTGTCGCCGGGCCGGCATAGAAAACCTGCGTTTTCACGATCTGCGCCACGAGGCCACCAGCCGATTCTTTGAGCGGGGGTTGAACATGATGGAGGTGGCCGCGATCACCGGCCATAAATCGCTGTCGATGCTCAAGCGGTACACCCACCTGCGGGCTGAGGATTTGGCGGTCAAGCTGCGAGCGATGAGGCAATCACAATCTGCTTAAAAGGCAATCCGCCCTTCCTTCATTTTTTCTTCTTGTTGTACGAAATTGGTTCCACAGTGCGACATCGCTGTTCGACCTGAAAGCCAACCTGCTCAATTAACTCGTCTGACAGCACCCTTTCACCCCTTGGTTTGGCCAAAAATGCAGGGTTCTTGGAGTTGAACACCACCATGTCTCTTTCCTGGCGCTCTATATACCAACCAGGTAAAGCCAGGGCAGGCAACACTGCTATCGGTTTGCCAACCGCACTACGCAGCCAATTTGCCAACCAATTTGCCTGGCGTTTTGCCTGAGCAATCGGTTCGGTTTCGGTCCAGTCGGGAAACCGAAGGCTCTTGCCATCATAAACCACTCGAACATCCTCAGCCCCACGCCCCTTATCCGGCTTGGCCCTGCCTTTGGTTTCCACGGCGTAGACCCCGGCCGGACTAACAACAACATGATCTATGTTGAATCCCTCACCAGGAACATCGTGATAAACACGGCAGCCATGCAGCATAAGCTGGTTCAGCTCCTGGCCCACAGCCATCTCGCACTCAAAACCTAGCCGGAGATTGTGCCGTTTCCGCCAAATGCGCACTATTTGTACGCAGAAATAGATCATGAACCCTAAGAGTGTCAGCACGTTCAGAAGTAACGTACCGAAGGTGGGACCTTTTTGTAACAAAAAGTACTGAATTAGCAGCTGAGTCCCCCATACAAAAGGGAAAAAAACGAGCATGGAAATGTGGCTCACAAGATCAAAGCTGAGATCTTCTACCTGTTCACGCAAAGATTCCCCAGGATTGCGCAACAAATCACGGGTCAGAGGGTTTCTACGGCCACGTTGATGCCATTTTTTTGTAATGACAAACAAGACCAGCAACAGACCGAAAAATACAGCGATGACTACAACAGGCAAGAACTGGACAAGGTAATCGGCCAAATTGAATCACCACGCTGATGTTTAAAGCAACAAGGGAACCATTACCCCACCCAAAAAGGGTAAATGACTTTCCTGTCAAAACTTCTCCGCCACTGCGACCGTGGCAATCTAATAACAGTTAGGCCAAAAGGGCCAGGGCTCCCCTCCCCCCTCCCTTTAGCCACCGACCACATCCTTATTTTTGCCGCCAAGTTGCATTCGCAACAACTCGTTTTCGGCCTTTAATTTACTGATGTCGGCCTGTAGCCGCCGTATGTCCTGCTGGATATGGTGCTGCGCATCCAAAACCTGTTTCGCGAGTTCCTTGTATCCCAGAGCCTCGTTCAGTGCCGACAAACTGACATTGATGGCCTGCACCATCATCTGGTCGCCTGAACTATAGATTCGATCCAGCATGGCGTAGCCTTCTCTGGATTCGGCCACAGCCAGTTCTCTGCGTTCTCCTGCGACCGAGTCAACCAGCTTGTCTGCATAGGACACCGTCCTACGAGAACTGGGGCGGGGTTCTCTGTCCGACATCGACCGAGTACTCTCAAAAACCATGCTCCCCTTTCCGGTCATCAGCCAGTCCTGGCTACACCCAAATTCATACTGAATCAGCTTAGCCAGTTCTGGTTTAATCTCAGTTATCCCTCGCTCCATATTGGAAATGGGCTTGTAGGTAGGTATCCCAAGTTTCTCAGCAAACTCTTTCTGAGAAACCCCTATATGTTCCCTAAATTCCAATAATCGTTTGCCTTGACTTCGGCGAATCTGACTCGTGTTTTTTTCGCTTGACACGTTATCCCTCATTGGGTATCCAATATCCATGACCGGATATAAACCGCTCCAGATTAGGGCCAAACTTGTGGCCCTGGGCATCACAGGCGCAGACATAGGAAGAACGCTGAATGTCTCTCGCCAGGCCGTATGTGAAGTAATTTACGGCAAAAAAAAAACTACCGAATCAGAAAAGCCATCTCATCTGCGATCAAAATACCGGTGGACGATTTGTGGCCTCCAGATTTGGATAAAAAAACACCCCGCCCCCCGTCCAAAAAGAGAAAAAGGACGAAAAAATGATAGGAAGAAGGGTGGCACCGAGATCGTATCAGAGGGCGGGGGTCTTTTCAACCTGTTTCACTTCGACACAGTGGGACAAAAATTTACCCCCACAACAAAAAGATGAGGTGTCCCAATGACCATCAAGCCGGCAATTACAGCCGACGAGCTGGTTACTTTGGACGAACTGTCCAAGGTTACGAAGATACCAAAAAAAACCTGGAGCAACTGGATTGCCGCTGGCAAAAGCCCGCTGCGGCCGCTCAAAATCGTCGGCCATGTCCGCTTCCGGGGTGCGGATGTACTCGGATTAATCAGGGGCGAAGTGTCCATTCCCCCCAAAAGGGGGCGTGGACGCCCAACCAAAGCTGAACAGATTGCACGTCAACGCAGTGAACAGGCCGCCGCAGAAAGAATCGAAAAAACAGTGATAGGTACTTTGCACCCATAGTTATGAAAACTTTTCCAAGAGCCAAAATATACACCCCGGACCAGATTCGCCAGATCCGGCAAGGCTTGCGTGACAGCCGCTCCGAATTTGCCCGACGCTTCCTGGTCAGTACTGAAACGGTAAAGGGGTGGGAAATCGGCCGCCGCAACCAGCAGGGTCCGGCCCTGGTGATCATGCAGCAACTGGAGGCCATCGCCGACGAGAAAAAAAGGCAACGCATAGGCACTCTGAAAAATATCAGGAGGCGCGACCATGCCTGAGATCAAGACCTTAACCGTCGCCGAATTCCACGAAGCCCTCAAAGCCCAAGGGGTTTCCAGAAATGAGGACCTGGCTTTCATCTGCCCGATCTGCGGCACCATCCAGGACGCAACGGATCTGATCGCCGCCGGCGCCGGCAAAACCTTCGACGAGGTTGAGAGATACCTGGGCTTTTCCTGCGTGGGCCGCTGGACCGGCTCGGGTCCTCACAAAAAGGGCACCGAACCCGGCTACGGGTGCGACTGGACCCTCGGCGGCCTGTTCGCGCTGCACAAGCTGGAGGTGGTCACCGAAGACGGCAAATGCCACCCGCGCTTCATGCCGGCCACCAAAGAGCAGGTCCAGGAACACGTGGCTTCACGGTGGTGGCGGCACAGTGGGCGTACAAAACCCAGCAGGTAGGGACATAAAAAGTCCCGTGGTGGTCAACTCACACTGAATTCAAAAATTTAAACGGCACTACGAAGAGATACACAACGAACATAAAGAATATATGGAACACCAAACCTGTAACGGCAACGTGGATTGAATGCCAACCCGAGAACGGTCGCGAAGGAGACCAACCGTGCAGCTGCAACAGAGCAAGCCAACCAAACTAGATCCTGAGCCGGGAACGCTCAC
Organism: Desulfurivibrio modestus; assembly: GCF_044068625.1. NCBI lineage: Bacteria > Pseudomonadati > Thermodesulfobacteriota > Desulfobulbia > Desulfobulbales > Desulfobulbaceae > Desulfurivibrio > Desulfurivibrio modestus. The sequence goes on from NZ_JBIPKH010000001.1 coordinate 326,196, forward strand.
CATCAAGGATTGCCCGGATCATGCTCATGTTGCCCCGAATATCTGCTTCCGCTCCCCCTTGTTCGGGGTTTGCGATCAGCGCAAACCGCTTTCGGTGATGGATTTGCCGGTGGCAACCGTGGGCGACAAGGAAATCAGTTACTCGGGATTCCGGCTATCCCAAAGCGACTTGGATATTTTCGCCCACCTTATCCGCTTGGCCCGAGAGCGCCAGGACGAAACCGGCTGGGGTCAATGCAGTATGTATGAAATTTTGAAGGCCACGGGCCGTTGCAGAGGCAAAAACCCCCGGCAGGCCGTCATGATGTCAATGAAACGGCTGACAGCCTCGGCCCTCAGCATCACCTTCACCGAGCCGAAAACAAAACGGCGATACTCATATTTTGGCCCGATGGTCCACGATTTTCTGTACGACCACGAAGCGGAAACCTATCGCTTCCGCATCAATACCCACGTTGCCGAACTGTTTGGTTTTGGCTGGACAAAAATCGAGTGGGAACAGCGCCTGGCTCTGAAAGGCGATCTCGCCAAGTGGCTGCACGGCTACTATGCCAGCAGCCACAAGAAAGTATATCCAGTAACAGTCGAAAAAATCCGCTCACTGTGCGGTTCTGGAATAAGCCAGTTAAAAGTGTTCCGCGCCCGCCTCAAATCCGCCATGGAGGCTATCAAAGCCGTCGGCTGTATTACAGGCTGGCACATTGATGACCATGATCGTGTCCATGTCTCTTTTGACGCCGTTCCCCTGCTAGATCAGGAACCAAACCCCGACAACGAACTTCCCGCCGATCTACGCGAATACATCGACAAGGTTGTGCGTCCCAAGGCCGAACAGGCCGAAGACCCGGAAGCCTATATCGCCGGCACCATTCGACGCATATCCGCCCAGGGCGGCCTTAACAGCTTGGACCTGGAAGCCCTCCAGCGGGCCAGTAGCACTCTGGAGGCCAGCCCGAGCAAACCCGGTCCCGCCGCCGCCCCGCCCAAAGTAGCTAACGAAACACTACCCCCCGCGTCGCCGGGCAACGATACGCCCCTCCCGCCCGGCGACGTACCCCAGGCATGGATCACGGCCCGCGAGGCGATAAAAGAGCAGTTGTCCGACTCGGTTTTCAATCTGTGGATTGAACCCTTGGTCGCCAGAGAAGCCGGAAACCGTATTGTTCTGTACGGCCCGGACAGGTTTTTCTGTTCCTGGGTGGCCGACAAATATCTGCCAACAATCCAAACGGCCCTGACAAGAGCCAACAGCGAATCGGTCAAGATCAGCTTCAGCGTCATGGGGGACATTGAGTAACCGCATGGGGGACATCGAGTAACCGCATGGGGGACATTGAGTAACCGCATGGGGGACATCGAGTAACCGCATGGGGGACATTGAGTAACCGCATGGGGGACATCGAGTAACCGCATGGGGGACATTGAGTAACCGCATGGGGGACATCGAGTAACCGCATGGGGGACATTGAGTAACCGAAAACATCAAATAAAATCGTTTTATCAGCAATTTGCGCGCCCTAAAAAGAAAAGAAAAAGAAAAGAAAAAAACCACCACCCCCCTACCCCCCATTCGCCCATTTTGCCACCCAGGAGGAGGTGGTGGTGGTGGAGGTGGTGGTTTTGAAAATTGAAAAGGAGATTTTTTGATGCCCCTGAAAGCCCCCTTCCCCTACTTCGGCGGCAAGGCCCGGATAGCCGACATGGTTTGGCAATACCTGGGTGATATCCCCAACTACATCGAGCCCTTCGCCGGCTCCCTGGCCGTACTGCTGGCCAGGCCATCCACCCCGAAGGTGGAAACGGTCAACGACGCCGATTGCATGATCTGCAACTTCTGGAGGTCCGTCAAAGCCGACGCTACTGCGGTAGCCCAACATGCCGACTGGCCAGTGAACGAAGCCGACCTGCATGCCAGGCACCACTGGCTGACCGCCCAACTACCTGACCTCCAGGATCGACTGTTCCAAGACCCGGAGTATTTCGACGCCAAGATCGCCGGTTGGTGGGTCTGGGGTGTCTGCGCCTGGATCGGCGGCGGCTGGTGCTCATTCAAGAGCCAGTACCAACCACTCCCCCACCTCGCCAACGGCGGCCGGGGTGTCCACGCCCTGACCCGCCCGGATCTGCCGACCATGTTCAAGGCCCTGGAAAACCGGCTGCGCCGGGTCCGGGTCTGCTGCGGCGACTGGACCCGAGTGCTGGGAGACTCGGTAACGGTGGCCAACGGCATCACCGGCATCTTCCTGGACCCGCCCTATGCCGGTGATCGCGACACCACTTACGGGGTGGATAACCGAGAAATCGCCGCGCAGGTGCGGGATTGGGCCATCGCCAATGGCGACAATCCCAAGCTGAGAATCGCCCTGTGCGGCTATGACCAGGGCGAACTGATGCCGGCCGGCTGGCAGGAGGTTTCTTGGGAGGGTGCCGGCTATGGCCGCAGGGGAAACAAGAGGGGCAAGGCAAACCTCACCAGGGAGCGGGTCTGGTTCAGCCCGCATTGCCGCCGCAACCTGACGCTGTTTGAAGTCAATACCGCCGTCTATTCGAACCAGACCAAGGGTTGCCTCCAGGCCGCCTGAGAGCTGTTTTTGCCAAGCCACGGGGAAGGGGGCAAAAACACACCTGATCGCTCGCCAGGGGCAAAGCAAACCGGCCTGCAGGCACTACATCGACAGGCTGCCCAGCCGCCATAACCGCAAAGCACATCGAAACACGAGGGAGGTGTTTTGGGTGAACAGTGCTGTACCGACCAAAGAAACCGATCCGCAACTACACCCTGACCGGTGGTGGGCTGTGCAAGAGTGGGTCGATTCCCATGTCGTGCTTATCAAGCACATCGCCGAACCATACAGGCGTTACATGGCGTCGGACTTCGACGACTTGCGCCAGGAAGCGTATCTGGCCGCCCATGAGGCGCTGGTGGCACTGGACGCTGCCGGGGTGGTGACGGCCGACACCAGCCATCCGGAGTTCCCTGCCTATTTCCGGGTCAAGATGCGAAACCACTGCATCGCATTGTCCTCAGTCGGACAAACGCCAAACAAATTCGACCCGGAGCGTGTGCCTGTACCGGGGGTCGAACACCTCCTGGAAAAAATCGAGGAAGAAAAAATTAGCCACGATCTGGCTCTGCGCCAGGCCCGTCTGCTGCCAGACCGGCAGAAGCAAGTGGCCATGTGGGTACTCACCCAGCCTTATCCTGTGTCGAACCAGGAAATATCGGCCCGATTCAACCTGTGCGACCGCTACGTGCGCCAGGTCGTGAACTGGAGCAGCGACACCATTGCCGCCAGATCAAAAATCTTTCACCCAATGGAGATATAAATGCCGAGCATCTACGAATTTTCCCGCACCAGCAAAATGCCTGCAAAAATATTGCGCCACCTGCGAGACAAGGGGCTGATCAGCGATCCCTTGGTCAAGAAGGACTTCACCCGGCTGAATTTCCTTGAGGCCATATGGTGCGATGCGAACGTGGTGCGATCAATGCTCGCTCAGTTTGCCAAGCCCTGCCGGCGCCGACTGATTGAAACAGCGGATTTTGACTCCAAGGTCGAGCGCTACGCCTATTCGCGGTATCGGAACCAACCTCCGAGGAAAAAGCTGTCCACCAAGGAAATCAACGAAGTTTTGCAGGAAAACTTCGGCACCACGTTACCCCTTGATGTGCTGCAAAGGATCAGAAAACGCGCCCAACAATCCCGCTGGCGGGAAAAAAAACGGGCCGGGGACCAAGCGCAAAACCCTTAACAAGCATCTACTTAACTGCATGTTAAAGAAATAAGAAAGTACCTTATGTTTGCCGAAAATCTCACCTGCCGTCACTCCGACCAGATCACAAAGACCAGCTCCAGGTTTTCTACACAGCACAAAGGGCATCCCCCCACGACGCAACCGCACCGAGATTTTTGCCCAGCCCCCAACTTTTTTCTCCGGCCCCGGATAAAAGGGGATAAGAGGCGCAGTTTTTTTCGGGCCACCCCCAACTTTTTTCTCCGGGCCCGGATAAAAGGGGTTGAAGGCAATAGTTGCTCCCTCCTTCTGCTGTCTTCGTCACGGCGCATTACCATTCCCCCTTGATCGGGACCGGCGCTGGCGCCGTCGCCGGCCCCGATCAACTCGCACCAAGGGTGGATTGATGCGGTTGAAGAGCTTGAGCATAACCGGTCTGGCAATAGGGCTGATTCCGGCGACAGCAGCCGCGGCTCTGGACATCCGCCAGACCGAACACACGTACCACATGGCCGTGACCCGGGACGTCACCCGTCCGGCCTTTGTGATCGGGGATTTTTCGACCCGCCGCTCGCCAGCAGCACCGGCCATTGCCCAGCGGTCGGTGCTGCCGTCGCTGACGATCCGGGTGACGGGGCAGCCGATGCCGGCGGCCGGCTTCGGCTCCGCCAACTGCGTCATGCCGGTGGTTCATTTCCCCCTGGGCTCTGCCGATCCGCACGACTTCGGCCGGGAAACCATCACGGCCCTGCAAGCCTGCGGGATCTCCGACGCCACCCAGCTCTTGGTAACCGGCTACACCTGCGACCTGGGCCCGGTCGAGTTCAACCTTGACCTGGCCCGCCGGCGGGCGGAACGGGTGGCGGCCCTGCTGGCCGGCCAAGGCTATGACCAGGTGGAGATCGAGGCGGCGGGAGCCACCCGGTTCATCACCCATGATCCGGCCCGGCGGCACCTCAACCGCCGAGTGGAAATTCAAAATCAGGAGTTCAAGTAATGCGAAAAAAACTGGCACTTCTGGCCCTGCTGCTGACCGTCAGCGCCACCCCGGCCCCGGGTTCGACGCCGACCGAGAGTGCGGCGGCATCCCTGCGCCAAACCTTTGCCAACTTCGAGTTTCAGGAAGTCCGGGAAACCCCGGTGGCGGGGCTTTTCGAGGTCATTTCGGAGCAAAACATCCTGTACTACGCCCCGGCCTCCGGCCACCTGATCTTCGGGGAAATCTGGGATCAGAGCGGCACCAACCTCACCGACGAAAGCCGGGAGGAGCAAGCGGCCAGGTTGATCGCCGCCCTGCCCCTGGACAAAGCGATCAAGGTCGGCGATGGCCCGGTAAAGGTCGTCGAGTTCTCCAACCCCGATTGCGGCCACTGCCGTCGGGCTTCCAGCTTCTTTGCCGATCGCAAAGACGTTGCCCGCTACGTCTTCCTGGTCGATTTCGGCAACGAAAAGACCACGGCCAAGAACCGCTACATCCTGGCCGCTGCCGACCAGGCCGCGGCCTATCAGGAGGTGATGTCGGGAGCGAACAGCCCTGCCGTCTCCTCTCCGGCCGGAAAAGCGGACCAGCTCCTGGCCGAACACCGGCAGCTCGCCGCCCGAATGGGGGTCAGAGGCACCCCGCAGTTCTGGATCGAGGGCACTCATGTCAGGGGAGCGGACCTTCCCGCCATCGAGGCCCTGCTGGCGGAGATTGAACCTCGCCGATAACCGTTGCTCAACCGCTCCGTCATGTGACGGGGTATTTAAAACTTCACCACAAGGAGAAGAGACAATGAAGCAGAACACCCCCACCACCCCCATCCACGAGGAAACCCGCCACAACCGCAAGGTCGTCCTGGCAGCCATGGCTTGCTGCGCCGTAGTGCTGGCCGCCGGCCAGGCCGCAGCTTTCACCGCGCCGGTGGCTGGCTCCTTCGCCTATGACCTCTACGATGTCGGCGTCAACGGCGTACTCAAGGGCCCCATCGGGTTCGTTGCCGGTGTCGGGGCCATGGCCGGCGCGGCGTTTCTGGCCTTCCGCCAGATGATCCTGCCGGCCGCCGGGACCGTATTGGGTGGCGTATTCATGCTGAAAGCCGACGCCGTGGTGGAAACCTTGGGCATGATGGTCATCTGATGCAGAACCTCTCCAGGCCATTTCCGCAGTACCTGTCCAAGCCGATCCAGGTGCTGTGGTTCGAGCCCGACGACATGGTGGTCATTATGTCCACGTTTGTCCTGGGTCTGGTCTATGGCGGGGTGGCCTGGCTGGCCGTACTGGCCGGGCCACCTCTTTTCATCCACCTGAAAAAGAGCAAGCCACGCGGCTACCTGATCCACCTGCTGTACGTCGTCGGCCTGCTGAGAATGAAGGGATACCCGGCATACTTCGAGAAGGAGTTCCACGAGTGAACCTAAAAGTATTCCTGCAGAAGAGCCAGAACCTGTACCTGGAGAACCGTCTGCTGAAGTTCGCCATAGCTGTTCTGGCCATCGCCGTGGTCTTCAACTCGATGATGGTCCAGCGTGCCCTCAAGTACCAGCGGACGGTACTGATCCCACCCACCCTGACCGGCACCATCGAGTTTGTCGAAGGCCGACCCAGCGACAACTATCTGCGGGACATGGCCCGGCGTATTACCAGCCTGGCCGCCACCTACTCACCGCCCACGGTTCGCCGGCAGTTTGACGAACTGCTGGCCTTCTACGCCCCGGAAGCTTACCCGTCGGCATCCAGCACCTGGTATGCCCTGGCCAGCCGGGTGGAGGCCGCCCAGGTAAGCACGGCCTTCTATCCCCAGAAAATCGTGGTCGGCAAAGACCGGATCGAGATCACCGGCTCCCACCGGCAATGGGCGGGCGACCGGATCACCGAAACCGGGCTGCGGACCTATGTCGCACAGTACCGCATCGAGGACGGGAGGTTTTACCTGTTGAGCTTCCTGGAGCAGTGGCAGGAGCGGGAGATCCAACGAGACGAGAAAACCAATGGCTAAAAACCGACTCCAATACCGCATTACCTGGCGGGCCATGCTGCACTGGATCAGCATGGCCCTGCTTGCCCTGCTGGCCACGCTGGCCGCTCCCTGGCTGGTTGCCTATGCCGGCAGCCAGGCCACCATGTCGTTCGTTCCTCCCCTGGAGGAACTGCTTACTGCCGTCATTTTCTGGAGCGGGCTGCTCCTGGCCGGCTACAACCTGGCGGCTGTCATCTATCACCGGCTGGCATACCGTTACATCGTTGACCGCGACAATGTCGCGGTGCGTTCCGGGATCATCGCCCGCAAGGTACTGAGCATCCGCCACAGACACATCCGGTCCATCGAGGTGCGCCAGTCGATCATGGAGCGGCTGCTGGGAGTCGGCAATGTCGAGATGGCCTCCGCCGCCACCGGCGACACCGAGGTCAAGTTCCGCTGGGTTGCTTCGCCGACGCGGATCAAGGAAGAGATCGAGAAGTGGATTCAGTCCAACCAGCAACCGGAAGTTGAGGGGGAATAGTATTGAAAAAGCAAATTACCATCCTGGCGCTGACCCTGCTGCTGACCAAAAGCCCGGGTGCTGTTGCCGCCGCCTTTCAAGCCGCGGCAACCATCCCTCCCGAGGTCACCACCGCGGTAGAGCTGTCCAACTCGGACATCAACCGGATCGTCTGCCCGGGCACCATGAGTGATCTGATTTTCTCGCGGGAAAAGGGCTTGGATGGCCACTTTTCCGGCAACAGCGCCTATCTGAAATTCCAGGTCAAAAAGCTGGACGAGGAGCTGATCCACGCGACCACCCCCAGCGAACTTTTTGTGGTCTGCAACAACACGGTCTATTCGCTGATAGCCACCCCCCGCAAAATTCCCTCGGTGACCCTGCGCCTGGCGCCGGCCCCGGGGGACGCGATCAAGCAGAACATCGCCCTGCACCAGTCAATGCCCCTGGAGCGGCGCACCCTGCAATTTATCAGGGAGGCCGCCACTGGTCATTACCCGTCCAGCTACCGGATCATGCAGGCCGACATTCAGATCCGGCTTTCGTCGGATCTCGACACCAGGCTTACCAGAGTGGTGGATATTGAGGGGGTCGGCCTGCGGCTCAAGGAGTTCAACGTCAAGTCGATTGCCGACACAGCCCTCGACCTGACCGAAACCGATTTTCTTACCCCGGAAACGGGTGATAACATCCTGGCGATTGCGATAGAGGATCACCGTCTGGCTCCGGCCGCGACCACCAGGGTGTTCATCGTCGAGCAAAAGGAGGCCGGCCGGTGAAACTCAAGGAGAAATTCGACAACTTGACTCCCGGCCAGAAGAAAGTGGTGGTCTGGTCGCTGCTCGGGGCGGTTTTTCTGCTGGTGACCGTCGTGGGATACAACTCGCGCTCTTCGGTCGCCCCATCGTCACAGGAGGGGCAAAAGACCCGCGAGATCACCCTGGAGCCAGACTTGCTGCAGAAAACCATGTTGCGGGAGCAGCGCATCGAGCTGGAAGAGATGCGGGACGAGTTGAAGCGTCTGCGGGACGAGCGGGAACGGGAGAGGAGGTCCCCGCTTCCACCTCCTGAGCAAACCTTGCCGGCGCAACCCCCCATCCCGTCGGCGGAAGACCTGGAGCAATTACCTCCGATGGCCGGCTCCTTCGGTAGCCGGTTCCCGCTGCCGCCGGGCCAACAATCCTCACCTCCCACCCCGCCACCTCCACCAAAACCCCCGGTGGAGCCGATGCTGATAGGGGCAATCGGGGTTATAACCAATACCACTGCGCCCCCGGCCGTGATTGAGGATAAAAAAAAAGAGAGGCGGACAGTCTATCTTCCCCCCTCGTTTATGGAGGCTCGCCTGCTGACGGGATTCGACGCTTCTACCTCGGGTTCGGGATCGAATAACCCTGAGCCCATCCTGCTCCGCATCCAGACCCCGGCGGTGCTGCCCAATGACATCAAAGCCAATTTACGTGGCTGTTTTGTGGTGGCCGAAGCCGTTGGCCGGCTGCACAAAGAGCGAGCCGATGTCCGTCTGGTGTCACTGAGCTGCCTGAGCAACAGCGGGGACGCCATCATCGATACCCCGATCAAGGGGTTCGTCACCGACTCGGATTCCAAGGTCGGCCTGGCCGGCCGGGTGGTATCCAAGATGGGAGCCACCTTGGCCCGGACAGTTATGGCCGGCATGATCGGCGGAGTTGGTGATGCCTTTAGCGCCGCCGCTAAAACCCAATCGGTTTCGGCCCTGGGAATCACCTCGGCCGTCGTTGACAGCGACGACCTGACCCGAGCCGCCATCGGTGGCGGAGTCAGCGAAGGGGCCAAAACCCTGGCCGACTTCTATCTTGACCTGGCCAAGCAGACCACTCCGGTCATCGAGGTAAACGCCACCAAGAACATCACCGTGGTCATTTCAGAGGGCAAAGAACTTGAAATTCGGGAGATCGCCAATGGAACGCTTTAAGGGAGCATGCACAGCTCTAATCCTGGCTCTGGCCGTGTCCGCCGGCGGCTGCGCCAAAATCCTCAACCCCTACGAAGAAAATTTTGTCTGCCGGGCCCCCGGGGATGATGGTCGCTGCCTGGATACCCCAACGGCCTACCAGGAAGCCATTACCGCCAACTCGTTTGATGATCCGGTGACACCGCCGCCGGCCAACGACTCCGCGAGCGAAAATCAAGCCTCAGCCCCGGCCAAAACACCGCGACAGGAAGCGCAAGCGATCCGTTACCGGCTGTTGAGCGACCTGCTGAATGAGCCGCAAACCCCGCTGCTGGAGCCGCCCAAGGTCCTGCGAGTCCTGCTGCTGCCCTATCGCGGCAGCGATGACGAGCTGTTCATGGCCCGCCACGTATTTATCAAGGTGGAGGAAGCCTCCTGGGTGCTGACCGACTTGATCGAGAAAGCGAGGTAACTGCTGATGTTCAGTCAGTTTATAAAAAACGCTGTCTTCGGTAGTAGGGCCGGCATCAGGCACGCGGACTTGGAGCAGCTTACCTACCGCCATCCCTTCTCCAACTTCCTCAACTTCGAGGTGTATGACCCTGACACCGAGTCCTACCGCAACCAGGACAACACCACTGGCCTGCTCTGGGAGTGCAAGCCGGTGGCATTTCTGGGCGATAAGGGACTGAACACCCTTGAGGGCCTGTTCCGGGCAGGTCTGCCCGAGGGTTCGGTGCTGCAATTCATCTTTCATGCCGACCCACATATCGAGCCCATCCTGGATGGCTACCAGGCCAGCCGGGTTCGTGACAACCCCCTCATCGAAAACAACACTCAAGCTGTGCGTGATTTCATCCTGGCCGGCAAAGAAGGGGTTAAGAGCTGCGGGGATATCCCTCTGCGTAACTTTCGACTGCTGGTGAGCGTGAAGATCCCAACCAAGCTTCGTGACGGACTGATCCTTGAGATCAAGCGACAGATCAATGAAACCCTGTTTGCCGCCCAGCTCCAACCACGACACATGCCACCCGGGGCGCTGCTGGAGTGGTGCCGGCGGCTGATCAACCTCTACCCCCTGGACTACCCGGACCAGAACTTCGCTCAATACGATGAAATGCTTCCCTTGCGCAAACAGGTGATTAACGCCGACACCCCGATCAAAGACCATGGCGACCACCTGTTGATCGGCAAAAACCACTTCCTTTGTGCCACTCCCCGGGTCTTTCCCAAAAAAGTGGACCCGCTCCAGACCAACACCCTGGTCGGGGGCATCAAGGGCCTGGTGTCCGACGCCGACCAGATCAAGACCCCGTTCATGTATGTGGTCAACGTCATTTTCGAGCCGCTTGCCACCAAACTCCACGCCAAATGTAACCTGATCCTCAGCCAGCAGGGTGTCGGCTCGCTGTCCCCGTCGCTGAAACGCAAACAGGAGGAACACCTGGCGGCGGCCGACGACTTGGAGCGGGGGGTGCAATTCGTAAAGGTGATGCCGATCTGTTGGGCCTGGAGCAGCAATTTGGAGCGGGCCAGGGACTCCTTGGCCCGAGTCCGCCGACTGTGGGAAAACAACAATTATGTCATGCAACAGGAGAGCCATATCCTCAAGGTGCTGTTTCTAGCTTCCTTGCCGTTCGGGCTTTACAACAACGATAAGAATCTCCAAAGCATCGACCGCGACTTTATTGTCCCGGCGCCCACCGTCACCGCTCTGCTGCCGGTTCAGGGCGACTATCCGGGAGCCGGCTCGCCGGTCCTGCTGTTTTTGGGCCGCAAAGGACAGTTGGCGGGACTCAATTTTTATGATTCGGGAGCGTCGAACCAGAACATTTTCTGCTGCGCCAGCAGCGGCGGCGGCAAATCTTTCGCCGTGAACTTCATCGCCTTCAACTATTTTGCCACCGGCGCCCTGATCCGGATCATCGACATCGGCGGCTCCTACAAGAAGATGTCCACCATGCTGGGAGCCCGCTATCTGGACTTCAACCCGGAGATCGACATCTGCCTCAACCCCTTCACCCATATCCAGGACGCCGAGGAGGAACTTAAAAGCGTGGTAGCAGTATTCGCCCAGATGGCCTACTCCAACTCGGACACCGATAAGCCCGACGACACCGAAATGAACCTGCTGCGTAACGCCGTGCGCTGGGCCTGGAATCGCCGGAACAACCAAGCCGACTCCAATACCGTCTATGAGTTTTTGACCCGGTTTCCGGCGGTGGACGATGCCGGCCTGACCGATATCGGTGACAATCAGCAACTGGTTGAAACGGCCCGCAAATTGGCCTTCAACATCCGCGAATTCACCAGTCACGGCGCCCATGCCCGCTTTTTCGTCGGCCCCAGCAACTTCGACATCAGATCCGACGAGTTCGTGGTGCTGGAGCTGGAAAACCTCAAAACCCACCCCGATCTGTACCGGGTAGTCACCCTGCTGGTGATCAACGCCGTTACCCAGGACCTGTACCTGTCCGACCGCTCCCGGCCCCGCTTTGTCATCTTCGATGAGGCATGGCAGTTCCTGGGCCGGGCGGCGATGATGGCGGCGGTGATCGCCGAAGGTTACCGCCGGGCCCGGAAATACCGGGGGGCATTCATGGTGATCACACAGTCCATCACCGACCTGGAGACGTTCGGGGATGTTGGCGATGTCATTAAATCAAACTCGGCTTTCAAGATTTTTCTGGAATCGCCCAACTTCGAGGTCGCCCAATCAAAGGGACTGATTGACTACGATGACTTCACCATGAGCTTGCTCAAGAGCGTCAAGTCGGCCAAGCCGAAATATTCCGAGCTGTTCCTGGACACTCCTTTTGGGGCCGGCGTGTTGCGCCTGGCCGTCAATGATTACACCTACTATATCTACACCTCAGAGGCCGCCGAGATCGCCGAGATCGAGGGCCTGATCAAGAAACACGGAATGACCTATGACGAAGCAATCAGGGAAATGGTGCGCCGCCATCGCACTCCTAAGCTGTCTGACCGGGCGTGTTGAACAGGCACAGGCGGAGAATGACCCCTATGCCAGAGGCGTGCAGGCAGGTCAAATGGTGCTGGATTATCTCGACTACGGGGCGGGGATCAATGAACGGTTTTCACTCCCATTAACCGGCGGCGGCGAAATGCAAACAGTGGACGGCGAGTCCACTTTCAGTGTCCCAACCATCAACCCATCTTCCACCTCTTTCGTGACGGTGCTGGTGCAGCCAGAAGCCACTGGCGACCTGAATGTTCAGCTCTTTCAAGACTTGGATTTCTCGGGAACCACAGATTATTCCTTCAGCGTGACGGCACCTGTGTCCGGGGTGTGTGCCAATGGGGTCATCTCGTGCGACCCCGGCACCTGGAACAATTGCTCCCACCACCAGTGGACAGCGGACGAATTCGGACGAGTGACCATTGCGGAAACCAGCCTGAACAGCCTAGGGGGGTGCTACTGCATCAACCAGTCCTGCGGCTCTAATCTGGTCTGGAGTAACCTGGGCATGGTCCTGAAACATCTGGGCGGCGGCATTGTTAGTGCGATTCAGCAGCGCAAAGACAGTTACATCGTAACCCAGGCCAGTATCGACGGCCCGAGCATTGCCTACTACGGGCAGGATACCTCCAGCCCGGCAGGAGGAACCGGTACCAGCCCCCAAGCGGAATTTTACCAGAACCCTGAACAGTTGACCGTGGCGGCGGAGATGGAGGCAGCGACACAGGCATCAGATCCGGACAGTCTCTATTCCGCCATCCTGACCAGCTACGAATCAAGAGGGGGCGGACATGAAACCGTTTCATGCTCGATCACCAGGCTGATCAGCGCAGAGGGGCCATTTTGCGAACGCGGCACATACAACTCGGTACGATCTATCTGCGAGGATTATTTAGCTAATTGGCCACTTGGAACGGATTCTTACGTCAGCGGATTCACACATCTGTCGGGAGATAATTTTATGAGGTCAATGCCGTGGATGGGCGAGCCCGTGGCTGTTCCCCCTCGTTTCAGCACCACATTTACACTCCATGAGGGCGATGAAGTTTTGCTGCTGCTGATTAAAAACAGTAGCCCAGGCACCTCTCAGCTCACGAATGCCGGCATCGGCTTACGGGTCAATTCAATATACGCCGGCCACTGGAGAGTATCAGAAGCGCATTACCCTTGGGGCTACGGAGAAGACAACGCGCGAACGCTATCCTTTACCGCCCCTTCCGCTGGTGATTATTTCTTTGAAATATGGGCTTGGGCTGGCGATCCGGGCAGCTGGTGGCTCAACAGCAGCTTAATCGTTAAAATCGAAAACGAATCTGAAAACCCGTGTTTGACCACCGAGTCTATCAACGACAGTTGCTTGTCCTTGGCAAACGACTCAGGCTGCAACCTGCGCCATGAAAACGTGGATGGAGTTACCACCTACACCTCATTTAACCCCACCTTCCTGAACCCCTTGCCCAGCAGCCGTGATTTCGGGTCGGGGATCTGCAGCCAGACCATAACTCGCAACTGGTGGAAAAAGGATCGCCAATACTTGTGTCAAGGTGACAGCGCTTTCGATTTCACCGACATAATGAAGGCCGCGAACACCGTTGTCCGCTCCACCCTGGCCAATGAGCCAGGCAACACCATCCATTATGAAACCTGGCAGGGCGAGTCTGGAACCATCGTCATGCCGGAATTACCCGCCACCGATAGCTGTCTGCACGTCTGCAAAACCAGGGCCCCAGAGGAGGACACCCAAGTCTCCCCTTCGGGGACCAGGGCAACCTATCAGATCTCCATTCAAAGCTGGTCTTTTTTTTACCGTACCTGCGTTGATCAAGTCACCTGCCCCGTTGAACCCGGTGAGGAGATCGTCACCCCATGCGGATGCCTTAATGAGTTCGCCGAAGCGGCGTCCATTATGAGCGCACTGGATAGTGCGGGTAAGGATATGATCTGTTCCGATGGGGTCAAGAAATGAAATTCCATCAGCGTATTGGTCTTGCCGGAACCCTTGCTTTGTGCTTGTCGCTCCTGACGCCACCACCCTCTTGGGCGGATCTAGGCGATCTCTGGAACGACGAAGTGTGCAGCAAGGATTTGGATGGTGACGACTACCTGGGGGGAGAGGGCGAGGTAATCGACTGCATAAACGGAGTCTGCCCCCATGATGCCGTCACGTGCACGCCATCTTTTGCCGAACCCACCTGCCCCAGCGGAGGTATTCTGGATGCCACGCTTGATGTCTGTTACCGACCGGTTTCACTGTTTCTCGGTTGCACGTGGGGATATCACTATGTTGCCGGGAGACATCGCTGCGAAAGGCCCCCTGTGTGCTTGGAGGGCACATACGACCCTGACGAGGGGGCCTGTTACTTGGGGGATTACGACTGCCCTCACGGCCACGAATTCATCTGCGCTGATGACGGCAACGGGGTTAACAAATGCTCGCCGATTACCTGTGTTGACGTGGGCCTGACCGGCGGGCCTGAACAGACCGATGGCGACCCCTCATACCTGCGGGATGATGGTGAGATAGACCCAGAAACCGGGGCGTGCCTGGGGTTTATTAGAATCTTCACCGGGCGGCCCGGCGAATGCCAACCTCCTGGAGCCGCCACCCTCTACAGAAATTGTTGCACCACCACCGCCGCCGACGGAGTTGAGGTTTTCCCCGACGTGGAACTTATGTATTGCAGAGAAGAAAGCCTCAAAACCGCCCAGGCCATAAGCGCCGGGGTCACCCATTACGTCGGCGAATACTGCAAGACCAGAATACCCTTGATCGGCTGCATCCAGAAGACAAACGTTTACTGCGTCTTCAACTCCAAGCTGGCCCGCATCATCAACCAGCAGGGCCGGCCGCAACTCCATAAATTCGGCATCAACGGTGGTTGGGGAACGCCCGAGACTCCAAACTGCGAGGGGTTTTCCCCGGAAGAATTTCAAATGCTCGATTTTTCCCAGATCGACCTAAGCGAGTTCACGGGCGATATCACCCACGCTGCATCGGAAACCGTGCAACAGCAGGCCATTGAGGCCATGCAAGACTTTTTCCAGCACACCCAGTAGCTAAACTATTTTCTCCGGCGCCGGATAAAAGGGGGTAGGAGGATTTTGACTTCAATGCCGAGAGCAAAAACTGTCATCGCCGCGATCTTGATGGTGGGCACCATGGCCGCGGCTACCACCATGGCCATGGCCGCAAAGCATCTGGGAACGGCGGGCCAGACCTTTGATTTGGCCGAAAAGGATGCCTTGGCCGAGATAATGGAGGCGGCAGCCCGGGTGGATTGGGAGTCGGTATTCGACAAGGAGAAGATGCGGCAGACAATAAGCCAGTATCGACCAACCGATCTGCGGACCTTGCCCAAGACACAACGCGACCGGGTATTCCTGGTGGATATGACCTACAGCCTGGAGATGGATATCCCGGACGGCAAGGGCGGCATTCTCTACCCCAAGGGATTCACCTTCAACCCCCTGGACTATGTGTCCATGACCAGCATTTTCGTGGTCATTAACGGTTCCGATCCCCTTCAGGTGGAGTGGTTCTCCGCCTCCGACCATGCGGACGACTTCCGGGTCCGGCTGATACTCACCGACGGCGATTATATCGGGCTGATCAGAGCCTTGGAACGCCCCGTGTTTTATCTGTCCCCACCAATGGCAGATCGGTTCAGACTGACCTCAGTGCCGTCGGTTGTAAGACAAAAAGGCCGATTCATTGAGGTTCAAGAGGTTTACGTCGAAGACCAGCAGGAGCAACCTTGAAAACCAAAATCTTCCCAATCATCACCATCCTGGCGCTGGCTGGAGTTTGTCCGGCCCAAGCCGGCATCAAGAGCGGGAGCATGATGAACCCGATCTCCGAAGTCTCCTGGAATGAGATTTTCCCGATCAAAATTGGCGGAGTCGAAATCACCGGCAGCAACAACTATGACAACGATGACGCGGCCTCCGAGCCCACTTGTTACTGCCAATACAGTGAAGAGGCCATTCGTTACGGAGTTCCCCTGAGCATGTGGGAGCCGGCTCGAATGATCGAAACCGTGGCCACCCCTTACTATTTCCCTTTTCTAGGAGAGCACTTTGACGAATCTTCCGGGGAGGAGGGAGGACCCGGGGGGGAGGGAGCCCCCGGGGAGGAGGGAGCCGGTGGTGGCTTCAGTGGCGCTTACCTGTCCGGCAAAAACGCGGAAATGGACCCAGCCTCTCAGGAGATGAGCAGCTTTGCCCAGGCCCACTACTGGATATTCCCGGTTTGGGCCATAATGGGCATGTTCACCGACACCAGGTGTGTCGATGGGGGCGGCATGGACCTCGGGTACATGACTGAGCTGGACAGCCTCTGGCAGGATGCCGAAGCCTCTGCCATTATCCATCCCGAGGCTATCCTGTTCGCCAATCCCATTGCCCAGATATCCTGCATTGCCGATTCCGTCGCGGTCAATGTTTGGGCTCCCCTGGACGCCATGTACTGGTGTATCGGCAGCTCGGGCAGCGCCTACTCCATGACCGGCCACATCGACAACGAGAATCTGATCCAGGCCAACGCCGGCGTGGCCGCCAGGCTGCTCTATAAGCTGCACCGCCAGCTCCTGGTTTGTGATGCCGGAATCGACCTCTGTTACTGTGTGCCCATGCCGATCTGGCGCAAAAGCAACTACAAGCTGCACGCTGTGCGGCCGGCTGTCCGCAGGACCGCTTATCCCATCGGCAAAAGCCAGTTTTTCTACGGCACCGGGCTAAACCCTCCCTACCGAGGCGCCAAAGGTCCTGGAGATGAATTTCTCTGGATGCTGTTTTGGAAGCGGGCCTGCTGCGCGTCATAGGGAGAAGAGAATGCGAAAACTGATAACCATATTGCCTCTAACCTGCCTCCTCTGGGCCAATATCACCTCTGGCCAGGAGTCGAACATGGGCATGAGCGATATTGCGAACCAGCTTCGCCAGGCCGAGGAACTGGCCAAGTCCTTGGAAATGCCGGATCAGCAATCAAGCCATGCCGAAAAAGCCCGACAGGCTGCCGAAGAGCTTTTTCGACAGTTCAACGCTCCTGAACACCAAGCAAGAATCAAAAGGGAGGAACAGCGGCTCAGGGAAACCATTTTTGCCGATGTGCTAAACGAATACGGCCAAAATCATGGGGCAGAGGCCACCAATGATTTTGTGCCCGGCCTGCTGGCTGACCATGAACGGGTGTACCTCCTTATTTCAAGCTCGGTGCCGGAAAGCACTCTGAAAAATTACATGACCATGATTGAGCGGGCGCAAGAACCCAACCTGATAATGGTCATGCGCGGCTTCATTGGCGGCATGGAGAAAATTCGTCCGACCATTCAATATCTGCAAAATTTGCGCAAAAAAGACCCCTCTTGCAATCCCACCCGGGCTAAATGCGACCTTTTCCAGGTGAACATCCAGATCAACCCCTTGCTGTTCCGCCAATATGGCATCACCAGGGCCCCCGCGGTGGTTTATGCCGCCAACGTACCCTCGGTCGAGATTGAGCAACCATCCGGCTCGGCCTTCATCATCGAGGGTGACGCCGCGCTGGATTACCTGTTGGAGCGAATAAACCGCGAAGCCAAAAGTGAAACCCTGGCCGGCCTGATCCGGGCCTTGCAGGGAACCAATTAACTCAAGGAAGGAGAAAAACCATGATCAACAAGGCCATCCTCATCGGCAACCTGGGGGCTGCCCCGGAAATCCGCCACACCCAGGCCGGCGATCCCGTAGCCACCTTTTCCCTGGCCACCACCGAGGTCTGGCGCAAGCCGGACGGCAATAAGCATGAGCAGACCGAGTGGCACCGGATCGTCGCCTTCAAACGGATGGCGGAAGTGTGCGGCGAGCTGCTGGAGAAGGGCACCAGGGTTTACATCGAGGGGCGCATTCAGACGCGCAAATGGCAAGACCAGGACGGCGAGGATCATTGGGCGACCGAGATCGTCGTCCGCGACATGAAAAAGCTTACCCCCAAGAACGCCGACCGGGCGGTCCCCCCCAGCATGGATTCAAACGTTCCGTTGCCCGAGCCGCCTGTAGGCGACGATGTTCCGTTCTGAGGGGTTTGCGATGCCTGAGAATGAAACCAGCTTTTACCTGCGTGAGATTCCAGTGCCATTGTGGCGAGAAGCCAGGGCGATAGTAGTTCTGAAAAAGAGTACCCTGCGCAAGGTGCTGCTCGACGCGCTGGCTGATTATTGCCGGCGAGAAAAAAAAGAGGTGCCTGCATGCAAGAAAAAATAACAACCAAATCCACCAACGGACGGCCCGGACCCGGCTACCTTGAGGTGATCACGCTCACCGTCTTGATCAGCCTGATGACGGTCACCCTTGCCGTCGGCTTGTACGACCAGCGATACGCCCAGAAGGTGGTTGCGGTGGACTTCAAGGGTTTCATCCAGGAGCAGCGTGACCGGCTGCTGGCCGGCGAGATTGACGACAATGGCCTGCGAGCCGCCCTTGACAGTCTGGAAGTGTCCCTGACCAGTGTGCCTGGCAATCATGTCGTAATTCTCAAAGAGGTGGTGCTGAGAAATGCTCAGGATATCGAACTTAAACCCTAGGGAAAAAGGGTTCCTGCTTGTGATGCTGGTGGCCGTGCTTTTGGGGGCCATCCTGCCGAGCCGCCTGAGCCTGGCCTTGGGTGAGTCGGTCAGGCATAAGCTCTTCTTCCTCGGGGGCAGACCGGTCGAACATCGCATCCAGGCCGGCGACTACCTGGTGTTCCCCTACGACGGACACCGGCTGACCAAGTTTGCGGCTTGCCTGCCCGGTGACCGGCTCAACGTGATCGAAGGCGAGTTCTTCTGCAACGGAGAATTCCTGGGCCGGGCACTAACCGTCAACAGTCTGGGCGAGCCGCTGCCGCAATGGCAGTTCAACGGGGTGGTGCCGACCGGCAGGGTATTCATGTCCGGCCACCATCAACGCAGTTATGACAGCCGCTATATGGGGTTTATCGACATTGAAGAGATCACTCACAAAGCATATCCTCTCTGGCCTTTTTGGTAGCGGACTGCTGCTGTTCGGCCTGCTGGCGGCTCCACCGGCTGCCACCGGCCAACCCGCGCTGTTCTACCAGGACACCAAGCGTGGCTGGTTCTGGTATGAAGATCCGCCGATTGAGCTGGAAATTGAAGAGATGGAGCAGGAGATTCCGGCCCGGCCGATTCCCTCGCTACATGCTTTTAGCATGGAAGAACTATGGGATATGCACCCGGATGACTTCCACACCCTGCTGATGGATCTGCAAAAGGAGGCCGTGCGCCGACCCACCGAGGAAAACATGCTGGAATACATCACCATCCAGGATATTGCCCGGCGCAAGGCTTTGGCATTCACCAACGTGGCTGCCTACGTTACCCAGAAGCACGGTGAATTTGACCAGAGCCAGGCATACCCCGTCGCCATGCCGGGGGTCAGGGCCAGGGTCCAACAGCAGCGCCAGGAGATTGTCGGTGTCGTTGCCGCTGCTCGACACGATCACGCTTTGTTGTTCTTCACCGATCCGAGCTGCACCTTTTGTGTCGAGCAACAAAAGATTCTGGGATATTTCACTGCCCGGCACGGCTGGGAGGTTAAGCCCATCGATATCATGGCTCGGCCGGACCTGGCGGTTCAGTTCGGGGTGCAACGCACCCCAACCCTGCTCCTTATTAA